>NZ_JBQQBQ010000008.1:0-340520 GCF_052245915.1 Nonomuraea sp. 10N515B
CGCGATCGACGACCTCGCCCAACAGGCAGGCCTCGCCGCCTAAACCCCGCCTAAACCAGCCCGTTCGAGCTCATTCGAACAAACTCCGGCTCACCATGACCGCCTCCGGGCGGCTAAGCCTTCTAGCGCAGGAGGTTGCGGACCTCGGCCAGTAGGTCTACCTGGGTTCGCCAGTCGCCGCCGGCGATTCCGACGATCGCGTGGGCGGCCCCGGCGTCGCGGTAGGCGGACAGTTTCTCGGCGGCCTCCTTCGGGTGGCCGGTGAGGGGGATGTCGATGACGTCGTCCAGGGGGCGGCCGTAGGCGGAGCTGATTCCGGAGGCTATCTCCTGGCGGGAAGGCGTGCCGGTGCCGAGGGCCGACGTGGCGCCGATGGCGATGACGGGTGTGGGGCGGTCGTGTTCGGCGGCCAGCTCGAAGAGTTTCTTCCTGCCTTCGGCGACCTCCCGAGGGGAGATCAGGGAGGGGAACCAGCCGTCGCCGAGACGGGCCGCGCGGCGGATGGCTGCGGCGGAGGCGTTGCCGATCCAGACGGGCGGCATGGGCGCGGGCGGGGCCAGCTCGACGGAGGGCTCGCCGGGTTCGTCGTGGAGCTGGGTCCGCTCGCCGGCCAGGAGCCGGGGGAGCAGGGTCAACGCGGTGTCGGTGCGGCGGCCGCGTTCGGTGTAGGGCACGCCGGCCGCGGCCCACTGGGCGGGGCCGCCGCCGGAGCCGATGCCGAGGATGAGGCGGTTGCCGGAAACGTGCTGCAGGGTTGCGATCTGTTTGGCCGCCCAGGCGATGGGGCGGAGGGCGGGGATGAACACGCTGGTGCCGATCCTGATCCGGGTGGTGGCGGCAGCGGCGGTGGCCAGTGCGATCGGGGCATCCAAGGTCGGGGCGCCGATGGCCAGGTGGTCGCCGTGCCACACGCCGTCCAGTCCGGCGTCCTCGGCGTGTCTGGCCGCCTCACGCAGGTCGATGTGGTCGCGCTGCTGTACGGCGATTCCCGGCAGAATGACGCCGATCTCGAAGGTTCCCATGGGTATACGGTGCAACCTCGAGTTAAGTTGATGTCAATCGGGGAGGGCTCGCGGCTTGCGCCCAGCAAGGAAATCACTTAGGAAGGTTTCCTATTAATAAATGAGGTGAGGTGGGTGCGGGCGAAGGTTGTCGCGATGGCGGTCCTGTCGGGGCTCCTGCTGATCATCACCGGTTGTGGGACGTCCGAACCCGCCGAGGCCCCGGTCAATGCCGACGATGTGATGTTCGTGCAGATGATGGTGCAACATCACCGGCAGGGCATCGAGATCGCGAAGGTGGGCACCGCACGTGCCGCCAAGCAAGAGATCAAGACGCTCACCGCGGCCATTGAGAGCACGCAGCAGAACGAGGTCGAGATGATGTTGCGTTGGCTGCACTCCTGGGATCAGCCCCTCACCGCTCCGTCGACCGGGCACGAGCGCCACGGCGGCATGCCGGAGACGGACGTCAGGGAGATCCGGGCGCTGAAGACGTCCAAGTCCTTTGAGCGGGACCTGCTCAATCTGCTGATCGCCCACCAGGACGACGCCGTGCAGATGGCGGGCATGGAGGTCTACAACGGGGCCAACCCGGCGGTCAAGGAATGGGCGAAGCAGGTGCAGGCCTCCAGGAAAGGCCAGATCGACATGATGGCGGAGTGGCTCAAGCGCTGACGCGTGGCGGAGCGAGGCGGCGACCCATAGACGCCAATGGCATTAAGTGATTAGATCACTTGATATGTCCGAGGTGACGCGTCCCACGCTTTCCGACGCTCTGACCGAGCGCATGCTGGAGCTCATCCGTACCGGAGGGCACCGGCCAGGGGACAGGCTGCCCTCGACCAGGGAGCTCTCGCAGCGCTTCGCCGTCACCACCCCGACGTTGCGCGAGGCGCTGCGCAGGCTCGAGGCCACCGGGGCCATCGAGATGCGGCACGGCTCCGGCATCTACGTCGGAGCCGACATCGAGCGGCTGGTTCTGCCCAATCCCAACATGCGCGAGCTCCACGCCGCTCGGCTGCTGGAGCTGCTGGGCGCGCGCATCCTGATCGAGCCGCCGCTGGCGGCGCTGGCCGCCGAGCACGCGGGTCGCGAGGAGCTGGCCGCACTCAAGCAGGCGCTCGATGAGGCAGGCAGGCACCTGCGCGGCGAGGACGCCGAGCTGCACGACGCGAACATGACCTTCCACCGGGCGACCGCACGGCTGGCGGGCAACAGCGTGCTGCACGAGGTCGTCGACTCGCTGCTCACCGTCCACGGGCCTGAGCAGCGGGAGATCCTGCAGATCTTCGACGACCGGCGCCGCGACTACGAGGAGCACCTGGCGATCCTGGAGGCCATCGAAGCACGCGACGCGGCCGCGGCCGAAGAGCGGATGCGGGCCCACCTGGTGGACGTGAAGACCGTTATAGAGCACCGGTTGCAACCCCCCAAGTAGAGAACCAAGGAGGCCGGCCCATGTACCGGTCACGCATGGCCACGCTCGGCGTGGCGGCGCTCGTCCTGACCGCGTGCGGCGGCGGCAATGCCGCGGCGCCGCAGAAGAAGACCGAATTAACGCTGTACAACGACAAAGGCGCCTGGACGAAGTACTTCGACGGGATGGGCGCGCTGTCCAAGCAGAGCATCGGCCTGGGCATGAAGCCGACGGGATACACGGACTCGGCGCAGTACCAGGCGTTCATCAAGGCGTCGTTCCGCACGAACGTCAAGCCCGATCTGTTCACCTGGCAGACCGGGGGGATGCTGGAGGAGATCGTCAAGCAGAAGCAGGTGGCCGACACCACGGCCGTCTGGCGGGAGGCGATCAAGGCCGGCGACCTGTCGCAGGACCTCGCCCCTTACTACACGATCGGCGGCAAGCAGTACTGCGTGCCGATGAACGTCGCCTACTGGGGCATGTTCTACAACAAGAAGATCTTCGACAAGTACGATCTGCAGCCCCCGCAGACGTGGGACGACCTCATCAAGACCGCGGACACCCTGAAGCAGAACGGGGTCAAGGCGTTCTACCACACCAGCGTGTTGTTCTCGTTCGTCTGGTTCGAGCAGCTCATGGCCGGCACCGACCCGGACCTGTACGACCGCCTGTCCACCGGCAAGGCCAAGTACACCGACCCGGGCGTGGTCCAGGTGATGGAGCGGTGGAAGCAGCTCATTGACGCCGGATATTTCATCAATCCGGGCGATAAAACGGACCCCGGCGATGTGCTCAAGAACGGCAAGGCCGCGATGGTGTCCTTCGGGACCTGGTTCAACACGAGCATGACCCAGCGCGACATGAAGCCGGGCACCGACTACGGCTTCTTCGCCATCCCCAACGTCAACGCCTCCCTCCCGAAGACCTCGATGATCTTCGAGAGTGGCCCGCTCTGCTCGCTGGCCAAGGCCGCCGACCCCGACGCGAGCATGAAGTACCTCAAGTGGTGGACGACCGCCGAAGCCCAGGAGAAGTGGGCCACCAGCCGGGGTGACGTGAGCGCCAATCCCAAGGTCACCATCAAGGACGAGGCGCTCGGCGCCGTCACCAAGGACGCAGGCAGCGGCAAGTACCGGCTGGTCAACCGCTACTTCGAGGCCACCCCGCCACCCATCCTGACAGCCGCGCTGGACGGTTTCAGCAAGTTCGTCACCGAGCCGGGCACCTACAAGGAAGTGCTGGACACCATCCAGAAGAGCGCCGACGAGTACTGGAGCACGCATCAGTGAGCACCCGTGCCCCTATGCTCGGGCGGTTACGGCACGGGTATGTGGCGCCGGCGGCCATTCTGGTCGCGGTGCTGCTCTACGCGCCGTTCGTGTGGACCGCCTACCTGAGCCTCACCCGCTACGACGGGCTGGAGCCGCCCGCCTGGACCGGCCTCGCCAACTTCGGCAAGTTGCTCGAGGACCCGGCGCTGCTGACCTCGACCCGCAACACGCTCATCTGGGTGGCCGGCACGATGGTGCTGCCGGTCGGGCTGGGGCTGCTGGTCGCGGTCCTGTCGTACGACATCAAGGGCGGCGCGTGGTACCGCGTGCCGTTCATGTTGCCGTACGCGCTGAGCGGCGCGGGCCTGGCCATGGTGTGGAGCCCGATCCTGTCGCACGATGGGATCGCCAACCTGCTGCTCGGTGTGGACACCGCGTTCTTGCAGGAAGCGCCGCACAACACCCTCGCCATGCTGCTGGTGTGGACCTGGCAGCAGCTGGGCGTCAACACGTTGTTGTTCGTCGTGGGGCTGCAGTCCATCCCCAAGGAGCCGATCGAGGCGGCGCGGCTGGACGGGGCGTCGGGGTGGCGGCTGTTCAGGCACGTGATCTGGCCGCTGATGAGGCCGCTGACGGCGGTCGTGGTCGGGCTGGCGCTGGTGGCCAGCCTGAAGACGTTCGACATCGTGTGGGTGCTGACGCAGGGCGGCCCGGGGCGCAACTCCGAGACGCTGGCGGTCACCATGTACAAGGAGACGTTCGTGGCCAGCGAATATGGCTATGGCTCGGCCGTGGCGGTGCTGCTCACCGTGGTCACGGGGCTTGCGTCCTACCTCTACCTGAGGAGGCAGGTCCGATGATCCGCAGGGCCGTGCTGATCGTGCTCGGGCTGATCTGGCTCGGGCCGACGTATCTGCTGCTGGTCAACGCCTCGCGGCCGGCGACGTCGTACGATCCCGCCCGCGCCTGGGTGCCCTCCGGCGACTTCTCGCTGCTGGAGAACTTCGGCCACGCCATCGAGGGCGCCAACCTGGGCGGAAGCCTGGCCAGCACCGCGCTCTACAGCATCGTCTCGCCGCTGCTCGGCGTGATCATCGGGGCGCTCGCCGGGTACACCATCGTGGTGCTGAGGCTGCGCCATGGGTTCTGGTGGTTCCTGCTGATCTTCGGTGGCACCGTCTTCCCCTCGCAGATGTTGCTCGTGCCGCTGTTCGTCAGCTACAGCGACGCCGGCCTGTACGACACCCACCTCGGCCTGATCCTCATCTACACGGCGATCAACGTGCCGCTGGGCGCGTTCGTGCTGCGGAACTTCTACTCCGGCATCGCGTTCTCGATCTTCGAGGCGGCCCGCATGGACGGCGCCTCGACCTGGCGCATCTTCTGGCGCATTTACCTGCCGATGTCGCTGAGCGCGCTGATGGCCGTGTTCATCCTCGAGTTCACCTTCATCTGGAACGACCTCGTCTTCGGCCTCACCCTGAGCCAGACGGAGAACGTACGACCGGTGATGACCGCCATCGCCGGGCTCATGACCGACGTCTACGCCGGCACCCCGGTGCCCGTCGGCCTGGCGGCGGGCCTGGTGGTCTCGCTGCCGACTGTCGTGTTGTTCCTCGCCACCCAGCGCCTCTTCGCCCGAGGCCTGTCTCTAGGGAGTGTGTGATGACCAGCCGGTTGCTCCAGCGGAGCCTGGGTAGCCCCGACTACGACGGGATCAGGCAGGCGCTGCGGGACGACACCTCGACGCCCGTCATCAGCGTGCGCGGGCTCGAGGTACGGGTGGCCGTGTTGCCGCTGTTCACCCACGACGGCCGGCAGGCGGTCAGGGTGTCGAGCACCGAGCCGCTCACGCACGTGCTGGTGGGGGTGGACAGCGCGTCGGGCAGGGACGTGACGTTGCTCGTCCCCGAGGTGGACGCGCCGCGCGTGCTCACGCTGGAGAGCCGCGACGACGCCGGCGTGGTCGGCAGCGCCCGGATCACGGTGACCCCGCAGCGTAAGTGGAGCGTGTACGTCGTGCACCACTCGCACCTGGACATCGGCTACACCGACCCGCAGGGCACCGTGCTCCGCCACCACCTGGACTACCTCGACGCCGCCCTCAGGCTGGCGGAGGAGACCGCGTCCTGGCCGGACGACGCCAAGTTCCGGTGGACGGTCGAGTCGTCGATGCCGGCGGTGAAGTGGCTGGCCGCCCGCCCGGCCGAGATGGTCGAGTCGTTCGTGCGATACGGCCGCGAGGGGATCATCGAGGTGACCGCGCTGCCGTTCCAGCTGCACACGGAGGCGTGCTCGACCGAGGAGCTGCACCGGCAGCTCCGCTTCACCCGGCGGTTCGGGTTCCCGGTCACCTCCGCCATGCACACCGACGTTCCCGGCGCGGTCGTCGGGCTGGTGGACGCCCTCAGCCAGGTCGGGGTGCGCTACCTGGCGGCGGCGCACAACTGGGCCGGGCGTTCCGTGCCTTACCTGCACGGCGGCGACAAGCTGACCAGGCCGTTCCGGTGGCGGGCGCCGAGCGGGAACGAGCTGATCGTGTGGTTCACCGACACGCCGCACGGGATGGCGTACATGGAGGGCAACACGGTCGGGCTGACCGACTCCTACGAGCTGGCCGACGACCTGCTGCCGCGGTATCTGTCGGCGCTGGCCACCCGCGGTTACCCGTACGGGCCCGGCACGTTCGGGTGGCAGGGGCCCGACGCGCCGCGGGAGCCGTACGAGCTGGATATGCTGCACCTGCGGGTGCAGGGCGCGCACGCCGACAACGCGGGACCGTCGATCGTGCCGGCGTCGATCGCCCGCAGGTGGAATGAGGAATGGGCCTACCCGCGCCTGCGCTCGGCGGTCAACAGCGACTTCTTCCGGCACGTCGAGGAGCGTTACCTCGACCGGCTGGCGGTGCACAAGGGCGACTGGACCGACTGGTGGGCCGACGGGCTCGGCTCGGGTGCGCGCCCGCTGGGCTACGTCCGCCGCGCCCAGTCCGCGCTCCGCGTCGCCGAGACGCTGCACACGCTGGCCGGGGCCGATGCCACCGAGGAGATCGACGCCGCCTACGACAAGGTCGCGCTGTTCAACGAGCACACCTGGGGCGCGGCCAACCCGTGGGAGGACGCCGAGGAGGCCGGGGATTCCGGCGGTCTGCAGTGGACCCGGAAGTCCTCGGGGGCCTACCAGGCGCAGGATGACGCGGCCGACCTGCTGCACGCGGCCGTCAGACGGTTCGCGGCGGCGTTGTCGGAGGCGGGGACCGAAGGCGGACCTCTGGCCTCCTTCGCCGTCTTCAATCCTGCGACCCGGGCGCGGACCGACGTCGTGCGGACGTTCCTGCCGCGTGACGTGGTGGGCGTGGAGGTGCCGATCACGCTGGTGGACGCGCGGACCGGGGAGACGGTCCCGCATCACGAGGAGTTCGTGGACCCGGATGACTGGCCGACCCGGCCGATCGGGCGGCACGTGCACGCGGTCGTGCCCGACGTTCCCGGGTACGGCTACGTGCGGCTGGACGTCGTTCCCGGCGAGGCCCAAGCCCCCGAGCCGGTCGACCTGGGTGACAGCCCAGCGATCGAGAACGAGTTCTACCGCGTGGCCTACGACGTGCGCGAAGGCTACATCAGCTCGATCTTCGACAAGCGGGCGGGCCGCGAGCTGGTCAACGGGGACGCCGCCGCCGGGTTCGGCCAGTACGTGTACGACCAGTACGCCACCGCCCCGCATTTCAACCATTTGTCGGGACATGTTGGGGCGCATGATCGTACGCTCCTCGGCGACCGGGCCATCGGCCGGCACGCCACGATCACCAAGTGTCAGCGCACGGCCATCGGCGAGAAGCTGGTCGTGGAGCTGCACGGCAAGGGCGTGGACTGGATCCGCACCACGATCGAGCTGCACTACGGCGTGCCCAGGCTGGACCTCACCTACCAGCTCGCCAAGCAGGGCACCCCGGCCAAGGAGGCGGTGTTCCTGGCCTTCCCGTTCGCGACCGGACCGGCCACCGCCTGGGAGCTGACCGGCGGCGTCGGCGGGCCCGACGTGCCCCGCGTGCCGGGCTCGGCCGAGTACATGTTGCCGATCAGGCACTGGATCGCCTTCGAGGACCCCGAGCTGACCATCGCCTGGGCCACGCTGGAGGCGCCGCTGGTGCAACTGGGCACCATCCACATGCCGTACGCGCCGTTCCCGCCGACCCTCGATCATGAGGACGGCACGGTCTACTCGTGGGCGCTCAACAACATCTGGGACACCAATTTCCCGGCGCAGCAGCAGGGCGAGACCACCTTCAGGTACGCCGTCACGAGTCTGACTGTCGCCGAGTCCGCGACAACGGACGTCGGGGTCGGTGGCCGCCGGCTGGGCGCGGCGGCGGCCGCCGGGCTGACCGAGCCGTTCGTCGGCGCGCTGATCACCGACAGCCCGGCAGCCACCGAGACGTACGCCTCGGTGGACCATCCGGATGTGCTCATCACCTCGATCGGGAAGGACAGTGTCAGGCTCCAGTCGCTGGCCGCCGAGCCGGTCGAGGCGACCATCACCATGCCAGGTCGTGAGCCGGTCGAGGTACGGCTGCCCGCCTGCGGGGTCGCCGTCATTGGAGGACGCGCTCATGAAGATCGTTGACATCCGGGCCACGACGGTCGCGGTCCCGCTGGAGGCGCCGCTGCGGCACAGCAACGGCGCGCACTGGGGGCGGTTCGTCCGGACGATCGTCGAGGTCGAGGCCGACAACGGGCTCGTCGGCCTCGGGGAGATGGGCGGCGGCGGGGAGAGCGCCGAGGCCGCCTTCCGCGCGCTGGTGCCGTACCTGAAGGACCACGACCCCTTCCAGCTGGAGGCGCTGCGCTTCAAGATCGCCAACCCCACGGCCTCGCTCTACAACAACCGCACGCAACTGCTGGCCGCCATCGAATTCGCCTGCATCGACCTCATCGGCCAGCAGCTCGGGGTGCCCGCCTGCGACCTGCTCGGTGGCCGCCTCCGCGACGCGGTGCCGTTCTCCTCCTATCTGTTCTTCCGGTACGCCGCCGCCGGCCACGGCGAGATCCGCACGCCCGAGCAGCTCGTCGAGCACACCGCGCAGCTCAAGGCGGCGCACGGGTTCACTGTGCACAAGCTCAAGGGCGGCGTGTTCCCACCGGACTACGAGCTGGAGTGTTACCGGGCGCTGGCCGAGGCGTTTCCCCGGGACCGGCTCAGGTACGACCCGAACGCCGTGTTGTCGGTGGCCGAGGGCCTGCGGTTCGGCCGGGCCATCGAGGACCTGAACAACGACTACCTGGAGGACCCGGTCTGGGGGCTCGAAGGGCTCAGGGCCGTGCGCGAGCAGGTCAAGGTGCCGCTGGCGACGAACACCGTGGTCGTCAACTTCGAGCAGCTCGCCTCCAACGTGCTGCGCAGGGCGGCCGATGTGGTGCTGCTCGACACGACGTTCTGGGGCGGGATCAGGCCGTGTGTGAAGGCGGCGGGCGTGTGCGAGACGTTCCAGCTCGGCGTGGCCGTGCACTCGTCGGGGGAGCTCGGGATCCAGCTCGCGACCATGCTGCACCTCGGGGCCGTGTTGCCGAACCTCACCTACGCCGCCGACGCCCACTATCACCAGTTGCGTGACGACGTGATCGAGGGCGGCAAGCTGGCTTACGTCGACGGGGCCATCACCGTGCCGTCGGCGCCCGGGCTGGGGGTGCGGCTGGACCGGGACCGGGTCGCCCGCTATGCCGAGCTCTACAAGGAAAAGGGCGGGTATCCGTACGATCGCGACCCTGGGCGGCCCGGCTGGTACGCCACGGTCCCGAACGAACGTTTCGCCGATCCCACCGTAGCCCTGGAAATCGCCCCATAATTGGGCGCTATGTCTGAAGCTACCCAGTCTGTTCCTCCGGCCGACAACCTCGTCACCACGTCCCACACCCTGCCGTCGGGCGAGGTGTACACCGCCGTCACCGGAACCATGGTGTTGCGCGAGGAGGTGTTCAGCGAAGGTACGTTCGGCGGCCTGCGGCCGAAGGCCGAGATGTTCGTCACCGCGTACACGCTGGCTGGAGCCGACCCGCTGACCAGGCCGGTCACGTTCGCGTTCAACGGCGGGCCCGGGTCGTCGAGCGTGTGGTTGCATCTGGGCGTGCTCGGCCCGCGCCGGGTCGTCATGGGTGACGCGGGGGCGCTGCTGCCGCCTCCGTACGGGCTGGCCGACAACGAGGAGAGCCTGCTGAGGGTGAGCGACCTGGTCTTCATCGACCCGGTCTCCACCGGCTACTCGCGGGCCGCCGAAGGCGAGAAGGCCGAGCCGTACCACGGGTTCACCGGCGACCTGGAGTCGGTGGGCGAGCTGATCAGATTGTGGACCACCAGGAACGGGCGGTGGATGTCGCCGAAGTTCCTGGCCGGCGAGTCGTACGGGACGGTCAGGGCGGCCGGGCTGGCCGATCACCTGCAGTCGCGTTACGGGCTCTACCTCAACGGCGTGATCCTCATCTCGTCGGTGCTCGACTTCGGAACCGGGGAGTTCAACGAGGGCAACGATCTCGCCTACGCCCTCTATCTGCCGACATATGCGGCCATCGCGCACTATCACGGGCTGCATGGCGACCGGCCGCTGGCAGACGTGCTCCGCGAGGCCGAGGAGTTCGCCGACCGCGACTACCTGTGGGCGCTGGCCCGCGGTAGCCGGCTGACGCCCGAGGAACGTGCGGCCGCGGTCGCCAGGATCGCCGCGCTGACCGGGCTGAGCGAGGACTACGTCGACCGCGTGAACCTGCGGATCGAGCACATCAGGTTCTTCACCGAGCTGCTGCGCTCGCGCCGCCTGACCGTCGGGCGCCTCGACGGCCGTTTCACCGGCTGGGATCCCGACGCGGGCCGCGAGCACTTCTCCGCCGACCCCAGCATGAGCGCGATCATGGGGCCCTACAGCGCCGCGCTCAACCACTACCTCCGCGCGGAGCTGGAGTACGCCAACGACCTGCCGTACGAGGTGCTCACCTCGCGCGTGCGGCCGTGGTCGTACAAGGAGTTCGAGAATGCGCACGTCACGGTGGTCGACAAGCTGAGCGCGGCCATGCGGGCCAACCCCCACCTGCGCGTGCACGTGGCCTGCGGCTACCACGACGGGGCGACGCCGTACCACGCCGCCGAGCACACCCTCGCCCACCTGCCCGTGCCCGCCGAGTTGGCGGGCAACGTGGACGTCAAGTACTACGAGGCCGGGCACATGATGTACGTCCACGAGCCCAGCAGACTGCGGCAATCAGCCGACCTTGCCGCCTTTGTGCGCGGCGAGCACGCTTGACGCTCTTTTGAGGCGATGCTCAAGGTTGGCCCGGAGCGCGGCGAAGCGGTCGGTGTTGTCCCTGATGACGGCCCGTTGCAGCGCCGCGTCCGCCGTGTGCCAGGCGGCCACCAGCCCCGACGCCCACTTGCACTGCGTGTCGGCGATCGCGGTCTGCTTCTCATCCTCGGTCACGGTGCGTTTCTCCAGGTCCCAGCGGCTGTCGGCGATGGCCGCCTCGGGAGCCGGGTACGAGTGGCCCTCCTGGCTCATGCACGACTGCCAGCGCGTGACGGCGCTCGTCACCGACGGGTTTTTGGCGGATTGCTCCAACGTGAGCGAGTCCTGCAGGGCCAGCCACGGCCAGTCCGCCTTCTGCGCGCCCCGCTCCAGGACCAGCGCCGCCCGATCCAGGCACCCTCGGTTCGTGGCGGTGCCGTACAGGCGGTGGCGGGCGGGCTTGGGCAGCTTGCCCGCCCAGGATCGGGTCGTGTCCGGAGACGGCGGCCGGGCGAGGTGGTAGCCGTAACGGCGGGCCGCCTCGGTGTCCACGACGCCGTAGCGGCGGGAGTTGCCGGGTTCCACGGCGGCGATGACGGCCGGGTCCTCGGCGGGCGGCTCGATCGTGACGCCTTTCTTGTGCATGCACCGCACAACCAGGAGATTGTGCGCGTTACCTAGAATGGCCTGCTGCTCGGGAGTGGTCTTGTAGGCGTCGAACGGCAGCACCAGCTGCGCCACCGAAGTGGCGGCGGACGGTGCCGACGCCTGCTGCTTGGGTTCGCCGGCGGTGCAGCCTGCGACGCCCATCAGCAGTAGCGTGCCCACGAGAAGCTCGCGGCAGCCGGTTTCCGGCGGCCAGACCCGGAAACCGGCACTCCCGGTCTTGGTCAGCCGCACCAGATGTCGAGTGAGCTGGCGCTGTTGTTGCCGACGGCGTTGTTCGCCAGGAACCCATCGTTCGAATTGTGCGTGAACGTGCTGTGGGCGCCGGTGTAGTAGGGGTGCTGCCAGAGCGTGGAGCTGCAGCCGATCCGGTTCCGCACGGAGCTCACCTCGTTGTTCATGGTGCGCCATGAATTGCTGAAGTCCCAATTCAGCCAGTTGTTGTCGGCGAAGTTGGTGTCGTCCTTGACGAAGTCGCGCCAGTGATCGACCTGGCCGCGGTTGTAGTCGAAGCCGGCGTACAGGCAGACGCGACCGCCGTAGCAGGTGGAGCGGGGGCTGGCCACCGCGGTGGCGGCGGGGACGACCACGGTCAACATCGCGGCCGCGGCGACGAAGCCGGCGGCCTTTTTGGATAGCCTCACAGGTCTCTCCTAGATCGGTGAGTCGTTTCGACTACGTGACGTAGCGTGCCGAATCGAATGCGAGACGTTATGACCCGCTGGTCCGATTGCGGCTGCGCGCCCATGGTGGGTCGCGTGCCGGGCACGCCGTCACACTCGTATCAAGGGGGTGACCTGGGAGTTCTTGCTATTGACGCAACTGTTGCCAGCTTTGCAAAAGAGCGGGGGAATTGGTGGGGCGGGCTCGACCCATTCGCGTATTCAGAAAGTGGTCTATTCGGGGAGCGCCGCCGGGTTCTGCGCCAATAGGCCGCCGTCCACGCGGTGCTCTGCCCCGGTGATGAAGGAGGAGCGCGGGCCGGCCAGGAACGCCACCAGCTCCGCCACTTCCTCGGGCCGGCCCACGCGGCCCAGCGGATGGGCGCGGCCCCACTGCCTGACCTGCTCCTCCTGCGACAGCTCGCCCCGCCATAGGTCCGCCGCCCAGCGCAGCATCGGCGTGTCGACCGAGCCCGGGCACACCACGTTCACCCTGATGCCGTCGGCGGCGTGGTCGAGCGCCATGGCCCTGGTCAGGCCGTTGAGCGCGGCCTTGCTCGCGGTGTAGGCGGCCACCCGCGCCTGCGAGGAGAACGCCTGCACCGACGAAATGAGCACGATCGAGCCGCCGCCGCGGGCGCGCAGCCGTGGGACGGCCGCCTTGCACGCCAGGTAGACGCCCTTGAGGTTGATGTCGAGAACCTCGTCCCAGACGTCCTCGGGCGTGTCCTCGACGGTGCCGTACCGTTGCACGCCGGCGCAGGTCACGACGATGTCGAGGCCGCCGAACCTGGTCACGGCCAGGTCCACCAGGTCGCGCATCTCGCCGGCGCTGCGCACGTCGGCGATCCGGCCGACGACGTGTTCGGTGTCGAGCGCGGCGTCCTTGTCCACCCCGCAGAACACCACGGACGCCCCGCCATCGGCCAGGCGGTCGACCACCGCCCGCCCGATGCCCATCGACCCGCCCGTGACCAGCGCCACCTTCCCACTGAGCTCGCTCATGCGCCCTCCTTCGTCGGGCGCATGAGCGATTCGCTGCTGCGTCTAATTGTTCGTTCGCTACGCTCACTCACGGCAATACCTCCGCGCGCATCCTCAGCACTTTCGTCTCGTACGGGTCCAGGACGAGGGCCGTGCCGTTGGCCACGGCGGCGGCCAGGCCGTCGGTCGGCATGCTGGAGAACGGCTCGAGCCCGACCGTGTACACCCGGCCCCACCAGGGGTAGCCGGTGGACGCGCCCAGCTCCTGCCACATCCACAGGTACGGCAGGAGCGACGCATCCCACTCCACCCGCATACCGATATCCCCCGAAATTTCGTACCAACCCTCGTCAAAGCCGGTCAGGTAGACGATGTCGCTCGGCGACCCCGGCTCCGGCACCATGCTGAGGTCGGTCTCGCCCCCTTGGGCGGCGGGCACCCTCGGCCACACCCACGGCCCGCCCGCGCGGACTCTGCGGCCGGCCGGGTTGATCGCCGTCGGGTGCGGGACCACCTGGACGCCCTCCGGCAGCCGGATCCTCGCGCCCGGACGCAGGAAGGGGCGCCCGTAGACGATGTGCTGCCCCCACATGGCGTGCAACGTGACCGGGGACTCGTTCGTGGCCATGCCCTCGATCTCCAGCGCGGCCGTCCCCGACCGCAGCCTGAAGACCTTCTCCATCCGGTACGGCAGCCGCCTGGTCCTGACGCCGAGCCGGATCGCGACCTCTTCCTCGCAGTCCGCCACGACCTCGCAGGACCACGGCAGGCCGGCGACCTCGCCGTGCTGGGCCAGCCGAGCGCCTTTGTACTCGCTCGGCGCGCCGCCGCTGGGGAAGATCTCCTGCCAGCCGCCCTCGTAGTGGTCCACGAACTGGGCGACGTCGTCGGCCGCGCCCTGGAGGTGGTCGCGCGGGTGACGCAGGCCGTGCGGGGAGATCCAGACGAAGTCCGTGTCCGTGGGTTTGTGCAGGAACTCGACGACGTCTCCGCCCTTGTCCGGCACGACGGTCACCCGGAGCCGCTCGTTCTCCAGAACGACCGCCCGCAGCCCGTCGATCACGACGTGCCGCAGGCGGGCCGCCCAGTTGCGCCTCACTGGAAGGTCACGTCCAGAAAGCGCGGCCGGTAGATGGAGACGTCGCGGTAGTGGTCGGTGTTCACGAAGCTGTTGACGTTGTACGAGACCACCAGCCCGCCGCCCGCGATCTCGGGATGGGCGTGGGCGTTGTAGGTGAAGATGTTCCCGCTGGTCTCGGGGGTCGTGTAGACGTGCTGCTTGCCGGTGAACGGCCCGAAGGGCGAGCACGAGGAGTAGGCCACGATGTTCGCGCTCAGCACCTCGGTCGTGTCATGGGTGATCAGGACATATCCGGATCCGACCTTGCTGACGCTGTATTCGTTCGCCACGCCGCTCATGATCCGCGCCGAGTCGGCCTCGTTGGGCGACCAGGTGCCGTCGGCCTTGAGATACTCCCAGGCGCCCCGCAGGCTCTGGCCCTTGACGCGGGCGATGTGCATGTATTTGGGCGAGCCGAAGTCCTCCACACCGTAGATGTAGGTGTATCCGCCGTCCTTGAGTATTCCCGAGGCCCAGGCCACACCGTGCCCGGACGGCAGGTCGTGCACGCTGATCGGCCGGTTGAGCCGTCCCGGGGCGAACGTGGCGACCACGTTCCGGTGCCAGCGCCAGTCCCACGCGCCGGTGCCGTAGCGCTCGTACTCCTGGTAGGTGACCTCCACGACCCCGCCGGCGAGCGTCGCGTCGCCGGCCCAGTACCAGTGGTTCTTGTCGCGGGGCGGCATCACGGCGGTGGGCTTGGCGGCGGTGCCGTCGTGGATCGTGGACAGCCTGCCGTTGCGCTCGACGGCGAAGGAGTTGTTCAGGAAGACCGTGGTGCCGCCCTCCTCGACCACGGGCGGGCGCGAGCCGTCGGGGTTGACCTGGCCGAGGAAGGTGTCGGAGAAGATCCAGAGTTCCTTGCCGTTCGGCATCCTGAGTGAGTAGGTGCCGTCGGCGCCCGTCCAGTCGTCCAGCCGGCTGTTGTCGTTGCCGTAGGCGGTGAACAGGCTGGTTAAACGCGCATTCGTGGTCGTGCCCCGGACGGTCGGGGCACAGGGGGAGGCGGCGGTGAGCTGTTGTTGTTGCGGCGCGACGCTCGGCACCGGTTTGGGAGGGGCGGCCCACGCGTGCTGCGGCACGGTCGTGAGAGCGATGAACGCGATGGCCAGGGGGGCGAGGGCATTGCGGAATCGGGTCATCACTTGTTCCTTGGGAAGGGGTGATTCCCTACAGTTCTAGTCATTAGATCACTTAGTGTCTAGGCGTCGCGCGGGACTGCCTGTCGAAAAATGTGGTGCCTGGATCGGAGCGCGGCAGCTAACCTGCCGGGATGGGCCACGTCGAAGTAGGACATTTGACATACGTGCTGCCCGACGGTCGGCCTCTGCTCAACGACGTCTCCTTCCGGATCGGCGACGGTGTCAAGGCGGCGCTCGTCGGGCCCAACGGCGCGGGCAAGACCACGCTCCTGCGGCTGATCGCCGGTGACCTGCAGCCGGTCGACGGCAGCGTCGCGAGCTCCGGCGGGCTGGGCGTGATGCGGCAGTTCATCGGCAGCGTGCGCGACGGCAGCAGCCTCCGGGACCTGCTGCTCGGCGTCGCGCCGCCCGCGGTGCGGAAGGCCGCCGAGCGGCTCGACGAGGCCGAGTTGATGATGATGGAGCGCGACGACGAGAAGACGCAGATGCGTTACGCGCAGGCCATCGCCGACTACACCGACGCGGGCGGCTACGAGATCGAGGTGTTGTGGGACACCTGTACGGTGGCCGCGCTCGGCGTGCCGTACGAAAGGGTGAAATATCGGGAGGTGTCGACGCTGTCGGGTGGGGAGCAGAAGCGGCTCGTCCTCGAGGCGCTGCTCCGCGGCCCCGACCAGACCCTGCTGCTCGACGAGCCCGACAACTACCTCGACGTGCCCGGCAAGGAGTGGCTGGAGCAGCAGCTCCGGGAGACGCCCAAGACGGTGGTGCTGGTCAGCCACGACCGCCAGCTGCTCGCCAACGCCGCCGACCGGATCGTCACCGTCGAATCCGGAAACATCTGGGTCCACGGCGGCGGCTTCGCCACCTACGCCGAGGCCCGCAAGGCCCGCAACGAGCGGCTCGACGAGCTGCGCAGGCGCTGGGACGAGGAGCACGCCAAGCTCAAGGCCCTGGTCAACATGCTCAAGAACAAGGCCAGATACAACGACGGCATGGCCGCCGCCTACCACGCCGCCCAGACCCGGCTGCGGAAGTTCGAGGAGGCGGGCCCACCCGAGGTGGCGCCGAGCGAGCAGAACATCAAGATGCGGCTCAGAGGCGGCCGCACCGGCAAACGCGCGGTCATCTGCGAGCAGCTGGAGCTCACCGGCCTGATGCGGCCGTTCGACCTGGAGATCTGGTACGGCGAACGCGTCGCGGTGCTCGGCTCCAACGGCTCGGGCAAGTCCCACTTCCTGCGCCTGCTGGCGGGGGAGCCGGTCGACCACCAGGGCGCGGGCAGGCTGGGCGCCCGCGTGGTGCCAGGGCATTTCGCCCAGACCCACGCCAGACCCGAGCTGATCGGCCGCACGCCGGTCGAGATCGTCGTGGCCGAGCACGCCAAGCTGAAGAACGAGGCCATGAAGGCATTGGCCCGCTACGAGCTGGCCGGCCGGGTCGCCGAGCAGCGGTTCGAGACGCTGTCCGGCGGGCAGCAGGCGCGGCTGCAGATCCTCCTGCTCGAGCTGTCCGGGGCCACGCTGCTGCTGCTGGACGAGCCGACCGACAACCTCGACCTGGCCAGCGCCGAGGCGCTCCAGGCCGGGCTCGACGCGTTCGACGGCACGGTGCTGGCGGTCACCCACGACCGCTGGTTCGCCGCCGACTTCGACCGTTTCCTGATCTTCGGCTCGGACGGCACGGTCTACGAGTCGGCCGAGCCGATCTGGGACGAGGCCAGGGTCGTGCGGCCCCGTTAAAGAGTTGGTACGGCTGGCGCGTGTCCTCTGCCAGCCGTGCCCATGCTCGGGTTATCACGGCAAAGTGATCCCGCACAGTCGAACCGTCAGCGTACTCGCACTCGGGGCACTCGGGGCGATCTGCCTCGCAGGGTGCTCGAGCGAGGAACGGCCCGTCCAACAACTCAAGCCTCTGGCACTCAAGGAACAGGTCTCGAACATCGCCAAGTCCGCGGACGGCTACGCCGTCACCTGGGCCGGCGTGCTCAGCAACGCCAACCCGTGGCACTTCGGCGAGCACGTCGTGGCCACGATCGTCGGGCAGGACGCCAAGGGCACCGAGGTCGTCCGGCTGGACCAGCCGCTCGACGCCGTGCCACCGGGTGGGTCGCTGGCCTTCACCGGGCAGGCCAGCGCCGCCGAGAAGCCGGCCAAGGTGACCATCCAATACCGCCCCGCACAATGGCGACCGGCGGCGCGCATCGCCTCGGCTTTCCAGCGGTTCCCTGTCACCCGTGCCCAGACATTGCGCCAGAAAGACGGCTCATACCTTATTACCGGATATGTAGGGAATCCGTATCAGGCATCGGCCAGCAGCCTCGTCGTGAACGCGTTGTTGCGTGACAAGACGGGCAAACTGCTGGGCGGGGGCAGCACGTTCGTGGACGACGTGAAGGCGGGGAGCCCGCCGAGGTTCATCCTCACCGTCTCGGGGCTCCCGCCGCGCGCGGACGTCGCCAGGACCGAGATCACGGCCAGGACCTGGGGTTCGACCGGCCGTCCCTACGAGGATCTGGCGCTCGGCGGGGCCATCCCCGTGCATACGGTCAAGCCCAAGAGCGAGCCGTTCGAGGTGGACCGGAGCACGCAAGTCGCATCGGTCCATAAGCAGTGATTTGCCGCATAAAGTCCGAAATATCGGATGGGCTAATCACGCGAAATTCACATGTGCCAGCAGTGCCAAATCGGTGGAACTACTAGTTACGAATCCATTACATTCGGTCACATGACCGACCGCGCCCTGGTGGATGCGCTCCGCGCCCGCCATCCCGGCGCCCCCGCCGCGCTCTATGACGCGTACGCGGAGGACGTCTACCGCTACTGCTGGTCCCTTCTGCTCAGCGCCGACAGCGCACAGGTGGCGCTCCGCGACACGTTGATCGCCGCCGAGGCGCACGCGAGCGCGCTGACCGACCCCGACCGGCTCCGCGCCTGGCTGTACGCGCTGGCCCGGGGCGAATGCCTGCGCCGCCGCGCGGCCGCGCCGCCGGGCGCCGCCGAGGCACTGGCCGAGGCGCCCCCGCTGGACGACCCCGCCGACGCCGATCTTCGGGTCATGGCGTGGAACGCGGTCCAGGGCCTGCCCGTCGCCGACCGGGAGATCCTGGAGCTGTCGATCAGGCACGAGCTGCCCGACCCCGAGCTGGCCCAGGTGCTCGCCGTCCCGGTACGCCAGGTGGAGGAGGCCATGGCGACCGCCCGCGACCACCTGCGTGACGCCATCACCGCCGAAATCCTGGCCAGGAAGGGCCCGTACGACTGCCCGCGGCGGGCCGCCATCCTGTCCGGCTTCTCCGGCGAGCTCACGGCGGGCATGCGCGAGCGCCTGGTCAGGCACCTCTCGCAGTGCGACATCTGCGCGCCGCACCGCGGCCGGCAGGTCTCGGCGACCAAGGTCTTCGACCTGCTGCCGCGCACGACACTGCCCGATGCGTTGCGCATCAGGGTGATGAGCTCCTTCGTCGACCCCGAGCTGCTGCCCTACCGCCGCTACGTCGCCAGGCGTACGGGCGCGCTGGGCGCGGCCGGGTTTCCCCTCCACGCGGCCAAGAGCGTTCGAAGGTGGCCTCAGGCGCTGGCGAGCGCGCTGGCGGCGGTTGCGGCCGTGGTGGCGATAGCGGTGATCTTCCAGGTGATGGGCAGGGACGGCGTGGGCCTGTCAGGGGGCGCGACGGCCGCGGCCCCGGCGACGGGGGAGCCGCCCGAGGTCCGGGTGCCGCGGCAGAGTGAGCCCCAGAACGTGCCGATGACCGTGGAGCCCGTGGTCAATCCCACGACCACGCAGCCCGTCCAGCCGCCCGGCTCGTCACCTCAGGGCACCTCATGGCGCCCGCCGCCCATCTCCGAGCCCGCGCCGCCGTCGGCCGGCCCTCCTGTGCGGACACCGCCACAGCAGCAACCAGGGCAGCCGCCACAGCAGCAACCAGGAGGGCCGCCCACGTGGCGACCGCCGGCAGGCCCGCCGCCCGGCACCCACCCCGGCGGGCACGGTCCCCGGCCGCACCCGGGCAACCCCCGCCCCTGCACCCGCACCTCGTGCCCAACCCACACTCCAACGTCGACCCCGACCGCCACGCCGACGCATCAGAGCTCAGCCCCGACGCCGACGGCGACACCGACCACCACGCCGGCGGAAACGACCACCCCCACGCCCGCCGGCGAGCACACGCCTGCCGAGAACGGCTGACCCCGTCCCCGGTCATCACCAAGAGCACGCCATGAAGAGCAGCGGATCCCCTCCACTCCGCCGACGTCACGTTACGTGAGCGCCGTAGCGGGAACTGTGTGCATGGAGTAACCATTGTGGTCTGGGGGACCTATGCGCACGTTCCGGGCAGGGCTGCTGGCGTGCTGCCTGTTCGTCGCGCTCTGCCCGCCGGTCCATGCCGAGCCCGCGCCATCCGGTCGTGACGTGGCGAAGGCCCGCGAAGCCGTACGAGAACGGTCGAACGACCTGGCGGCGGCGAGCGCGAAGCTGGCCACGGCGCAGTCGCGGCTCGCGCGGTTGACGGCCGAGGTGGAGCGGCTGGTCGAGGCGTACAACGGGGAGATGGTGCGGCTGCGGAACGCCGAGCAGGCCGCCTCGCAGGCCCAGGCCCGGCTGGCGACGGCCGACGCCGAGGTCGAACGGGCCAGGCAGGACGTCGCGCTGCTCGCGACGGAGACGTACGGGGGATGGGCAACGCTGGCGCCGATCATCGGCATGATCGTCGACCAGGGCGGCGCCGATGGCCGTCTGCACCGGGCAGGCGTGCTCGGGCAGCTCAGCGGCGAGCGAGCGGCGATCCTGGCCCGGCTGCGCGACACGCAAGTGGTGGCCGCCATCCTACGCACTGAGGCGGTGAACGCCCGGGCAGCGCAGCAGGCCGCCGCCGAGAGCGCTCGGCGGGCGAAGATCGCTGCCGAGGCGGCCGTGGCAGGTCAGCGGCGCGAGACGCAGGTGTTGCAGGCCCGTGAGCACCGCCTGCAACAGCGGGTTGACGCGGCACGGTCCCACGCCGAGCTGCTGGCCAGACGCCGGGAGGCGGCCAAGCTGGTCTCCGGCGGCTCGGCCTTCGGCGACGCGGCGGCCAACTGGGCGCTCACCCAGTTGGGGAAGCCGTACGTGTGGGCGGCCGACGGCCCGGACACCTACGACTGCTCAGGACTGACCATGCGGGCCTGGGAACGCGCGGGAGTGCGGCTCGACCACTGGACCGGCACCCAGTGGACGTCGGGCCCGCACGTGCCGCTGGACCAGCTGCGCCGCGGGGACCTGCTGTTCTTCGCGTACAACACCAGCGACCCCGCCACCATCCACCACGTCGGGATCTACGTGGGCCGCGGCCTGATGGTGCACGCGCCGCAGACCGGCGACGTGGTGCGGGTCGCCTCGATCTGGCGCGGGGACCTCGTGGGCGCCACCAGGCCCCGCTGAAGGATCAGTGATGGTGGCCGGCGTCCTTGGCGCGCTGGAAGGAGCGCTCGATCTCGGCCTCGGCCTCGGTGCGGCCCACCCAGTTGGCGCCCTCGACGGACTTGCCGGGCTCCAGGTCCTTGTAGACCTCGAAGAAGTGCTGGATCTCCAGCCGGTCGAACTCCGACACGTGGTGGATGTCCTGGATGTGATGCATCCGCGGGTCGGTGGACGGCACGCACAGGACCTTGTCGTCGCCGCCCTTCTCGTCGGTCATCCGGAACATGCCCACCGCCCGGCACGTGATGTAGCAGCCCGGGAACGTCGGCTCCTGCAGCAGCACCAGCGCGTCGAGCGGGTCGCCGTCCTCGCCGAGGGTGTGCTCGATGAAGCCGTAGTCGGCGGGGTACTGCGTGGAGGTGAACAGGAGCCGGTCAAGCCTGATCTTCCCGGTCTCGTGGTCCACTTCGTACTTGTTCCGTTGCCCCTTGGGAATCTCAACGACAACGTCGAACTCCACCGCGGTTCCTCCGCTCAAGCCACCCGGGTACCCCCGGTCTGGCGTTAATGTCTCGTAGGCGAACTCAAGAGAGAGGGCAGGCGACGTGGCGCGGCACGACCGGTGGGTGATGCTGGCCACTCTCGCCGTGCTCCAGGCCCTGACGATCGTCACCGGTGTTTACGCGATGACCACCGACTTCAGCCTGGGCGCGCTGACGAGGCAGACTTCACCGACCGAACCGACGGCGTCCCCGCAGGAAGGGTCTCCTCCGCCCGTCTCCGTGGTCACCGCGGGACCTGTGCTGGCCCAGCTTTCGGCGAAGTCAGGAGACGGACCTCTCCCGACTAAGGGTACTTTGACGCGGCAGCTCACCAGCGCCCTGGGTGACGATGCGCTCGGCGACCGGGTCGGCGCCGTCGTGCTCGACGCGACCACCGGCGAGCAGGTCTTCGCCTCCAACGCCGACACGCCCATCACTCCCGCCTCCACCACGAAGATCGTCACGTGCGTGGCCGCGCTCGCCTCGCTCGGCCCCGATGCCCGCCTGTCCACCAGGGTCGTCCAGGGCGCCAAGCCAGGCGCGATCGTCCTGGTCGGCGGCGGTGACCCGTTGCTCGCGGGCCCCTCGGCGAAGCCGTCGTACCCGAAGCAGGCGAGCCTCGCCACGCTGGCCGCCCGCACCGCCGCGACCCTCAAATCCCAGAACATCAAGAAGGTCACCCTCACCTACGACACGTCGTTGTTCACCGGCCCCTCCACCGCTTCCGGCTGGAAGCCCGGCTACATCCCCGAAGGCAACGTGGCGCCGGTCTACGCGCTCGCCATGGACGAGGGCCGCCGGCACCCGCGCTACAACACACCCCGCGTCCCCGACCCGCCGGCCTACGCCGCCGCGGCCTTCGCCCGGCTCCTCGCCAAGCAGGGCCTCTCCGTGTCGAAGTCCGTACGCCCGGGAAAGGCCCCCTCTGGCGCCGCCGAGCTGGGCAAGGTCGACTCCGCGCCCGTTTACTCCCTGGTCGAGCACGCGCTCACGCACAGCGACAACGACCTGTCCGAAGCCCTGGCCAGGCACGTCGCGATCAAGGAAGGTCAGCAGGCGTCGTTCGCGGGCGGCGCCAAGGCCGTGACCGCCGTGCTCCAGCGGCTCGGCGTGACCAAGGGCGTCTCGCTCGCCGATGGCAGCGGCCTGTCCACCCACAACCGCATCAGCCCCGGCGCCCTGGCCAAGCTCATCGCCCTGGCCGGCTCCGCGGACCACCCCGGCCTGCACGCCATCGCCTCCGGCATGCCGATCGCGGGCTTCTCCGGCACGCTCGGCAACGGCCGCCGCTTCACCTCCGGCGACAGCAAGGGCGAGGTGGGCCTGGTCCGCGCCAAGACCGGCACGCTCAACCACGTCAACACGCTGGCGGGACTGGCCACGACCAAGGACGGGCGGCTGGTCACGTTCGCGTTCATGGCGGATCGCGTGCCGGTGAACGCCGAGCCCGTGCTCGACCGGCTCGCCGCCATCGTCGCTCGCTCGTAGCGGGACGCTCCTTCGCGTGCTTATTGCGATCCTTCGCAGGTTGGGTCTGCACCACGTACGGTGGACGTTATGCAGGTGATCGACTGGGATCTGGCCGTCACGACCGGCACGCGCCTGGTGCGCCCCGGTCCTCTAGTGAGCCGGGAGGAGGCCAGGCAGGCCGTCACCGAGCTCCGCACCCTTTCACGTGAGGCCGAGGGCCACGTGCGCGAGTTCACGAAGATCCATACGGAGACCGCGCCGCAGCCCGCGACCATCGTGGACAGGCCCGGCTGGATCAGGGCGAACGTCGAGGGCTTCCGCGTGGTGCTCGAGCCCCTGACGCAGCGCATGGGCAACAGCTCCAACCCGCCCCCGGCCATCGTCACCGCGGTGGGCTCGCGCATCACGGGCGTCGAGGTCGGGGCCGTGATGGCCTTCCTCGCCTCGCGGGTCCTGGGCCAGTATGAGCTGTTCCTCCCGCCCGACCCCACCGGCCAGGAGCCCACGGGCCGCCTGACGCTGGTCGCCCCCAACATCGTCCACGCCGAGCGCGAGATGAGCGTCGACCCGCACGACTTCCGCCTCTGGGTATGCCTGCACGAGGAGACCCACCGCGTGCAGTTCACCGGCGTGCCGTGGCTGCGTGAATACGTGCGCTCGCAGATGACCGAGTTCCTGCTCGCCTCCGACCTGGACCTGCCCACGCTGCTCGAACGCCTGCGCAACGCCGCCGACACGGTGGCCGACGTGGTGCGCGGCGGCGAGGGCAACCTGATCGACGCCATCCAGTCGCCGGGCCAGAAGGAGATCCTCGACCGCCTGACCGCCGTGATGACGCTGGTGGAAGGGCACGGCGACTATGTGATGGACGCCGTGGGCCCGTCCGTGGTGCCGTCGGTGGCCGACATCCGCGCCAAGTTCGCCCACCGCCGCGAGGGCGGCTCCCGCCTGGACAAGACGGTGCGGCGACTGCTGGGGATCGAGGTCAAGATGAAGCAGTACGCGGAGGGGTCGGCGTTCGTGCGGTCGGTCGTCGGCCGGGTGGGGATGGACGGTTTCAACAAGGTGTGGACGTCGCCGGAATCCCTACCGACTACTCCCGAAATCGCCGACCCGGACGCCTGGATCAACCGCGTCATCGGCACCCCAGCCCTCCCCGCCTGACCCGGGCCTCCCGGCCTTGACCTGCCGGTTGGGCCTGCCCGCGCGCCTGCTCATCGCCCCGCCGATGGGCTGTGGCGCGCTGGCGGGCCGCGGCGTTACGGGCGTTGGCGCGTCGGCGGGCCGCGGCGCGGCTGGCGACCCGCGACAATGGCATCCGTGGGCCCACATCCAGCCGTAGCCGACATCCGCAGGGCAGTGCGGGAGGCGCTGACCGATCTCCCGCACGAAACCCTGGTCCTGGCGGCGTGCAGTGGCGGCGCCGACTCCCTGGCGCTGGCCGCGGCCCTGGGCTTCGTCGCGCCGCGGATGGGGTTGCGGGCCGGCCTCTTGACCGTGGATCACCAGCTCCAACCCGGTTCCGCCGAGCGGGCGCGGCAGGTCGTCGAGCAGGCCGCACGGCTGGACCTCCACCCCGCCGACGTGCTCACCGTCACGGTCGGAGCCGAGGGCGGCCCCGAGGCGGCGGCCAGGGAGGCCAGATACGCGGCGCTCGCCGAGGCGGCCGACCGGCTCCAGGCCGCGGCCGTGCTCCTCGGCCACACCAGAGACGATCAGGCGGAGACGGTGCTCCTGGGACTGGCCAGGGGCAGCGGATTGCGGTCGCTGTCCGGCATGGCCGCCCAAGCCGGCCGATACCGCCGCCCGTTCCTCGACCTCCCCAGGGCCACCACCGTCGCCGCCTGCCGGGCCCTGGGCCTCACCCCCTGGGACGATCCTCACAATGAGGATCCCCGGTACACACGGGTCCGCGTCAGGAGAAGGGTGCTCCCCGTTCTGGAGGAGGAACTGGGCCCCGGGGTGGCCGAAGCGCTCGCCAGGACCGCGCGGATGGCGCGCGAGGACGCCGACGCCCTTGACGGATGGGCCGAATCGGCGTACCAGGATTGCGCTCTTAGCGATATCGACGGGACCATCACGCTCGCCGTCAAGGAATTGGAGAAGTTGCCCGACGCCGTCAGACGGAGGGTGTTGCGGCGCGCGGCCATCGCCGCCGGAGCCCCATCCGGCGCTCTTTCCGCCACGCATGTGCTGGCCGTGGATCGGCTGGTCACGCGGTGGCGCGGGCAGAAGGCCGCGGACCTGCCCGGGGGTCTGTCCGCGAGCCGGCGGTATGGCACCCTGATACTCGCCATCAGTCCCCACGCGTAAGGAACCACAGGTGGACGCTGCCGACATGGGCAATGACCTGGAGAAGGTCCTCATCCCGCAGGAGGAGCTCCAGTCCAAGATCATAGAGCTCGCCGGGCGGATCGACGAGGACTACGCGGGCAAGGACGTGCTGCTCGTGGGCGTGTTGAAGGGCGCCGTCATGGTGATGGCCGACCTGGCCAGGGCCCTGCACGTGCCGGTGCAGATGGACTGGATGGCGGTGTCGTCATACGGCGCCGGCACCAAGTCGTCCGGTGTCGTACGCGTGCTGAAAGACCTCGACACCGACATCATGAACCGCCACGTGCTGATCGTGGAGGACATCATCGACTCCGGCCTGACGCTGCACTGGCTGCTGGAAAACCTCAAATCCCGCAACCCGGCGAGCCTGGAGATCTGCACCGCGCTGCGTAAGCCGGACGCGGTGAAGGTGCCGATCAAGGTGAAATACGTCGGGTTCGACATTCCGAACGAGTTCGTCATCGGTTATGGCCTCGACTACGCGGAGCGATACCGGAACCTTCCGTTCATCGGGACGCTCGCGCCGCACGTTTATAAGTAGCCCCTCTTGCCTTGGCCGGGAACATCGCGCAACGTGACGTACGTTGATAGGGCAAGGCCGGTGTAGCGGGCGGTCCCTCCGCGCGCTCTGCCGGTGTACCTTCAGACTCCGGGAGGGTGACCGCGTGTCCCCTTCGGGTAGTCAGAAGTCGCGGTGCCGGATGCCGCGGCCCCGGGCCAGCCCGGGGTTCCAGGCCATGGTCAGGAAGGGACGGGCCCGCAAGGGGTTCCGCATCGGATGGATCTCAAGCGATTTACACGTGGGCCACTGCTGTGGATCCTGGGCATCGTCGTGCTGCTCCTGCTCGTCACCCAGCTGTGGAGTGGCGGCGGTAATTTCAAGCAGGCCGACACGTCCTTGGTTCTCCAGCAGATTCGCGCCGGGAACGTCAGCAACGCCAAGATTGTCGACAAGGACAACCGCATCGAGGTGACGCTGCACAACGCGGTCACGGTCAGGGCGGGCGATCAGCCGACGAAGCTGATCCAGTCGGACTGGGTGACGGGTTACGGCAGCAAGCTGACCGATGAGCTGCAGGCTCAGGTCCAGGCGGGCAAGACCAAGAGCTTCACCACCGAGGTGCCCTCGGAGAACATCCTGGTGAGCCTCCTGGTGAGCTTCTTGCCGATCGTCATCATCGTGCTGCTGTTCCTGTTCATCATGAACCAGATGCAGGGCGGCGGCTCGCGGGTGATGAACTTCGGCAAGTCCAAGGCCAAGCTCATCACCAAAGACACCCCCAAGACCACGTTCGCCGACGTCGCGGGGGCCGACGAGGCCATCGAGGAGCTCCAGGAGATCAAGGAGTTCCTGCAGGCCCCGGCCAAGTTCCAGGCGATCGGCGCCAAGATCCCCAAGGGCGTGCTGCTCTACGGCCCGCCCGGCACCGGCAAGACCCTGCTGGCCCGCGCCGTCGCGGGCGAGGCGGGCGTGCCGTTCTACTCGATCTCCGGTTCGGACTTCGTCGAGATGTTCGTCGGTGTCGGCGCCTCGCGGGTGCGTGACCTGTTCGAGCAGGCGAAGGCCAACGCTCCGGCGATCATCTTCATCGACGAGATCGACGCCGTCGGCCGCCACCGCGGCGCCGGCCTGGGCGGCGGTCACGACGAGCGCGAGCAGACGCTCAACCAGCTGCTCGTCGAGATGGACGGCTTCGACGTCAAGGGTGGCGTGATCCTCATCGCCGCGACCAACCGGCCTGACATCCTGGACCCGGCGCTGCTGCGCCCGGGCCGTTTCGACCGCCAGGTCACCGTCGACCGCCCCGACCTCGAGGGCCGCAAGGGCATCCTCAAGGTCCACGGCCGCGGCAAGCCGTTCGCGCCCAACGTCGACCTCGACGTCATCGCGCGCCGGACCCCCGGGTTCACCGGCGCCGACCTGGCCAACGTGATCAATGAGGCGGCCCTGCTCACCGCGCGGGCCGACCAGAAGCTGATCACGATGGACGTCCTCGAGGAGTCGATCGACCGCGTCATGGCAGGGCCCGAGCGCAAGTCGCGGGTCATGTCGGACAAGGAAAAGAAGATGATCGCCTACCACGAGGGCGGTCACGCGCTGGTGGCGCACGCGCTGCCCAACTCCGACCCGGTCCACAAGATCACGATCCTGTCCCGCGGCCGCGCCCTCGGTTACACGATGACGCTGCCGATGGAGGACAAGTTCCTGGCCACCAGGTCGGAGATGATGGACCAGCTCGCGATGTTGCTCGGTGGCCGCGCGGCCGAGGAGCTCGTCTTCCACGAGCCGACCACCGGCGCCTCCAACGACATCGAGAAGGCCACGGCCGTCGCCCGCCGCATGGTGGTCGAATACGGCATGAGCGAGCAGCTCGGCGCCCGCAAGTTCGGCAGCGGCAACGCCGAGGTGTTCCTGGGCCGCGAGATGGGCCACGAGCGCGACTACTCCGAGAAGATCGCTTCCACGATCGACGAGGAAGTCCGCCGGATGATCGAGACGGCACACGACCAGGCGTGGGACATCCTGGTCGAATACCGCGACGTGCTCGACAACCTGGTGCTCGAGCTCATGGAGAAGGAGACCCTCTCCCGCGAGATGGTGCTAGAGATCTTCTCGCCGGTGGTCGTCAAGGAGCACCGCCCGTCCTACGCGGGCTACGGCAAGCGGCTCCCCTCGGACCGCCCGCCGATCCTGACCCCGAAGGAGAAGCAGTCGGCCAACGGCTCCCTCACCGCGGGCCACCAGGACGCGTTGCCCTCCGGCGACTCCTTGTGACCCAGCACGGAAAGATGTTTGCGTGACACAGCACGATGTTGACCTGGGCAGGATCGAGAAGGCCGTCCGCGAGATCCTCTACGCCATAGGCGAGGATCCCGACCGCGACGGCCTCCTCGAGACGCCTGCCCGGGTCGCCCGGGCCATGGCCGAGCAATATTCAGGGCTCGGCCAGACGCCGGAAGACGTGCTGACCAAGGTGTTCGACGTCGATCACGACGAGATGATCCTGGTGAAGGACATCGAGGTCTATTCGACCTGCGAACATCATCTGGTGCCCTTCCACGGGTTGGCCCACGTGGGCTATATCCCTAACGAGAAGGGGCAGGTCACAGGTCTTTCCAAGCTCGCCAGGCTGGTCGATGTCTATGCCCGCCGCCCCCAGGTCCAGGAGCGCATGACCTCCCAGATCGCCGACGCGCTGATGCGGGTCCTGGAGCCGCGCGGGGTGATCGTGGTCGTCGAGGCCGAGCATTTGTGCATGACCATGCGTGGCGTACGCAAGCCAGGCGCCAGGACCGTCACCTCGGCGGTCCGCGGGGACTTTCGCACCAGCGACAAGACCCGTGCCGAGGCGATGGCGCTCATCCTCGGTAGGTAAGGATCGTTATCCACAAGTGGGGACCCGCCATGTCAGCAGGTGTGGCGGAACGCCTAGGCTTGGCCCATGACTAGCGTGCCCATCAACGCGCCGGATGGTGCGGAGCGGTGCCTCGTCATGGGTGTGGTCAATGTGACCCCCGACTCCTTCTCCGACGGCGGGATGTGGTTCGACGAGGCGGCCGCCATCCAGCACGGCTTCGAGCTGGTCGAGGAGGGGGCCGACATCATCGACGTGGGCGGTGAGTCCACGCGTCCGGGGGCGGCCAGGGTGTCGCTGGAAGAGGAGCTGGCCAGGGTCGTCCCGGTGATCAGCGCGCTGGCCGCCGAGGGTGTTCAGGTCAGCGTCGACACGATGCGCGCGGAGGTCGCCAAAGCCGCCGTCGAGGCGGGCGCGCGGCTCGTCAACGACGTGAGCGGCGGCCTGGCCGACCCGGAGATGCCGCGCGTGGTGGCGGTGACCGGTGTCCCCTACGTGGTGATGCACTGGCGCGGCCACAGTCATGACATGGAGACCAGGGCCGTCTACACGGACGTGGTCACCGAGGTGCGCGAGGAGCTGAGCAAGCGGGTGGATCTGGTGCTGGCTGAGGGGGTGTCGCATGAGCAGATCGTGCTCGACCCCGGCCTCGGCTTCGCCAAGAACGCCGAGCACAATTGGGCGGTGCTGGCCGGCATCCCGCACTTGGCCGAGCTGGGATATCCGCTGCTCATCGGCGCGTCACGCAAACGGTTCCTCGGGCGGCTGCTCGCCGCACCCGACGGCACACCCCGGCCGTTCAGCTGCAGCGACGACGCCACACTGGCCGTGACCGCGCTGGCCGCGCACGCAGGCGCCTGGTGTGTCCGTGTGCACGAGGTCGGCCCCAACGCCGACGCCGTGCGCGTGGCAGCCGCATGGAGGAGAGCGGGAGCAGGCACATGAGCGTGGACACGGCCGCGATCGAGACGGTCAACCAGGAGTTCTACACCGCGATCGAGAGCGGCGATCTCGACAAGATGACCGACATCTGGGCGGAGGACACGGCCGACGAGCAGGTGAGCTGCGTGCATCCCGGCTGGACGCTGCTGGCCGGCCGGCAGGAGGTGCTGCGGTCGTGGGCGTTGATCATGGCCAACACCACCTACATCCAGTTCGTGCTGACCGACGTCAACACGACGGTGCTGGGCGACGTCGCCGTGCTCACCTGTGTGGAAAACATCTTGACGGCCGGCGATGAGGGCGAGTCGAGCTTCGCCGCAGGCAAGGTGGTGGCCAGCAACGTCTACGTCCGCACCTCGCAGGGCTGGCGGCTGTGGATGCACCACGGCTCGCCGGTGCTCCAGGGAGACGACGACGAGGAGGAGGAAGGCGAGCTTGAGCGCTGATCGCATCGCTCTCAAAGGCCTGCGGGCCAGGGGGAGGCACGGCGTGCTCGCTGCCGAGCGGGAGCTCGGCCAGGAGTTCGTGGTCGACGCGACGCTGTTCCTCGACACCGCTCCGGCCGCGGCCGGTGATGACCTGACCAAGACCGTCCACTACGGGGAGCTGGCCGAGGCCCTGGTCGGGATCGTGGAGGGCGAGCCGGTCGAGCTGATCGAGACGCTCGCGCAGCGCCTGGCCGAGGTGTGCCTGGCCAGCGAGCTGGTGCACAAGGTCGAGGTCAGCGTGCACAAGCCGGCGGCGCCGATCCCGCTGCCGTTCGACGATGTGATCGTGACGATCGAGCGGAGCCGGGCATGAAGGCCGTCCTCGCGCTGGGCAGCAACCTGGGCAACAGGTTCCAGATCTTGCAGGGCGCTGTGGACGTCCTGTTCGACGCCCCTGACCTGGAGTTCGTCAGGGCGTCGCCGGTTTACGAGACCGACCCGGTCGGCGGCCCTCCTGGCCAGGATCCCTACCTCAACGCCGTCGTGATCGCTGAGACCATTCTGGAGCCGCACGCGCTCCTGGAGCGGGCGCTCAGCGTGGAAAACGCCTTCGGGCGCGAGCGCGCGGAGCGCTGGGGACCGCGCACGCTCGACGTGGACCTGATCGTCGTAGGCGATCTCGTCTTCGACGACCCCGATCTGACGTTGCCGCATCCGCGCGCCCACGAGCGCGCGTTCGTGCTTGCCCCCTGGGCGGATGTGGATCCGCAGGGCACGGTGCCCGGCCACGGCCGAGTGTGCGACCTGCTGGAGGGGATCGACAAGCAGGGCGTACGCCTGCGCTCCGACCTCACGCTGCAGAGGCCGGATTGAGGCCCACACACCCCGGCCGGCTGGTCGGCATCCTCGTGGTCGTCGCCCTGCTCACCTGGGTGGCGGTCCGGCAGTTCTACTCCGACCTGCCGCTCCTGCCGTGGACGGCGATCCCGACGGTGTTGCTGCTGGCCATCGGCGAGGGCTACAGCGCCTGGGTCACCAAGGCACGCATCGCCAGGAAGCCGGGCACCAAGCCGGTGGAGCCGCTGGCGGTGGCCAGGCTGGCCGCGCTGGCCAAGGCGTCGGCGTACGCGGGGGCGGTGTTCGGCGGGCTGTTCGCCGGGTTCGCGCTCTACACGGTGCAGATCCTGGACCGTGAGACGCCGCGTTCGGAGTTCTTCATCGCGACGGGTTCGCTCGTGGCCTGCGTGGTGCTGGTTTGCGCGGCGCTCTATCTGGAGCACTCCTGCCGCACCCCGAAGGATCCGCAGGAAGGTCAGACACCGGAGTAGTCCTCGTCCTGCCTTTGCCTGACAGGTGTGCGGCGGCGGCCGAAGAGGTAGATGACCGGAGCGGTGCAGATCAGGGGACCGATGATGGCGATGGGGCGCTCCAGCCACCATCTCAGGTCCGGCGGGATCGTGCTGCCGAGGGTGCCGAAGAGCCACCACGACAGGCCCAGCGCGATGGCCATCCCGGTGGTGTGGAACAAGTACAACGCCAGGGCGTACCGATTGATGAAGTCGTTGGCCCGGCGCCAGCGCGGCCGTTCGAGCACCCGCTCCATCGTCGGCCGGAGCACCTCGACCAGCCCGATCTGGAACAGCAGCAGGGCCACGATCACGAAGGTCGGCGGGGCCATGTTGGACCATTTGTCGCCGGGCACGCCCACCATCGAGCCCGGGTAGATCCCTGAGTACACCAGCCCAAACAGGGCGAACAGACCGGTCCACAGCAGGGCGACGTCGTAGCGCCTGGGCAGGGTCACGATCCGGTCGTAGAAAAACCCGGCCTGGTGCGCCAGCCCCCACACCAGGATCATGTTGAGCCAGCCCACCCCGTCCACGCCGTACCGGAAGCGCAGCACGTCCACCACCAGGGCCGCGCCGCCGAGCCAGATCAGGGCCAGTACGTCGTAGCGCTGGTGCAGCCACAGCGCCACCGGAAGCAACGCGATCAGCATCAGGTAGACGGCGAGGAACCACAGCGGGCTGAGCACCAGCACCACCACACGCCACATCCAGTCCACCTCGAACGTGAACGTGACCGCCGCCCCGACCGCGACCCACACCCCGGACAGGAACAACGCGGGTAAGGCCAGAGCCCGGATTCGCCGCCAGACGAAGGACCCGATGCCCACGCCGCGCTCCCGGGCCCGGTGCCAGGACAGCAGGTGCACATGCCCGCCGACGTAGAAGAACAGCGGCAGCACCTGCAGCAGCCAGGTGAGGATCCACAGCCCCGAGGTGAAGCCGAGCGGGCTGGTCGGCTCGGGGCCGTGCGGCTTCCACACGAGAATCGTGAACGCCCAGTGCCACCCCACCACGACGATCAGGCTCAGCGCCCGAAGCCAATCGACGTATTTGTCGCGTTCTGGGGGGTTCACTTGTCGATATCACCCACAACGAAGAACATCGAGCCCAGAATGGCCACCATGTCGGCCACGAGGTGCCCGGGCAACATTTCCCGCAGCACTTGAATGTTGCTGTACGAGGCCGAGCGCAGCTTGAGCCGCCACGGCGTCTTGTCTCCCTTGGAGACCAGGTAGTAGCCGTTGATGCCGAGCGGGTTCTCGGTCCAGGCGTACGTGTGCCCCTCCGGCACCTTGAGCACCTTCGGCAGTCGCTGGTTGATCGGCCCCGGAGGCAGCGAGCGCAGCCGTTCGACGCAGGCGTCGGCCAGCTCCAGCGAGACCTTGAGCTGTTCGAACAGCACCTCGAACCGGGCGTGGCAGTCGCCCCCGCTCCGAGTGATGACCTTGACGGGCAGCTCGGGGTAGGCCAGGTACGGCTCGTCGCGACGCAGGTCGAAGTCCACCCCGGAGGCCCGGGCGATGGGACCGCTGACGCCGAACTGCATGATCTGCTCGTGCGTGAGCACCCCGACGCCCTTGGTACGGGCCAGGAAGATGTCGTTGTGCAGGATCAGGTCCTCGATGTCCGGCACGCGGCGGCGGGTCTCCGCGACCGCCTCCGACACCCGCTCCAGCCAGCCGAGCGGCAGGTCCTCCTTGAGCCCGCCGACCCGGTTGAACATGTAGTGCATGCGCCCGCCGGAGATCTCCTCCATGACCGCCTGGATCCGCTCGCGCTCGTTGAAGGAGTAGAAGATCGGCGTCATCGCGCCCAGCTCCAGTGGGTAGGAGCCGAGGAACATCAGGTGGCTGAGCACCCGGTTGAGCTCGGCCAGGAGCGTACGCGCCCACACGGCCCTGACCGGCGGCTCCATGCCGAGCAGGCGCTCGGCGGCGAGCACCACGCCCAGCTCGTTCGCGAACCCCGACAGCCAGTCGTGCCGGTTGGCCAGCATGATGATCTGCCGGTAGTCGCGGACCTCGAACAACTTCTCCGCACCACGGTGCATGTAGCCGATGATCGGTTCAGCGGTGGCGATGCGCTCGCCGTCCAGCGTCAGCCGGAGCCTGAGCACTCCGTGCGTTGACGGGTGCTGCGGCCCGATATTGAGGATCATGTCCTCGGTGGCCAGCTCCTTGGCGCCCGCACCGATTCCGACCACGCGTTCCGTCATATGGCCATGCTGCCACCGTCCCAGTTGGTGATCCAGGGTGGGGGATGGTCAAGGAATGGTATGGAAACGCATCCCTACTGCGGTCTTGGGGAGGAGTCGGGGGAACGGGGGGAGATAGCACGATGAAGAAGGTTCTGTTCGATGTCGCTGTCTTGATCGCGCGGGTGGCGACGGGCGTGGTCTTCATGGCGCACGGCTTGCAGAAGTGGCAGCACGGACTCGGCGCCACCACGCAGGGCTTCAGGGAGATGGGAATCCCGTTGCCGGAGCTCTCGGCCGGCTTCGCCAGCGTCGTCGAGACCGTGGGCGGCCTTTTCCTGATCCTCGGTCTGCTGGTCCGGCCGGTCGGCCTGCTGCTGCTCATCAACATGCTCGGTGCGATCGCCTTCGTGCACTCGACGAAGGGGATCATGGTGACCGAGGGCGGCTGGGAGCTGGCGGGTGCGCTGGGTGCGCTGAGCCTGCTGTTCCTGGCGGTCGGCGGCGGGCGGATCGGACTTGACGCGCTGTTCGGGGCGATTTTCCGGCGTCGTGCCGAGCGCCGCGCCGCGGAGGGCGGCATGGGTGCGGGCGCCCACCGGCGCGGCGGAGGTCCGCTGTCGCCCTCGGAGCCCACCGCCTCTGAGCGGCCGAACGTGCCCAGGCAGCCGACGGCGTCCAGGTCGGACCTGAGCGACGAGGAGATGCGGGACATCGACGCGCTGGTCTCCGACGACCAGCCGGAACACCGCAAGCCGCCGAACCGCTGAGCCGTCGAACCGCTGAGCCGCTGAGCCGCTGAGCCGCTGAGCCGCTGAGCCGCTGAACCGGTGCCGGTGAGCGGGGCTGAGCCGCTGACCCGGCAGCTCAGCGGGAGACCAGGTCCCGCAGTGCCTCGACCAGCCGGTCCACGTGCTCCTGCGTGGTCCCGATGCCGATCGAGGCCCGCACCGCGGACGTCGTGCCGTCCTCGCATCCGGCGTCCTCACGGTCGTGCCCGCTTCGGCCCAGCAGGTGCCGCACGAACGGGTGCGCGCAGAACTTCCCGTCGCGCACTCCGATGCCGTACTGACTGGACAGCGCCTCGGCCACCTCGCGAGCCGAGTACCCGTCCACGGTGAACGACACGATCCCCACCCGCGGGTGATCGTCCCCCCACAGGGACAGCTCTCGCACGCCCTCGATCGAGGCCAGCCCCGACCGCAGCCGGGCCAGCAGCCGCTCCTCCTCGCGTACCAGCGCCGTCCAGCCGGTGGCGGTGAGCGCGTCGCAGGCGGCGGCCAGCGCGATCGCGCCCAGCACGTTCGGGGTGCCCGCCTCGTGGCGCGGCTCCGGGTCGTCGTGCCACTCCGCCTCTTCCTCGACCGAGCGCACCGCGCCCCCGCCCTTGAGGTACGGCTCCCCGTCGGCCAGCCAGTCCCGGCGCCCGATGAGCACTCCGGCCCCGAACGGCGCGTACAGCTTGTGGCCGGAGAATGCCACATAGTCCAGGTCAAGCGCGGTCAGGTTGAGCCGCCGATGCGGTACGAGCTGCGCCGCATCCACCAGAATGCGGGCCCCGTGCCGGTGTGCGATGTGGGCCAGGGCGGCGATGGGCCACAGCTCGCCGGTGACATTGGACGCGGCGGTGACCACGAGCAGCTTCGGCCCCTCGATCCCGGCCAGCGCCTCGTCGGCGGCGCGGACGGCCTCGCCGGGGAAGGCGGGCGGCGCTAGCCGTACGGACTTCCGCCAGGGCAGGAGCGAGGCGTGGTGCTCGGTGTCGAAGACGACGGTGGTGGTGCCCGCGGGCAGGCAGCCGGCCAGCAGGTTCGTGGCGTCGGTGGTGTTGCGGGTGAAGATCACGGCGTCGTCGGGACGAGCGCCGACGAACGCCCTGACCGTGTGGCGGGCCTGCTCGTACCTGGCAGTGGTGAGCTGGGAGGCGTAGCCGGCGCCACGGTGGACGCTGGAGTAGGCCGGGAGCGCGGCGGCGACGGCGGCGCTGACCGGCTCCAGACAGGGCGCGCTGGCCGCGTAGTCCAGGTTGGCGTACCCCACCAGGCGGCCACCCTTGACCGGCACCTGGAGGTCGGCCCCGAGCACCGCGGGGATCGGCCGGCTCGCGGCGGCGGGGACCTGGGTCTCGCCCGAAGCCTGGGCGGGGACGGAGTCGAAGATCGTCAGCGTGGACACGGCACATCTCCCTCAGGGACCATCGGACCCCTGGAGCAGCCACGGAGCCCGCGCTTGCCCGCCACACCGCGTGGCGGACCAGGTCTTCACCCGGGGCACCCCGCCGCGGACGCGAGGGTTGCCGGCCAGCTAGCCGGGGCTTGTCGCTGGCACTCATGACCTACGCCCGCACTATAACCCAGTTCCCACGGCAAAACGCAAACCGGCGAACTTTGACGGCTCTCTCCTCCTGCTCGGCCTGTCGTGGGTGGTGCAGCTCACTCAGCCGCTGTCCGTCGTCTTCGGCCACGAGATATCGGGACGCGACCTGATCCTGCTGCTCGACGTCGTGTTCTCGCTCGACTCGGTCATCACCGCGGTCGGCATGGTGGACAACCTCGGCGTGATGATCGCGGCCGTCGTGGTGGCGGTGCTGGTCATGCTGTTCGCCTCCGGGCCGATCAGCCGGTTCGTGGACCGTCGTGGAGCTGCTGAACATCCGGATGCGCGGCAGGCACGCCAAGCAGTCCGAGCAGCAGGAGGCGGAGCCGGAGGCTTCTACTATGAAGTAGTGCGCTTTGATCCTTGGAATCCGGATTTTGTGGCCTACCCGTACCGGGTCTACGACGAGCTGCGGCGCGAGGCGCCCGTCTGCTACTTCGAGCCGACGAACCAGTGGTTGATCTCGCGCCACGCCGACGTGAACACCCTGCTCAGGGACCGCCGTCTAGGGCGGTCCTTCCTTCACGTGGCCACGCCAGAAGAGTTCGGCAGGCCGCCCGAGCCGGACTTCCAGGAGCCGTTCTGGCGCGTGATCAGGGCGGGCATGCTCGACGTCGAGCCGCCCGTGCACACGCGGCTGCGCCGGCTGGTCTCCAAGGCGTTCACGCCGCGCATGGTCGAGTCCCTGCGCCCGCGCGTGCGCGCGATCGCTGCGGGCCTGGTGGACACGTACGTGGAGAAGTGCGGCGGGGATCTGATCGCCGAGGTCGCCGAGCCGCTCCCGGTGACCGTGATCGCGGAGATGCTCGGCATCCCCGACGGGGAGCGTCACTTGCTGCGCCCCTGGTCGGCTGACATCTGCGGCATGTACGAGCTCAACCCCACGCTCGAAGCCCAGCACACTGCGGTACGCGCGGCCGCGGAGTTCGCCGATTACCTCAAGGCCCTGGCCCGCGAGCGGCGGCGCCGCCCGGGCGACGACCTGATCAGCGCGCTGGCCGCGATCGATGAACTGACCGAGGACGAGCTGGTCGGCACGTGTGTCCTGCTGCTCAACGCCGGCCACGAGGCCACCGTGAACGTCACGGGCAACGGCTGGTGGTCGTTGTTCAGGAACCCCGGCGAGCTGGCACGGCTGCGTGCCGACCGCTCCCTGCTGCCCACGGCCGTGGAGGAGCTGATGCGCTGGGACACGCCGCTGCAGATGTTCGAGCGGTGGGTGCTGGAGGACATCGAGGTCCACGGCGTGACGATTCCGCGCGGGTCGGAGGTCGCGCTGCTGTTCGGCTCGGCCAACCGGGACCCTGAGGTGTTCGAGGATCCCGACCAGCTGGATGTGGGGCGGGTGGACAACCCGCACATCTCCTTCGGAGCCGGCATCCATTTCTGTCTGGGCGCGCCGCTGGCCCGCATCGAGCTCATCGAGTCGTTCGGCGCGCTGCTGGACCGGGCGGCCACGCTGGAGTTGCGCCATGAGCCGGCCTGGAAGCCCGGCTACATCATCCGCGGCCTGCACGCCCTGGAGCTGACCGCCGAGTGACGTGAGGGGAGTCAGCCGAATCCGCCGTCCCGGCGCCGTCAGCCGAATCCGCCGTCCTGGCGCCGTCGGCCCAGGCCTGCTCACCGTCGCTGGTCGAGCCAGCCGAACCCGCCGAGGCCCGACGGGTCGATGAGCTCCCCCTCCTCCGACGCCCTGGCCAGGGCCCGCAGGTAGGCGCGCGGATCGGTGCCGGCCAGCTCCATGGGCGGCCGGGCGCCGGTGATCCCCAGGGCCCGCAGAGCGTCACGCTGTGTGGACAAGGTTGTGGATATCGCGCCGGCCCGCCGCCCCGCCGCGGCGCACGCGTCGAGCGCGACATGGGCCGTGATATCGCAGGTCCCGTCGGGAATCGGGGAGACGACGGCGCCGTCGCGGTATCCCGTCAGCGTGCCGCACATCGGCCGGTTATCCACAGGGTGTGCATAGTCGATGGCGATTGCCCGGCCCCTGGTGAGGCGGGTCACGACCGACGCCCAGGCCTCGTCACGGGGGCGGCCGATCTCCGCCCGAGAGCCCACCCGGGACAGTGGCCACCACCGATCCATCCACTCCCGGTCGGCGGGCCGCAGCGGGCCGCCGAGGCGCTCCTCGCCCGTACGGATGTTCACCAGGACGAGTCGCGGGCCGTCGGGCGTCTGCTCGGCCACGTCCACCGGGACGTTGTCGAGCCACTCATTGGCGATGGCCAGCCCCGTGATGCGCTCCGGCAGGTCGCGGCGCCAGCCGATCCGCTCGGGAAGGGCCTGCGGCCTGGGGGAGAGATCGACGGCCGTGACCCGCAACCGGTCGCGCAGCGCGGGGTCGGCGGCGGCCAGAACTTGGGCCACCAGCGCGCCCTCTCCTGCGCCGATGTCGACCAGGTCGAGCGTCTCGGGCTCACCCAGCTCGGCGTCGAGCTGTCTCAGCAGCGCCAGCACCGCGTCAGCGAACACCGAAGAGGCGCTGACCGAGGTGCGGAAGTGGCCCGACGGGCGCTCGCGGAGGTAGAAACCCGCCTCGCCGTACAACGCCCGCTCCGTCGCCGCACGCCACGTGAGCCACATGTCTGGACTATCTCACGACTGGCATCTGACGCGCACAGTCATCGTTTGACTACTCATTGCTGTCGCATTGCGCTACCGTTACCCAGCGTCATCGCATGGACGCGCTCTGCCAACCCCCCACTGGCGGAGTCGAACGAAGCAAAGCATCCGCGGCCCGGTGCCGCGAAACCGAGAGGAGCTCTCATGCTGAAGAAGATCCTGGTCGTGGCCGGAGCCGCCGCCATGCTGTCGCTGATCGCCCCGCCGGCGCACGCCGACATCACAAACGGCAGCGGCGGCGTGCTTTCCGGCAACCAAGTGCACGTTCCGATCGGCATCCCGATCAACGTCTGCGGCAACGCGGTGGCCGTTCTCGGTCACGCCATCGCCGGCTGCAAGGGCGGCGCCAAGGTGATAGGTCACTGATCAACGAAGAGAGCCCGGGCCGGCGCGGTCCGGCCCGGGCTCCCGGTCCTGGCCGGTCAGTCGGCGGATGAACCCGGCCAGGCGCACCTCCAAGGGGCCGCAATCGTATGCGGGCGTCGGGTCCTACCAGGACTCGGCGCCCGCGGCCATGCGATGTACCCCTCTCCTCATCTCTTCCGACAGGGGGTGCACTATTTGTCTGCCCTTGTCCCTTTTGTCGTTAACTCAACATGCGGCAAAGCACCGGTCACATCTCTAGTGCTGAGAGGCCGTTACGCTGGTCGGCAGTGCCATTTGCTCGACAGGGGTGTGACGTCATGGACGCAGGGGATCGCCCGGCACGGCTGACCGTCGGCGTGCTCGGCTCGGGCAAGGTCGGCTCGGCTCTCGGCGCCGCGTTGGCGCAGGCAGGACACCGGGTCGTGGCCGCGAGCGGGGTTTCGGACAACTCCCAGCGATGGGCCTCGGAGCGGCTCGGCGTCACGCTGTCGCGTCCCGACGAGGTCGTGGCGGCGGCCCAGCTGATCCTGCTCACCGTGCCCGACGACGCGCTGCCCGACCTCGTCAACGGTCTGGCCACCACGGGAGCCGACCTGAAGGGCAAGCTGCTGGTGCACACCAGCGGGGCCTACGGGCTGTCCGTGCTCGATCCGGCGGCCAGGGTCGGCGCGCTGCCGCTCGCGTTGCATCCGGTGATGACGTTCACGGGCCGCGACGACGACCTCAACAAGCTCACCGGCATCTCCTACGGCGTGACCGCGCCCGACACGCTGCGCCCCATCGCCGAGGCCCTGGTGATCGAGATGGGCGGCGAGCCGGTCTGGATCGCCGACGCCGACCGCGCCCTCTACCACGCGGCGCTGGCCGGGGCGGCCAACCACATGGTCACGCTCGTCGCGGAGTCGCAGGAGCTCCTGGGACGCATCGGCGTCGAGCATCCGGGGCGCATGCTGGGCCCGCTGCTCGGCGCCGCGCTCGACAACGTGCTGCGGCTGGGCATCGCCGGCCTGACGGGACCGGTCGTGCGCGGCGACGCCGGCACCGTGCGCAAGCATGTGGACGCGCTGATCCTGGCGGCTCCGGAGGCGGCCGACGCCTACATCGCGCTGGCCAGGCTCACGGCCGACCGCGCGCTGGCCGCCGGCCTGCTCAAGCCGGAGGAGGCGGAGCGCCTGCTCGACGCTCTCGGGGGCAACATATGGACCTGACAGCGAGGCCGTGAAGAGGGAGGGCTCTATGGATCTGATCGTCGCCAGGAACCGGGACGACCTGGTCAAGGCGCGCGCCGGTGGCGAGGTGGCCCTGGTGCCGACCATGGGCGCCTTGCATGAGGGGCACCGGTCGCTGATCAGGCTCGCCCGGGCCCGGGCCGATCAGGTCGTGGTCAGCATCTTCGTCAATCCCCTGCAGTTCGGGCCAACCGAGGATTTTTCCCGATATCCCCGTACGTTTGACGCCGACCTCGAGATGTGCCGGTCCGAGGGCGTGGGCGTGGTGTTCCATCCGTCCGCCGAGGACATGTACCACCCCGATCGCCAGGTGAGCCTTCTCTCCGGCCGGATGGGCGAGATCGTCGAAGGCGCCTCGCGGCCGGGGCACTTCGACGGCGTGCTGACGGTCGTGCTCAAGCTGTTCAACCTGGTCCAGCCGCACGTGGCGATCTTCGGGCAGAAGGACGCCCAGCAGCTCGCGCTGATCCGGCGGATGGTGGCCGACCTCGACGTGCCGGTCGAGATCATCGGCGCGCCCACCGTACGCGAGCCCGACGGACTGGCCTTGTCCAGCCGCAACCGCTACCTGTCCGCCGCGGACCGGCAGGTGGCGCTGGCGCTGTCCCGGGCGCTGCGCGAGGGCGCCGCCGAGCCGGCCCCTTCCAGGATCCGGGCGGCCGCGCAGCAGGTGCTCGACGCGGCGGGCCCCGAGCTCGACGTGGACTACCTGGTCCTGGTGGACCCGGCGACGTTCACCGAGGTAGAAGAGTCGCACACGGGTGAGGCGGTGCTCGCGGTGGCCGCGAGGGTCGGTGGCACGCGGCTGATCGACAACGTCACCCTGACCTTGAATCCCACCTGAGGCGGATTACCGTCGAGATCATGACCGCCCCGGGGCATGCGCACGCCGCGCCGGGCGTTATCGTCATATTGACGAAATCGCCTCAGTGAGGAGACCCCGAATGAGCGCACCGGCGATTCCCTTGCGGCTGACCGCTCCCGCGCCCGGCTGGACCGCCGAGGCCGACCTGGTCGTCGTGGGCTCCGGCATCGCGGGCCTGACCGTGGCCCTGCACTATGCCGAGCTGGAACCGGCCGCCAAGGTCATGGTCGTCACCAAGGACGTGTTGTCGGCGGGCTCAACGCGCTGGGCCCAGGGCGGCATCGCGGCCGTGCTCGACCCGCGCGACACGCCTGAGGAGCACCTGAACGACACGCTGCTCGCCGGGGTCGGCCTGTGCGATGTGAAGGCGGTGCGGACGCTGGTGACCGAGGGCCCCGCCGCGCTGCGCCGGCTGATGGCGCGCGGGGCCAATTTCGACCGCACCCCCGACGGGAAGCTCCAGCTCACCAGGGAAGGCGGGCACCGGCGGCGCAGGATCGTGCACGCCGGCGGCGACGCCACGGGCGCCGAGGTGCAGCGGGCGCTCATCGAGGCGGTGCGGGCCGCCTCGATCGAGGTGATCGAGCACGCGCTGGTGCTCGACCTGCTCAAGGACGCCGAGGGCCGGGCCAGGGGCGTGACGCTGCACGTCATGGGCGAGGGTGCGCGCGACGGCGTCGGCGCGGTGCTGGCCAGGGCGGTCGTGCTGGCCACCGGCGGCATGGGCCAGGTGTACGCCGCCACCACCAATCCCATGGTCTCCACCGGTGACGGGGTCGCGCTCGCGCTGCGTGCCGGGGCCGTGGTGCGGGACATCGAGTTCGTCCAGTTCCACCCCACCGTGCTCTGGCTCGGGGAGGGCTCGACGGGCCAGCAGCCGCTGATCTCCGAGGCGGTCAGGGGCGAGGGCGCGGTCCTGATCGACCATGACGGCAACCGGTTCATGGAGGGCGTGCACGAGCTGGCCGACCTGGCGCCGCGCGACGTCGTGGCCAAGGCGATCATGCGGACGATGCGCGCGACCGGCCGCGACCACGTCTACCTCGACGGCCGTCACTTCGGCCGGGACAAGTGGGAGAGCCGGTTCCCGACGATCTACGCGGTCTGCCGGGAGCACGGCATCGACCCGGCCACCGAGCCCATCCCGGTGGCCCCCGCCGCCCACTACGCCAGCGGCGGCGTGCGTACGGACCTGCGCGGGCGTACCTCGATCGCGGGCCTGTACGCGTGCGGCGAGGTCGCCTGCACCGGCGTGCACGGCGCCAACCGGCTGGCCTCCAACTCCCTGCTGGAAGGGCTGGTCTTCGCCGAGCGCATCGCCGAGGACATCCATCAGGCAGGCCCGGCGCCGGGCGACCCGGTCGCGAACCGGTCGGCACCCGGGCTGGCCGACCCCAGGATCAGAACGAGGGTCCAGGCCCACATGAGCACCGGGGCGAGCGTGCTGCGCAGCCGCGAGTCGCTGCTGGCCACCGCCAGGGCGCTGCGTGAGGCCCGCTGGACCCCCGTCGAGGTGCCGCCCTGCACCGAGTCATGGGAGGCCACGAACCTGCTGACGGTCGCCACCGTGCTCACCGGCGCGGCGGCGGCCAGACTGGAGACGCGTGGCTCACACTGGCGCGAGGACCACGACACCCGTGACGACGACGAATGGCTGGGGCACCTGGACGTGACCCTGACGGAGGAAGGCCCCCGCATGACGTACACGCCGCACGGGATTCCCGCGCGCCTGACGCAGGAGCTCGCCGTCGCCGGTCTCGACGCGGCCGAGGTGGACGCGCTGATCGACCGGGCGCTCGAGGAGGACCTGCAGGACGCGGGGGACGTGACGAGCCTGGCCACCATCCCGGCCGCGCAGCGTTCGACGGCTGACGTGGTGGCACGCAAGGACGGCGTCGTGGCCGGGCTGGCCGTGGCGGAGGCGGTGTTCGTACGGCTGGGCGCGGGGCGTACCGAGCGGAGGGCCAAAGACGGCGAGCGGGTCCGGGCGGGCGACGCGCTGATGACCGTCGAGGGCCCGACGCGGGCCCTGCTGACGGCCGAGCGGACCGCGCTCAACCTGCTCACCCACCTGTCCGGGGTGGCCACGCTGACTGGCAGGTGGGTCGAGGCGATCAGTGGCACGGGGGCGCGGGTGCGCGACAGCCGCAAGACGCTGCCCGGGCTGCGGGCACTGGAGAAGTACGCGGTGCGCTGCGGCGGCGGCGTCAACCACCGGATGTCGTTGTCGGACGCCGCTCTGATCAAGGACAACCACGTGGTGGCGGCGGGTGGCGTGGCCGAGGCGTTCAGGGCGGTCAGGGAGCGGTACCCGGATCTGTCCATCGAAGTGGAGATCGACCGGCTGGACCAGCTGGAGGCCGTGCTGGACGAGGGAGCCGAGGAGATCCTCCTCGACAACTTCACGATCGAGGACACCGCGCGTGCCGTACAAGTCGTGAAAAATCGGGCGAAAAACAGGGTTGCCGTCGAAGCCAGCGGGGGATTGACCTTGGAATCGGCTCGCCAGGTGGCCGAAACTGGCGTTGACTACTTGGCGGTGGGAGCGCTTACGCACTCGGCGCCGGCCCTGGACATCGCACTGGATCTGCGGGGGTAATTGATGCTGCTCACGATCGACGTCGGCAACACGCACACGGTGTTGGGGCTGTTCGAGGGCGAGGACGTCATCGAGCATTGGCGGCTGGCCACTGACGCCCGTCGCACCGCCGACGAGATCGCAGTCGTGCTCCAAGGGCTGCTGGCGCAGTCGCCGCTGCTCAAGGGGACCGACATTGATGGCATTGCCATTTGCTCCACGGTCCCGAGCGTGCTCAACGAGATGCGCGAGATGTGCCGCCGCTACTACGGCGACGTCAACGCGGTGATCGTGGAGCCGGGCATCCGCACCGGCGTGCCCGTGCGCATGGACAACCCCAAGGAGGTCGGCAGCGACCGCATCGTCAACGCGCTGGCGGCCATCGACCAATACGGCGGCCCGTGTGTCATCGTCGACTTCGGCACCGCGACCTCGTTCGACGCGGTGTCGGCCAAGGGCGAATACGTCGGCGCCGTCACCGCGCCCGGCATCGAGATCTCGGTGGACGCGCTGGCCGCCGCCGGGGCGCAACTGCACAAGGTGGAGCTGGTCAGGCCGCGCTCGGTGATCGCCAAGAACACGGTGGAGGCTCTGCAGGCCGGCATCATCTACGGCTTCGCCGGACAGGTGGACGGCATCGTCGAGCGCATGACGGCCGAGCTGGCCGACGATCCCGAGGAAGTGACGGTGGTGGCCACCGGCGGGCACGCCGCGCTCGTGGTCGGCGAGTCGCGCTCGATCGACGTGCACGAGCCGTGGCTGACCCTCATCGGCCTGCGCCTGATCTACAACAGGAACACCACATAGGACAAGCGGCCCTCCGCTCGGGTAAGAGGGCCGCTTGTGCATATGACCGCGCGAGGATTACTCGCTCTCGGCGGTGTAGATGTACTGCCAGGGGCCGCACTTCGTCGGGTAGTTGCTGTGCACCCCGATCTGGCAGACCTTCGCCCGCAGGCTGTAGACGTCGTGCTCCTGGAAGTGGAACTTCTTGTAGCCGGGGAAGCCGCAGTACTTCTTGTAGTACACGGGGGACCAGTCGTGGTCGAAGTCGCTGGCCTCGAACTTCACGAACGCGCACTTGCCGCCCTCGTTGTAGGTACGGTTGTCCAGGTCGTACAGCTTGCCGTAGACGTGGACCTCGTTCGACTCCCCGTCGTGGTCCCAGTTCACGGTGACCTGGCCGTGGGCCTTGGCCAGGCCGTGCTTGGCGTAGACCGGGCTCCAATACTCGGAGTAGTCGTCGTAGTCGGACGAGGTGCTGGCGGACGCGGCGGCCGGAAGCGACAGGGCCACGGCCGTGGTGGCGGCGATGGCGAGGGCGCCCGTCGCGATCTTCTTCAACATCTTCTCTCCTTGAGCTCCCCTGGGCCGGCTCCCTGCCGGCTCCCCCCTGAGCTCGTGAGTCATTCATAGAAGAGGTCTCTTGCAGTGTTCCTGCGTGCTCCCTGCAGGGGGCCGACGAGTCCTTGCAGTTCGCCATATCCCCTACGCTTTGTTGTTGTGAGCGACGAACTTCCTGAGCAGATGCGGATCCGGAGGGAGAAGCTCGACCGCCTTCGCAGCGAGGGCGTCGACCCTTACCCGGTGAATTTCCCCCGTACGGCGACCAACGCCGAGGTGAGGGATAAATACCAGGACTTGGAGCCCGACGCCGCCACCGGTGACACGGTCGCGGTCGCGGGCCGCGTCATGCTCAGCCGCGTGGGTGGCAAGCTCTGCTTCGCCACGCTCAGGGACGGCGAGGCCGATCTGCAGGTCATGATCTCGCTCGACAAGGTGGGCGAGGAGTCGCTGGCACGCTGGAAGCGCGACGTCGACCTGGGCGACCACGTCGGCGTGATCGGCGAGGTCATCACCTCCCGCCGCGGCGAGCTGTCCATCCTCGCCGAAAGCTGGCAGATCACCGCCAAGTGCCTGCGCCCCCTGCCGGAGAAGCACGTCGGCCTCACCGACCCCGAGGCTCGCGTCCGCCAGCGCTACGTCGACCTCATCGTCAACGACGAGGCCAGGAAGATGGCCCGCATCCGCAGCGCCACCGTGCGCGCGGTGCGCGACTTCTGGCACGACGAGGGCTATCTCGAGGTCGAGACGCCGATGCTGCAGCCCATCCACGGCGGCGCGACGGCCCGGCCCTTCAAGACCCACATCAACGCCTACGACATGGAGCTCTACCTCCGCATCGCGATCGAGCTCTACCTCAAGCGATTGGTGGTCGGCGGCATCGAGAAGGTCTTCGAGGTCAACCGCAACTTCCGCAACGAGGGCGCGGACTCCACGCACAACCCCGAGTTCACCATGGTCGAGGCCTATGGCACCTACCTTGACTACAACGACATGGCGGACCTGACGCAGCGGATGTACCAGAAGGCCGTCCTGGCCGCTCTGGACACGTCCGTGGTCGTGCACGACGGCGTCGAGGTGGATCTGGGCCTCGCCCAGTGGCCGCGCATCACGCTCTACGGCGCCGTGTCGGAGGCCGTGGGCGAGGAGATCACCACCTCCACCACGCTGGAGGAGCTTCGCAAGATCGCCGACCGGCGCGAGGTCCACTGGGACCCGAAGTGGGGCTCGGGCAAGATCGTGCAGGAGCTCTTCGAGGCGCTGGTCGAGCACACGCTCGTCCAGCCCACGTTCGTCATGGACTATCCACTGGAGACCTCGCCGCTGGCCCGCCTGCACCGGGACAACCCGCTGCTGACGGAGAAGTGGGACCTGATCGGCTTCGGCACCGAGCTGGGCACGGCCTACTCGGAGCTCAACGACCCGATCGACCAGCGCCACCGCCTGATGGAGCAGTCGCTGCTGGCCGCAGGTGGCGACCTGGAGGCCATGCAGCTCGACGAGGACTTCCTGCAGGCGCTGGAATACGCCATGCCGCCGACCGGCGGCATGGGCGCCGGCATCGATCGGATGATCATGGCCTTCACCGGCAAGAACATCCGGGAGACGATCCTGTTCCCGCTGGTCAAGCCGACTCGCTGAGCCGAGAGACGGGCGCGCGGCCGGTCCCGCGCGCCCGCCCGGCGCCACGTCGGCCGCGTGGCCGGCAACTCGGCCCCGGTGAGCTCCTTGATCCGTGCCAGAGCGCTCAGGAGATCGTCGCCGGCGCACCTGCCTGATCGCGATGAAGTCGAGGAAGTAGGCGCCAAACTTTCTTCTGGCCTGGCCGGTTTCCGATACGAGCTCTGCTGTAAGCATCGGGTCAAGGCTGCGAGCCAACATTTCGCTCCAGCCGCTGAAACATTCACAGTCCTCTGGAGGCACCCCGAGCATCTCGGTGATGACCATGGTAGGCGAAGCTGGAAACCAGGTCCGTCTCCTCCGGTAAAGCGCCGATCAGCTCGGTGGTGATCAGCCCGATGCGGGAGCAGAGCCGTTCGACCATGCGCGGTGTGAACGCCTCGCCGACCGGAGCGCGCAGTCTGGTGTGGTCGGGCGGGTCCGTCCAGAGGGCCGATTCAACGGGCTGAGCTGGGTCTCTTCCGTACAGCGGGTCGGAGTCGTGGCCGAAGCGGAGCATCGCTCCGCAACGTTCAGGATGGCGGCGACGAGCAGCCCGCGCGGGTGCGGAAGATCGCCCCGCGGGCGCTCAGCTCGCGGTAGCGCGCGTATGGCTCGCGTAGAAAGTCCGGATCGCTCGGATCAAAACCAGGACGTCTGCCAGGCTCATCCTGTCCCGGGCCGGGGCCTATTGGACCGTTCTATGAGATCGCTCATTGTGCCGGCGGTCTCGTCGCCATATGGCGAGTTCGCCACATATAACGGATCATGTCAATAGTGCCCGTCAAGTGCGAAGATTCTGGCGCTTGACGACCTTTCCGGGATGCGTTTACCGTCTGCGAGACGAGCGGCTTTGGCCCGTTGTGAGGTCCGAGTTCTGCTGTTGGGGGGGAGGGCTCCCGATGGATGTGCTCACTGAAGGCGTCGAGCTGAGCCATGCGGATCTGGCGTTGCTGGCGGAGCTGGCCAAGGGGGTTACGGTCGATCGCGTGGGGAGACGTTTGGATATCAGTGGGCGGACAGTACGCCGGCGGTTACGGGGCATCTGCGACCGCATCGGCGTGGCCACGGCCATCGAGGCCGTGGCCTGGGCGGCGCGGCGTCAGCTGATCTGACGCCTCAGTCGGCGATGCGCACCGCGCCGGCGTACGGGCGGTTGGCGATCGAGGCGATGTGCACGACATCACCTGTGCGCGGGGCGTGCACCATCATGCCCCCTCCCAGGTAGATGCCGACGTGATGCAGGTCGCTGTAGAAGAACACCAGGTCGCCCGCGCGTAGCTCGGACCTGTCGATGTGCCGGCCCGCGGTCCACTGGTCACCGGTGTAGTGCGGCAGCGAGATGCCGACCCGCTGGAAGGCCGCCATCACCAGGCCGGAGCAGTCGTAGGAGCTGGGGCCCTCGGCGCCCCAGACGTACGGCTTGAGCTGCTGTGTGAGTGCCCACCTCGCGGCCTGGGCCGCCTTGCCGTTGCCGGGGATCGGCAGGTTGATGTGCACGCGCTTGCCGGCCCGGCCGGCCTCTCCCATGGCCCGCCTGAACAGGTTGCTCTCGGCCTTGGCCACCAGCTTGGTGATCTTGTCGCGCTTGCTGTCGAGGTCCGCGACGATCTTCTGCAGCTCCTCCATGCGGGTCTTGGCGCCCGCTCTGGCGCGTTCGGCGGCGTCCATGGCCTTGGCGAGCTGGTTGACCTGCTCGGCCTGCTGCTGTTCCAATGCGTACGTGGTCGCGGCCTGATCGAGGAACTTCTCGGGGTCGGTCGACGAGGTGAAAGCAAGCGCCCTGCTCAGCCCACCGGAGATGTAGGCGTTCTGAGCGAGCATGGCGGCCTTGGCGCGCTTGGCGGCGAGATCCGCCTCGCTGCCGGCCAGCGTCTTCTGGGCGGCGTCGGCCGCCTTCTGCGCGACCTTGTATTTCTCCCGCTGCCCGTTGTACTGCTCCGTCAGCGTCTCGATCTCGACGTGCAGCTTCTCGACCTGGTCGGAGAGCTCCTTGAGCGAGGGTGTGGGATCCGCGGACGCCGGAGCGGCGGCGGGGATGGCGATCAGGAGCGTGGCCACTGTGATGCTCACCACGCCGAGGCGGCGTGCGAGCCAGGCCCGTTCCGGAGGGCGGGCATGCCTGCCCGCCGACTTCCCCCCACGGCCGTGCGTACGCTTCACCAACCAGCTCCTCTCATTGACGCCTACCGGGTTAGCTGACGGGTTCGGGCCGGAGCAGCCCTACCGAAGAACTCGGATTCACCCCGATGGTGGCGTGCGAAGCTCGCCACCGGTGGATCCCCGGCTCCCCATGCGGGAATTGGGCGTGTCTCCCGCGTGCGCCACGCGGGGAACGTTGTCGCTGGACACTAATGCACTCCGGGTTCGTGCTCAACCAGAACTGCTCGATCTGTAGAGGTTTCACAACTGGCGGGTCACAAGGTGATCTCGTGATCAGCCATGCAGAAGAGACCTTATGTCCCCTTTGTCATTGCTTCTGCCGAACGCCGGAAGACGCCGGGCTCGTGCCCATGTGGCTCGTGGCACGTCACAGGATGGGGCCAGACATGGGAGTTAGGACCGAACCGTAATGACATCTGTACTCTGGAGAGCCATGGAACAGGTGGCCGAACTGACGACGCCGGAGACCGCGGTGGTGGTCCGGCGTGCCCGCACGCCCGACGTGCGGAGGATCAGGCGCCTGGTCGACACCTATGCGGGCGCCGGCCCCCGGCTCCTGGAGAAGACCACAGTGACCCTGTACGAGGACGTACAGGAGTTCTGGGTGGCCGAGCTGGGCGGGCGGGTGGTCGGGTGTGGCGCGCTCCACGTCCTGTGGGAGGACCTGGCCGAGGTCCGCACGGTGGCCGTCGATCCTGAGTGCCGGGGCATGGGGATCGGCCACCGGATCGTCTCCGCGCTCATCCGGCAGGCGAACGATCTGGGACTGCGGCGTGTATTCTGCCTGACTTTTGAGGTCGATTTCTTCGCGCGGCACGGCTTCCGCCCGATCCAGGGCACGCCGGTCTCGCCCGAGGTCTACGCCGAACTGCTGGCTTCGTACGACGAGGGTGTGGCGGAGTTCCTCGACCTGGAGCACGTGAAGCCGAACACCCTGGGCAACACCCGCATGCTGCTCCACCTGACATCGGGTGACGCTGGCCTTGACTAGCTGGAAAGGTGATTGTTGATACCTATGTCGATACGTTGGGCAGCACAGGGCATGTGTCCTGACACGTGCCACATGCGCACTCGAAGCGAGGTGACACGGTGAGCACCGGACAGCCGCCGTATCCACAGGACGAATCGGGCGAGAACTCTGCACCCGGAAATCCCCAGTACGGGCAGCAGAACACGGGCCGCCACCCCGGCGAGCCCGACCCCGACGTCACTGTGGTCGGCTACCGGGCGGACGACGCCTATGGCCAGCAGCCCCCATACGGCCAGCAGGGCTACGGACAGCAACAGGGTTACGGCCAGCAACAACAGCAGTACGGCCAGCAACCCGCCGACGCCCAGTACGGGCAGCAGCAGGGCTACGGCCAGCAGCCGGATTACGGTCAGCAGGCGCAGCACGGCCAGCAGGGCTACGGCCAGCAACAGCAATACGGCCAGCAGCCACAGTATGGTCAGCAGCCGCAGTCCCAGCCGGGCTACGGCCAGCAGCCCGGCTATGGTCAGCAGGCTCAGTCCCAGCCCGACTATGGGCAGCAGGGCTACGGCCAGCAGGCGCAGTCCCAGCCGGGCTACGGCCAGCAGCCCTCCTCCGGGCAGTATGGCGCCCAGCAGCCGCAGTATGGCCAGCAGCCCCAGGCGCAGCCCGACTACGGCCAGCAGCAGGGCTACGGTCAGCAGGCTCAGTCCCAGCCCGACTACGGGCAGCAGCAGGGCTATGGCCAGCAACCGCAGTCGCAGCCGGGCTACGGCCAGCAGCAGGGCTATGGTCAGCAGGCTCAGTCGCAGCCCGATTACGGGCAGCAGCAGGGCTATGGTCAGCAGGCTCAGTCCCAGCCCGATTACGGGCAGCAGCAGGGCTACGGTCAGCAGGCTCAGTCCCAGCCCGGCTACGGCCAGCAGCAGGGCTACGGTCAGCAGCAGCAGGGCTACGACCAGCAGGGTTATGGCCAGCAGGCGCAGTCCCAGCCTGGCTACGCCCAGCCCCAGTACGGCCAGCAGCAGTACGGCGACCAGCAGTACGGCCAGGCCTACGGGCAGCCGCAGCAGGCCGCCTATGGCCAGCCGGGCTACGGCCAGGCCTACGGGCAGCCGGTCGGCGTGCAACCTCCGGGCGCACCGGCTCCGCTGGCGGAGTGGTGGCAGCGGCTGGTGGCGAGGATCGTCGACGGCGTGATCTTCGGCGTCGTGATGGGCCTGGTGACCTTCATCTTCGGGCTGTTCCTGGTCGCGAGCTACAGCTCGACCACCGGGGCGAGCACGGGCCTGTTCGGTTCGTTCGTCATCGGCATCCTGATGTCGATCGTCCTCACCCTCGTCTACGTCGGCTACGACTTCTTCATGCACAAGATGAAGGGTCAGACCGTCGGCAAGATGATCATGGGCATCAAGGTCGTCCAGGTCGGCGGCCCGGTGCCGCCGGGCGGCATCCCCAACGACGCGGCACTCAAGCGCGCGCTCGTGACGTGGGGCGCCTACATCTTCTACTGGATTCCCTTCGGAACGCTCCTCGCTCCCCTTCTGAGCGGCCTGAACGGCGCCTCCATGCTGTGGGACAAGCCGCTGCAGCAGACGTTCGCGGACAAGTTCGCGCGCACCGTGGTGGTGAAGATCAAGTAGTCCTCCCGCACGTAAACATAGGGGCCGGCTTCCCGCCGGCCCCTATGTTTTGTCCGCGGCGCCGTACCAGAATGGGACGGAACCCGTAGCCGGAGGCGAGGTGGAGGTTATGGCCGGGACGCCGTGGGCGATCTCGCTGCCGGCGGAATGGTGGGAACGGCTCGCCGCCCGCCTGATTGAAGCGCTCGTCTTCGGGGTCTTCTATTACATTCTGTTCATTGCGCTCTGGGCCATCTTCCGAACTGTCGGGGTGCTGGAGGTGTTCGGCGGTCGCCTGCCCGGCGTGTGCGCGTGGTTCGGGGCCGGACTGGCTTATGCCGGCTATGACTGGTGGGCCCATTTCAGGCACGGCAGGACGTTCGGCAAGGCGATCATGCGGATTCGCCTGGCCCCGGCGAAGCTCACGCCGGGAGCGGCGCTCAAACGATCCCTGGTCTATCCGGGGCCGCTCATGCTCATGGGCATTCCAGTGGTCAATCTGCTGGCCGGAATGCTGCTGTTCGGCGTCGGGCTGCTCATCCTGATCGACAAGCCGCTGGAGCGGGGGCCGCATGACAGGCTGGCCGGAACGCGCGTGGTAAAAGATCTTCGCTGAGCCTTCCGGGGGCTGCCCCGGCGCCTTATCGCAAAATTTTCCCTTGATCCGGTAAGGAGCCTGGAGAGACTGGCATTAGGCTATGGGGCGTCCGGGTTGCCGGATGTTGGCGCACCTGCCGCACGCAGGGCATCTGTGTGCCGCTATGGTCGGGTGAGGGCGGTTGTCGCCTTGCTCGTGAGGACCGTCGCGCTCCTCCGGGCCGCGCACGCGCTCATATAGCGCCCCCGAAACCCCGCTAGCCGTGGAGGCGAGGACGAATGGAAGCCCTAACAGACGTATTGTCAGCGCTCATCCCCCCGGTCGTGGTCGGTGGAGCCTTCATCTTTGGCGTAGTGAAGTTGGTCCGCGCCGAGGGCCCCAGGCGGCACCGTAACGGCGAGGAGCCTGCCGAGAAGCAGAACTGATCGGCTAGTCAGCCGAATCCCCGCAGCGCTGAATTGTCTCAGGGCCTTTCCGGGTATATGTTTGGGCAGGCGAATGAAACAATGCCCGCGAAAGGATTGCGTACATGGCCAAGCAGATCCAGGAGATTCTCATCGATGACCTCGATGGGGGCGAGGCCAATGAGACGGTGAGCTTCGCTATTGACGGCTCCTCCTATGAGATTGACCTCAGCGACCTTAACGCCAAGAAGCTGAGGGACGCGCTCACGCCTTTCGTGCAGAACGCGCGCCGGGCAGGTGCCGTGGCCACGCGTCGTCGTGGCCGTGGCGGGAGCCGTGCGATGAGCCGCGAGAAGAGCTCCGAGATCCGTCAGTGGGCCAAGGCCCACGGGCTCCCGGTCAGCGAGCGAGGCCGTATCGCCTCCACGGTCGTCGAGAAGTACGAGGCGGCTCACTGATCGAGCCAACTCACGACCATGCGCTTATGATGTTCGCCTTGGACCCCGGCGGCCGCCATAAGCGCATGATCGTCTCTAGGGTGTTCCGAATGCCGGAACACCAAGAGGATGATCTCTAACTCCCCATATGCGGGCGTTTTGGCCGTGTGTTGTGGACCATGTCCGGCGTCGTTTCACCGGCAGGTGCCCGCATATGTGATGGTGTCGCGCTCCGCGCGCCCGAATGGTGAATCCCCGCGATGGCCCGTTCCAGGAGAGCGGTGCTTGCGGATGGCGGCACGGCGTTGCCGGGATCGAGCCGCCGGAACATACGTTGAATGAGGTATGCGAGCCGCTCATCGGCGTTGAGTAAAACCTGAGACCGGCTCTAATCCGGGATCTCGACTCACGCGCGTGTGGCACCGGGCAAAATCCGCTCCCCCGGGCATGCGCCGCACAATGCCCGGGCTCTCCAGGTGCATCCTGCCGGGAATGCCGTGACCACTTGGACAGTCGTGCCTGATGAGGTCGGTAACCCGGCTGACCGGATGAGGATTTCATGAGAGTGCGGTAGGTGCCGTGTCCTGTTCAGGCCGTAGTGCGCGCACTTGGCCAACCATTGCATGGGGACATAGGATGATTGCGTAACAGATACGGACGTGGCATCGGAGATGCGCGGGCGCGGGCCGGCTGAGGCCGGTCCGCTCGAAGCGTCCGGTGGCCGGCGCGGGTTGATCTGCGTACGCCGCGGACGGCAATTTAGTGCTGCCGACGTGAAGCACCCTAAACATCGTTCGCTTGCGGCGTATCGGGAACACGTCACCCCCGAACAGTAGTTGGATGGAGGGTGAACGCCCTGCTCTCGGGGAACGTGTCTGCTATAGAGCGTGTCAGCGGCGAGTGGGCACGGTTCGCCGAGCCAGGGCTAGCATGCGGGAGGACGGGACCGGATTTACCGGCCTGACTGACCGCTCTGTGAGGAGCGACGAGATGTTCGAGAGGTTCACCGACCGAGCGAGGCGTGTTGTCGTCTTGGCCCAAGAAGAGGCCAGGATGCTCAACCACAACTACATCGGCACTGAGCACATTCTTCTTGGTTTGATCCACGAAGGTGAGGGCGTTGCCGCCAAGGCTCTGGAGAGCCTGGGCATCAGCCTTGAGGGTGTGCGCCAGCAGGTCGAGGAGATCATCGGCCAGGGCCAGTCGGCTCCGTCGGGGCACATTCCCTTCACCCCGCGGGCCAAGAAGGTCCTCGAGCTGTCGCTCCGTGAGGCTTTGCAGCTGGGTCACAACTACATCGGCACCGAGCACATCCTGCTCGGGCTCATCCGCGAGGGTGAAGGTGTGGCCGCCCAGGTGCTGGTCAAGCTTGGAGCTGATCTCAACCGTGTCAGGCAACAGGTCATCCAGTTGCTGCACGGTTACCAGGGCAAGGAGCCGGCCGCGGCGGGCGGCCCGCAGGAGTCTGCGCCGTCCACGTCCCTGGTGCTCGACCAGTTCGGCCGCAACCTGACCCAGGCGGCCCGCGAGGGCAAGCTGGATCCGGTCATCGGCCGTGAGAAGGAGATCGAGCGGGTCATGCAGGTCCTCTCCCGGAGGACCAAGAACAACCCGGTTCTCATCGGCGAGCCCGGCGTCGGCAAGACCGCCGTCGTCGAGGGCCTGTCGCAGAAGATCGTCAGGGGCGAGGTGCCCGAGACGCTGAAGGACAAGCAGCTCTACACGCTTGACCTCGGCGCCCTGGTCGCCGGCTCCCGCTACCGCGGTGACTTCGAAGAGCGCCTGAAGAAGGTGCTCAAGGAGATCCGCACGCGCGGCGACATCATCCTGTTCATCGACGAGCTGCACACGCTCGTGGGTGCGGGCGCCGCCGAGGGCGCGATCGACGCCGCCAGCATCCTCAAGCCGATGCTGGCCCGCGGCGAGCTGCAGACGATCGGCGCGACCACGCTCGACGAATACCGCAAATACCTCGAGAAGGACGCCGCGCTGGAGCGCCGTTTCCAGCCGATCCAGGTGGCCGAGCCCTCACTCAGCCACACGATCGAGATCCTGAAGGGTCTGCGCGACCGCTACGAGGCGCACCACCGCGTGTCCATCACCGACGACGCACTGGTGGCCGCGGCGCAGCTGGCCGACCGCTACATCAGCGACCGCTACCTGCCCGACAAGGCGATCGACCTCATCGACGAGGCCGGGTCCCGGATGCGCATCCGCAGGATGACCGCTCCGCCGGACCTGCGCGAATACGACGAGAAGATCGCCAACGTGCGCCGCGACAAGGAGTCCGCGATCGACGCGCAGGACTTCGAGAAGGCCGCTGCCCTCCGTGACCAGGAGAAGCAGCTGCAGCTCAAGCGCGAGCGCCGGGAGAAGGAGTGGAAGGCCGGCGACATGGACGTCGTGGCCGAGGTCACCCAGGAGCTCATCGCCGAGGTCCTGGCGACCGCCACCGGCATCCCGGTCTTCAAGCTGACCGAGGAGGAGTCGCAGCGCCTGCTCCGCATGGAGGACGAGCTCCACAAGCGGATCATCGGCCAGGACGACGCCATCAAGGGCCTGTCGCGGTCCATCCGGCGCACCCGCGCCGGTCTGAAGGACCCGCGCCGTCCCGGTGGCTCGTTCATCTTCGCGGGTCCCTCCGGTGTCGGTAAGACCGAGCTGTCCAAGGCTCTGGCGGAGTTCCTCTTCGGTGACGAGGACGCGCTTATCAGCCTGGACATGTCGGAGTTCATGGAGAAGCACACCGTCTCCAGGCTGTTCGGCTCGCCTCCCGGCTACGTCGGCTACGAGGAGGGCGGCCAGCTCACGGAGAAGGTGCGGCGCAAGCCGTTCTCCGTGGTCCTGTTCGACGAGATCGAGAAGGCCCACCCCGACATCTTCAACTCGCTGCTGCAGATCCTGGAGGACGGTCGCCTGACCGACGCCCAGGGTCGGGTGGTCGACTTCAAGAACACGGTCATCATCATGACCACCAACCTCGGCACCCGGGACATCTCCAAGGGCATCGGGGTCGGGTTCGCCAAGTCCAACGACGCCGACTCCAACTACGACCGGATGAAGTCCAAGGTGCAGGAAGAGCTCAAGCAGCACTTCCGGCCCGAGTTCCTCAACCGCGTCGACGACATCGTGGTCTTCCACCAGCTCACGCCCGCCGAGATCATCAAGATCGTCGATCTGATGCTCCACCAGGTGGACCTCAGGCTGAAGGACCGCGACATGGCGCTCGACGTCTCGCCCGAGGCCAAGCAGCTGCTGGCCGACCGTGGTTACGACCCGGTCATGGGTGCCCGTCCGCTGCGGCGTACGATCCAGCGCGAGCTGGAGGACTCCCTGTCGGAGAAGATCCTTTACGGCGAGCTCCGTCCGGGGCAGGTCGTGAAGGTGACGGTCGAGGGTGAGGGCGACAACGCCAAGTTCATGTTCCGGGGCGAGTCGATCTCGAAGATTCCGGACTCGGCGGCTGCCATCGCGGCCCCGATCCAGCACTGACGGGACCGCTTCGCGCGACGACGGCCCCCGTGTGGTCCTCACACGGGGGCTTTCGCGCGTCCGGGGGTCATACCTTCGGCGCCGGGCGCATCCGCCGGCGCCGTCGGTACTCCGGGTGCCGACGTAGGCGCCGAGCGCGTCGCGGCCGATGTGCGCCGGGCCTGATGTGCGCCGCGGCGCCGGCGGGGGTGGCGTCAATAGTGCCGGCCGCATCCGACGGCGGCCGTCGGCACTGCGGTGCCAGCGTAGGCGCCCGAGCGCGCCCGGGCCGATGTGTGGCGCGTCTGGTGTGCGCCGCGTCTGGTGTGCGCCGCGTCTGGTGTGCGCCGCGTCTGGTGTGTGCGGCGTTTGGTGTGTGCGGCGTTTGGTGTGTGCGGCGAACGCTGTGGCGCGGCTGGGGGTTGGTCGCGGCTGGCAGGTATAAATACGTTAAGTGGGGCAAAGCGGCGCAAAGCGGGTGAATTTGGTCGTTGCCTAATTGTTGGATGGGCGGCTATACCGCCACCGCGAGTAGTACTACACTGCGTAGAGCTTCGCCAAGTCTCATCCAAGTGAGCCACAAGATCGTGTTCCTAGGTTGGGGACTGCTCCCAAGGGAGTAGCCGGGAATCAACTCAGGGCGGACGCGTGAGCCACCCAAGAGCAGGCATGCTCGACCAGGTTCGCGCTCGTCTGGGGCGGGCGACGGGAACACACAAGCAAGCCGTGGAGGAAACCGATGCGCCTGCGTCACGATGACGGAACGCTGGTACACCTCGCCTACAACGCAGGCGTCCATCCTGCCGAGGATCTGGAAAACCTGATCGCGCACCTGACCCGCTACGCGGTCCCGGTGCGCAAGCGGCTGGGCGTGGAGCGGATGGGCATCGGGCTGTGGCTCTCGCCGAGCGTCGCCGACCACCTCACGGCCGACCGCATCGAGCTCGTACGGCTGCGCCGCTCCTTGGAGGAGCGCGGCCTCGAGGTCGTGAGCCTCAACGGCACCGGCGGCCGCAACCAGGAGGTCCCCGGCCCCGACTGGGCCAAGCCGGAGCGATACCGCTACACCATGGCGCTGGCCAAGATCCTGGCCTTCCTGCTGCCCGACGACGTGCGGTTCGGCAGCATCTCGACGATTCCGATCGGCTGGCGTCGCGACTGGCCCGCCGACCTGCACGCGATCGCCACCCGGCGCCTGGAGCGGCTCGCCCGCGAGCTGCGCGGCATCTACAGCGTCACCGGCAAGACGATCAGGGTCGGGTTCGAGCCGTGGCCCGGGTGCGTGCTGGAGACCACGGAGCAGGCGCTCGAGCGGGTGTGCGGGATCGACTCCGAGCACCTGGGCGTGTGCCTGGACGCCTGTCATCTCGCCTGCGGGGCCGAGGAGGCGGGGGCGACACTGAAGGGCCTGGCGGAGGCCGGGGCCCCTGTCGTCAAGCTGGGGCACGTACACAACCACACGGGCGAGACCACGAACACCGGCGCGGTGCTGCACGACACGCTGACGGCGATGTTGTCGGGCGCGGTGAGCGGGAGCGCGCACATCGAGGTCGAGACGCACAACCTGATCGTTCCCGGGCGGGCCAAGGGACCGGGCGCGCTGGTGTCGATGCTGGCCGAGGAGCTGGCCTGGGCCCGTACCAACCTCACCAGTCTGGGTCTGCAGCTGGCCGCCTGAGTGGGGCCTGGGCTCGTGCGAAGCTCGCGAGCCCGGGCCTTCAGCCCTTCAGAGGGTGCCGAACCAGCCTGGCATGTCCAGGCGCCACGGGTTGGCAGGGGTGAGCTTGCGCAGGTCGGACTCCAGGGCCCGCAGGCGGTCCTCGCCCAGCTCGCCGGCCCAGCGGGCGCGCAGGGCGTCGAAGATGCGGGCTGAGCGGCCGAGCGCGTCCATCCCGTACGGGGTGAGGCGGACGATCTTGCGGCGCGTGTCACGCGGGTCGGCGGTGCGTTCGACGTAGCCGATCCGCTCCAGCGTGTCGATGGTCTTGCCGGCTGCCTGCTTGGACACGCCGAGCGTACGGCCCAGCTCGACGGCCGTGGTGCCCTCCGGCCCGATGGCCTGCATGACGAATCCGTGCATAGGGCGGATGTCCGGATGGCCCTGCCGGGACAGCTCGGCGTGGAGCTCGTCGATGAGCGCTCGGAACGCCAGCAGCAGGCGTAGTGGTAGTTCGAAACCCGGGGTGTCACTTGACATGATAGACAACCTGGTTAACTATATCGATGGACAACGTCGTTGCCTATCTTAGGGGTTTCAAGAGATGACTGTTATTCGCGCCGCCGACGCGCGGCGATCGGAGACGGCCAGCGGGGTCATGACGACGTTCGCCTCGCCGACGCAGGGCGGGGCCGAGCGCTCCCTCTGGCGCGTCGACGCCCGGCCCGGCGCCGTCGGGCCGGTGCATGACTTCGACGTCGAGCAGGTGTGGACCTGGATCGAGGGTGCGGCGACCGTCGAGCTGGGCGGCGAGAAGTACGCCGTGGCCGCTGGTGACACCGTCGTCATGCCCGCCCGGACGGCGCGGCAGGTGCTGGCCGACCCGGCCGCCGGATATACCGCCGTCGTCACGGCTTCGGCCGGCGCTAGGGCTATGTCCGTCGACGGGGCCGACCTGGGCGTTCCGCCGTGGATCGGCTGATTCGCCGCCGAACGGCTCGTGCCACCCTGCGGGCGTGCTGAAGGGGTGACCGGTCAGGCGTGGGGCAAGCGGTAGGTGCCGTCCTCGAGTGCTTCGGCCAGGCCGTCCGCGATCAGGCCGTCCAGGGCGCGCTCGCGTTGCACCGCGTCGTCCCACACCACGTCCAGTGCCTCCTTGGGAACCGGACCGTGGGCGGCGCGCAACACCGCCAGCAGCCGGCCGCGGCACTGGCGGTCGGTGCCCGCGTACGTCTGGCCCTTGCGCGCCGGACCGGCGTGCGGGGGCTTGCCGGCCAGGCGCCACCCGCAGACGTCCGCGATCGGGCAGTCCGCGCAACGCGGCGCCCTGGCCGTGCAGACCAGCGCGCCCAGCTCCATCACCGCCACGCCCCAGCGGGCCGCGCCCAGCTCGGGCAGGAGGCTCTCCGCCAGCCGCCGCTCGGCCGCCGACGTGGCCGTGGGCGGGTATTCCTCCGCGCGTACGGCCCTGGCGAACACCCGGCGGACGTTCGTGTCCAGAACGGCGTGCCGGCCGCCGTAGGCGAAGCTGGCGACCGCGGCGGCGGTGTACTCGCCGATGCCGGGCAGCGACAGCAGGGTCGCGTGGTCGGCCGGCACCTCGCCGCCGTGCTCGTCGGTGATGGCCCTGGCGCAGGCGTGCAGGCGCAGCGCCCGGCGCGGGTAGCCGAGCCTGCCCCAGTGGCGTACGGCCTCACCCGGCTGCTCGGCGGCCAGGTCCTTGGGGGTGGGCCAGCGGGCCATCCAGTCATGCCACACGGGCAGCACCCGGACGACCGGGGTCTGCTGGAGCATGATCTCGCTGACCAGCACTCCCCACGGCGTCGCACCGGCCGCCCGCCAGGGAAGGTCCCTGGCGTTGTCCTCGTACCAATTGAGCACAGGACCGTGCAACGTTTTCGGATCAGCCACGCGGTCAAGGGTATGGCTCCGTGAATGATTTCGGCGTGTCGTCACTCTAAGTGCCCGCCGAATTACCATGCTGTGCGTATGGATCCGGACACGATGCGTGAGGACGGCGGTGACGTCTACTGGCGGCGGCGCATGAGCGTGCTGGTGGCGGTGCTCGTCGTGGTGGCCGTGGTGGCGTGGGCGTGTTCCAGCGGGGGCAGCGGACCGGAACGCAAGTCCAGCGCCCAGTCCTCACCGAGCGCGACGCCCACCACCGATCCGTTGCTGGCGGGCCTGCGTACGCTCGCCATGGGCACGGCCAGCCCGACACCCACCCCCAGCCCGAGCACGCCGACCCCCGTCGCGCGCCACAAACGGCCCGGCGAGCCCTGCGCCGAGGAAGATCTGGTGCTCAGCCTCCAGGCCGGCAAGGACAAGATCTACGCAGCCGGCGCCCAGCCCGCCTTCGTGGTCACGCTGGTGAACACGGGACCCGTGATGTGCACGGCCGACGTGGGACCGCGGGCCATGGAGATCCGCATCACCTCGGGCGCGGATCGCATCTGGTCCACGGCCGACTGCGTCAGCGGCCCGGGAACCGACATCAAGCAGTTGCAGCGGGGCGTGCCGTACGTGCGGACACTGAGCTGGGACCGCCGCCGCTCCAGCAGCGACTGCCGCTCCACCCCGGCGGTCGCCCTGCCCGGCACCTACGTGGCCACTGTCCGCCTGGGCAAGCTCCGCAGCACCAAGGGCGTCTTCCACCTGCGCTAGATCGTCAGAGTCGGGTTATACGTAGCGTTCGAGGATGGAGGATTCGGCGAGGCGGGACAGGCCCTCGCGGACACTGCGGGCGCGGGACTCGCCGACGCCGCCCACCGCCTGCAGATCGTCGATGCTGGCCGCCAGCAGCTTCTGCAGGCTGCCGAAGTGGTTGACCAGGCGGTCCACCACCGTCGCGGGCAGGCGGGGGACCTTGGCGAGCAGGCGGAATCCGCGCGGGCTGACCGGGCTGTCCAGCTTGTCGGAGCCGTGGTGGCCGAGGACGTGGGCGACGGCCGAGAGGTCCAAGAGCTCGTTGCCCGACAGCGTGTCGAGGTCGTGCATGGCGTCCACCAGGCGCTTCTGGCGGCGCGTGGAGGGGGCGGGGAGGTAGTCGCGGATCACCAGCTCGCGCTCGGAATCCACGCCCGCCACGAGCTCGTCGAGCTGCAGGGACAGCAGGCGGCCGTCGGTGCCCAGCTCCACCACGTAGCCCTTGATCTCGTCGGAGATGCGCCGGACCATTTCGAGGCGCTGGACGACGGCGGCCACGTCTCTGACGGTGACCAGGTCCTCGATCTCCAGGGCCGACAGGGTGCCGGAGACCTCGTCCAGGCGGTGCTTGTAGCGCTCTAGGGTGGCCAGAGCCTGGTTGGCCTTGGAGAGGATGGCCGCGGACTCCTCCAGGACGTAGCGAATGCCGTCGAGGTAGAGCGCGATGATCCGCATCGATTTGCTGATCGCGATGATGGGCAGCCCGGTCTGCCTGGCGACCCGCTGGGCGGTGCGGTGGCGGGTGCCGGCCTCGTCGGTGGGGATCGCGGGGTCGGGCACGAGGTGCACGGCGGCGCGTACGATCTTGTGGTCGTCGCTCAGCACGATCGCGCCGTCCATCTTGGCCAGCTCGCGCAGCCGGGTGGCGGAGAAATCGACGTCGAGCTCGAAACCGCCGCTGCAGAGCTCCTCGACATCCCGGTTGTAGCCGAGCACGATCAACCCGCCGGTCTGCCCACGCAGAATCCGCTCGAGGCCGTCGCGCAACGGTGTGCCCGGGGCCACAGCGGCCAGGGCTTCGCGACGACGTTCGTCCAGACTCCTATCCACCTGACCCCCGTGTCGATCGGTCAACCGTCAGCTTAGCCGCGCTATGTGACGTGTGTGAGTGCGTCCCAGACGTTCTCCGCCTGAACCACCTCGAACCCGGGCGCGAACGCCACAGGCCCCACAGGCACCAGAGCACGCTGCCCGTTACGCCGCCGGGCGCCGTCTTCCAAGGATCCGGCCGGTACGAGTGCGCGTTTGAAGCCCAGCCTGGCCGCCTCGGTCAACCTCCTGCGTACGTCCTTGACCGGGCGAAGCTCACCGGCCAGGCCCACTTCGCCCAGGGCCACCAGTCCCGGAGGCAGCGGCTTGTCGCCGGCGGCGCTGGCCACCGCGAGCATGACCGACAGATCCACGGCGGGGTCGGCCAGCTTGATGCCTCCCACGGTCGCGGTGAACACGTCGCAGCCGCCGAGGCGGGCGTTGAGCCGGCGCTCCAGGACCGCCAGGATCATCTGCACGCGGTAGGTGTCGAGGCCGGAGGAGGTGCGCCGGGGCTGCTGCGCCTCGGTGCGCGCGACCAGTGCCTGGACCTCGGCGGGCAGCGGGCGGGTGCCCTCGACCGTGACCGTGACGCAGGTGCCGGGCACCGGCTCGCTGCGCCGGGAGACGAACAGGCCACTCGGGTCGGTGATGCCTTCGATGCCGCGCTCGTGCAGGTCGAAGCAGCCGACCTCGTCGGTGGGGCCGAACCGGTTTTTGATCGCGCGCACCATGCGGAGCCTGGAGTGGCGGTCGCCCTCGAAGTTGAGCACGACGTCGACCAGGTGCTCGAGCGTGCGGGGGCCGGCGATCGAGCCTTCCTTGGTGACGTGGCCGACGAGCACCGTGGCCATGTTGCGGTCCTTGGCCAGACGCACGAGATTGGCGGCCACCTCGCGCACCTGCGTCACCCCGCCGGGCACGCCGGTGGCCTGCGCGGAGCCGACCGTCTGCACCGAGTCGACGACGAGGAGCGTGGGCTGGACCTTCTCCACGTGCGTCACCAGGGCCGACAACTCGGTCTCCGCGGCGAGGTAGAGGTTGGGCTCGATCGCGGCGATGCGGTCGGCTCGCAGCCGCACTTGGGCGGCCGACTCCTCGCCCGTCACGTAGAGCACGGTCTCGCGCTGGGCGATGCGGGCGGCGGCCTGCAGCAGGAGCGTGGACTTGCCGATGCCGGGTTCGCCCGCCAGCAACACGACCGCGCCGGCCACCAGCCCGCCGCCGAGCACCCGGTCGAGCTCTCCCACGCCGGTCGTGCGGGCGGCCGCGACCTCGGCCTTGACCTGGCCGATCGGGACGGCGGGCGCGCTGGTGGCGCCGCCTTGGACGATGGTGACGCCGGCCCGGGCGCCTTCCTCGTCGACCGTGCCCCACGCCTGGCACTCGCCGCACCGCCCCACCCATTTGGTGGTGCGCCAACCGCATTCGGCGCAGCGGTATCCGGGCTTCTGGGCTGACTTGGCCATGCCGAGCAGGGTAGCGGCACAGGCCGACAATCTTGGCTAGACGAGGCCCAGGTCGGACTCCAGGAGGCGCTTGGGCTTGGCGCCGACCACGCGCTTCACCGGTTCGCCGTTCTCGAACAGGATCAGCGTGGGGATGCCCATCACGCCGTACTTGGCCATGATCTCCGGGTTTTCGTCGGTGTTGAGCTTGCCGATCGTCAGGCCGCGCTCGGCCTCGATCTGCTCCAGCACGGGCGCCACCATCCGGCAGGGACCGCACCACTCGGCCCAGAAGTCCACCAGCACCGGCCGGTCGCTCTTGAGCACCTGCTCGTCGAAGTTTTCAGTCGTCAATGTGATCATGTTTCATCCCCTGACAAAGCAACCTGGGCACGATTGGGCGAGCTGGGCGGCCACCTCGGCGCGGCGGGTGAGCAGGAGACGGATCTCCTCGTCGATCTCGGCCAGCTTGCGCTGGTAGACCTCCACGGACTCGGCGCACGAGCCGCCCGTGCTGTGCCCGCTGCGCAGGCAGTCCACGAACGGCCGGGTGTCCTCCAAGGTGAAGCCGACGGCGAGCAGGGCCCGGATCTCGGTGACCAGCTTGACGTCGTCCTCGGAGTATTGCCGGTAGCCGTTGGAACCGCGCCGTGCGCTGAGCAGCCCGTGCTGCTCGTAGTAGCGGAGCGAGCGGGTGCTCACTCCGGTGCGTTCCGCCAGCTCTCCGATGCGCATACCCCCAAGGGTAAACATTGACACTGACGTCAAGGTCAAGCCCCTGGGGTGCTCAGTAATAGCGCCAGCGCAACACGTTCGGATAGGGCAGCTCCAGCCCGGGCGTCTCGGCGATGGCCTGCTCGGCCACCTCGGGTGCGAACTCGATGCGCAGCACCGCCTCCAGGTCCGCCCGTCGCTCGAAGGTCATGCGCAGGTCCAGCGGCTGACGCTGCCACCCGTGGCGGTCCCAGAACGCCTCGACCTCGCGTGCCGAGTACGTCGGCACGGTGCGCGAGAACCACCGCCCGAACGAGCCCCGCGTCGCGTCCAGGTCGATGACGAAGGCCGCACCGCCGCGGCGGACCACCCTGGACAGCTCCCGGAGCCCCGGCTCGCAGCCGGGACCGAAGAAGTACGCCCAGCGTGCCATCGCCACATCCACGCTCGCGTCCGGCAGCGGCAGGTCCTGTGCAGCGGCGGCGTGCACGCTCACGTTGGCCAGCGCGGCGCACCGGCGGCGGGCCAGCATGGTCAGGTCGCCGTGCGGCTCGACGCCGATCACGCTCGCGGCTGACCTGGCCAGCACGGGCAGGTGGTAACCGGTGCCGCAGCCGATGTCGAGCACGGTGGCGGCGTCCCAAGGGCGCAGGGCGCGCATCGCCGCGTCGGCGGCGCCCTCGGGATCGACGGCGCGGTTCTCCACCTCGTAGACCTGGGGTGTGTTCCAGATGTTGGGGCTCGGGATCGCGCCTTTGGCTATCCGTGGCATGCCCCAACGGTAGATGCACAACCTCCGTGGTGAGGCGGCTCACCACAGGGGCTAGCGCGCCATATCCGGTTCTCCGGCTTAGGCTGGCAGCGTGGCTGATGTCATCCGCGTGCCCAATGCGAAGATCGCATTGTCCACTGCTTCGGTATATCCGGAACGCACTCCTGACGCGTTCGAGTTGGCCGCCCGCCTGGGCTATGACGGCGTAGAGATCATGGTCGGCGCCGACCCGGTGAGCCAGGACATCGACGTGATCGAGCGGCTCTCCGAGCACTATCAAGTTCCTGTCCTGGCCATTCACGCCCCCTGTCTGCTGGTGACCCAGCGGGTGTGGGGCCGCGACCCCTGGGCCAAGCTGGTCAAGGCACAGAAGGCGGCCGAGCGCCTGGGCGCCTCGACAGTCGTGGTGCACCCGCCGTTTCGCTGGCAGCGCGACTACGCGCGCGACTTCGAGGTGGGGCTGGCCAGGATGCGCGACGAGACGGACGTCACGTTCGCGGTGGAGAACATGTTCCCGCTGCGGGCCAGGGGCAACGACGTGGTGCCCTACTCGCCCGGCTGGAACCCGATCGACTACGAGTTCCCCCAGGTCACCCTGGACCTGTCGCACACGGCCGTGTCCGGCTCGGACGCCATGGAGATGGCCGCCAAGCTCGGCGACCGGCTGGCACACCTCCACCTGGCCGACGGCATCGGGGTGACGAACAAGGACGAGCATCTGGTGCCGGGCAGGGGCAACCAGCCCTGCGCCCAGATGCTGGAGCGCCTGGCCAAGACCGGCTACTCCGGCCTGGTCGTGCTCGAGATCAACACGCGCAAGGCGGCGAGCCGTACCGAGCGGATCGACGATCTGGCCGAAGGGCTGGCCTTCGCGCGGTTGCACCTGGCGGCGTCTACATGAACATCGGGCCGATGAGGGATCTTGGCAGGGTGTTCGACCGCGTGGCCGACGCCTACGACGCGGGCCGGCCCAGCTACCCCGACGAGATGTATCGCGCGGTGAGCGAGCTGACCGGCGTCGACCTGGACGGCGCCACGACCGTGGACGTAGGGGCGGGCACGGGCATTCTGACGCGGGCGCTCAGGGCACGTGGCTCGCACGTCATCGCGGTCGATCCGGGTGCGGAGATGCTGGCCAAGCTCATGTCCCGGTCCGCGAACGGCACGCCGGCCGTCGCGGCGGTGCAGGGCGACGGCAACGCGCTGCCGCTCGCGGACGGGGTGGCCGACCTGGTGGCGTACGGCCAGTCGTGGCACTGGCTGGACCCGGTGGTCTCGATCGCCGAGGCCAGGAGGGTGCTGCGGCGGCGTGGCGCGATCGTGGGCTGCTGGAACTTCCACCACGCCGCCCAGGCGGACTGGCTGGCCGCCTACGAGGCCCGCCTGGCCGAGGAGGTCCCCGCTTACTGGGGGCCGGCCGTCGAGGAGTGGTCGGTGCCGCCCATCGCCTCGGCTTTCGAGGTGATCGAGGAGCGCTGGATCCCGTGGACGCGGCTGGTCGGCATCGAGGACTTCCTGCTGGACCTACGCTCGCACTCGTACATGGCGGCGCTGTCGGCGCAGGCGGCCGGCACGCTCGTCGAGCGGCAGCGGGCGGAGTTGCGCGAGGAGTTCCCGGAGGGCGTGTTGTCGGTGCCGATGCGGGTCTATCTGGCGGTGGGCCGGTGAGCACGCGCGGCGTGTGGCGACCGAGCCGGCCTCGCGGAGTGAGGCCATGAGCACAGTAAAGCGGCGTCCGGGGCGTCGGCCCGGGTCTGCCGACACACGTGGAGAGATCCTGGCGGCGGCCAGGAAGGTGTTCTCCGAGAAGGGGTTCGACAAGGCCACGGTGCGCGGCATCGCCAGGGAGGCCAAGGTCGATCCCGCCCTCGTGCACCACTACTTCGCGACGAAGGAGGGCATGTTCGCGGCGGCCATGCAGCTGCCGGTCAGCCCCGAGACCGTCATCCCGCTGCTGCTGGAGGGCCCGCGCGAAGAGATCGGCGAGCGGCTGGTCCGCCTGATCCTGCGCGTCACCGCCTCGCCGGAGACGCGTGAGCCGATGGTTGCGCTGATCCGATCGGCCATGACCAACGAGCAGGCGGCCGCGATGATGCGGGAGTTCATCACCAACGCCCTGCTCTACCAGGTGGCCGGTCGGCTGGAGGTGCCGCACCTGCGGATCGAGGCCGCGTTCGCCCAGATGTTCGGCGTGATCCTGGGGCGCTATGTGCTCAAGCTGGAGCCGCTGGCGAGCGCCGATCCCGAGGAGCTGGTCGAGTTGCTGGGGCCGACCATCCAGAGGTACTTCGCTGGCTAGAGCATTGTTCTACACAGCGCGGTGACCATAGGGTATGTCGCGTACCCTGGCAAAGTTACTCACGGGTAGGATCAGGGTAGCGGTCGGTGGTTCGGGTGACCGTACGCTGGCAGCCAACGTCGTCTGTGGGAGGAACCCGTGCTCTGGGTAGCCATCATCGGACTCGTCATGACCGTCCTGGCGGTGGCCGTCGCCGGCCGCAGGGCGCTGTTCCTGTACAAGCTGGCGACCGTGGGCCCGCCCGCGCCTGAGCGGATCGACTACGCCAAGACGCACGCCGCCGACGAGGCCAAGGCGCAGCTGGTCGAGGTGTTCGGGCAGAAGAAGCTGCTCAAGTGGACGCCGTCGGGCACCGCGCACTTTTTCGTCATGTGGGCGTTCTTCATCCTGCTGACCGTCTACATCGAGGCGTACGGCGCGATCGTCCAGGGGGCGATCACCGGCCGGCCCGACTTCCACATCCCGCTCATCGGGACCTGGGGCGTGCTGGGCTTCTTGCAGGACTTCATCGCGGTGGCGTGCCTGGCGGGTCTCGCGGTCTTCGCGGGCATCCGGATCAAGAACGCGCCCGAGAAGCTCGGCCGCAGCTCGCGCTTCTCCGGCTCCCACCTGGGCGGCGCGTGGCTCGTGCTGTTCATGATCTTCAACATCATCTGGACGCTCTTCCTGGCCAGGGGCGCGGCGGCGGCCAACGGGAACTTCCCGTACTCCTCGGGCGCCTTCGTCTCGCTGGCGCTCGGCGACGTGCTGCCGCAGAGCGGGCTGCTGGAGGAGATCGCGCTGCTCCTGCACATCGGCTTCATGCTGGTGTTCCTGGTGATCGTGGTGCACTCCAAGCACCTGCACATCTTCACCGCGCCGCTGAACGTGCTGTTCTCGCGCCGCCCCGACGGCCTCGGCGCGGCAGTGGAGATGCGGGTGGACGGCAAGCCGGTGGACTTCGAGGACGAGGACCTGGATCCGGAGCGGCTGGGGCGCGGCAAGATCGGCGACACCACGTGGAAGGGGTTCCTGGACTTCTACTCCTGTACGGAGTGCGGCCGCTGCCAGTCGCAGTGCCCGGCGTGGAACACGGACAAGCCGCTGTCGCCGAAGATGCTCATCCTCGACCAGCGTGACCACGCCTTCAAGGTGGCGCCCTACCTGATGGCGGCGAGCACGGAGCACGCCGACAAGGACGTGCTGGCGCTGCTGGAGAAGCCGCTCGTCGGCGAGGAGGGCGTGATCCACCCGGACGTGCTGTGGTCGTGCACCAACTGCGGCGCGTGCGTCGAGCAGTGCCCGGTGGACATCGAGCACATCGACCACATCCTCGACATGCGCCGCTACCAGGTGATGGTCGAGTCGTCGTTCCCGTCCGAGGCGGGGGTGATGGTCAAGAACCTGGAGAACAAGGGCAACCCGTGGGGGATGTCCGAGATGAAGCGGGCCGACTGGATCGAGGAGCTCGATTTCGAGGTCGAGGTCGTCGACGAGAAGATGCCCGAGGACGCCGAATACCTGTTCTGGGTGGGCTGCGCGGGCGCGCTTGAGGACCGGGCCAAGAAGACCACCAAGGCCGTGGCCGAGCTGCTGCACATCGCGGGCGTGAAGTTCGCGGTGCTGGGGCCGATGGAGGCGTGCACCGGCGACCCGGCCCGCCGCCTGGGCATGGAATATCTGTTCAACATGCTCGCCCAGCAGAACATCGAGACCCTCAACGAGGCGGGCGTCAAGAAGATCGTCGCCACCTGCCCGCACTGCTTCAACACGCTCGCGAACGAATACCCACAGCTCGGCGGGACGTACGAGGTCGTGCACCACACGCAGCTGCTGTCGAAGCTGGTGGACGAGGGACTGCTCACCCCGATCACGCCGATCGAGGAGAAGATCACCTACCACGACCCGTGCTTCCTCGGCCGCCACAACAAGGTTTACTCCCAGCCCCGCGACATCATGTCCAAGGTGCCCGGCGTCACGACGCAGGAGATGCACCGGCACAAGGACCGCGGCTTCTGCTGCGGCGCGGGCGGTGCGCGCATGTGGATGGAGGAGCGCATCGGCAAGCGCATCAACACCGAGCGCGTGGACGAGGCGCTGACCACCAACCCGGACACCGTGTCCACGGCCTGCCCGTTCTGCATGGTGATGCTGGGCGATGCGATCAACGAGAAGAAGAACAACGGTGAGGCCAAGGAGTCGCTGGAAGTCGTGGACGTGGCTCAGCTCTTGATCAAATCGGTCAAAGGCGCTTCCTGACCGGGAAATGTCGGACTCCTCCACACGTGTGGTGGAGGAGTTTCGCATGTCAGCAGGGGTGGTTACAAGAAATCAACCATCCACATAACGGGAAAATCACGGTAACCTCAACGTCGCATGGCTCTATTCGACGGGGAGGGGGCTCGTGATGGGCGTCGTCGTCACCGACGCCGAGGTCACCCTGGCTGACGTGCTCTCCTTGCGACTGGCCATCGACGAACCACTACAAGAGGGCACAGAGCTCGTCCTCAGGAACCGCACCACGGGGGTGGAGCGCGACGTGCGGCTCGGCACTCGGGGCGCGCGATCGCGCGAGGCCACGCTGGCGGTCTCGCTGGCGCCGCTGGACCTCAGTGCCGGGCGCTGGGATGCCTACCTGCGGGGGGCGAACGGCAAGCGCAGCAGGTTGCGCAGCGTCGATCCCGGCTTCTCGCTCGACCACCTCGACGCCTACGCCCTGTGCAAGCGCACCCTGGCCTACCGTTCCTACCGCACCCGCAACGGGTTCCTCGCGCTGAAGATCTCCGACGCGGAGCCCGCCGCCGAGGTGCGCGCGATCTGGTTCAGGGAAGGCCGCTTCGAGGTCATGGGCCTGCTGGCCTACTCCGGGCTCGAGGACGACGACTCCCGCCACGAGGCCACGCTGACCCTGGACCGCCGGCAGACCAGCGCGCGGGTGACGGCCACGGCCTTCGTCCAAGGCGTGCGCTTCCACGCCGCCTTCTCTCTCGTGGACGTGGTGGCCGCCGACCCCCCGAGCTCCGACACCTCGGTAGGCTCCGGCACCTGGGAGCCGGCGCTGCAGGTCGAGGGCGTGCCCACGCCGCTGAAGCTGGGCGCCTGGCTCGACGACGTGGACGGCAAGCGCCGCCGGCTGCACTACCCCTCGGCCAAGGTGGACGGGGTGCCGATCAAACCCTGCTACACCGCCGACGACGAGCTGCGCATCGAGGTGGGCGGATGAAGGTCAGCCTGGTCCTGCCCTCCGCGTACGGCATGCGGGGCGATGTGCGGGCCACGCTCAACCTCGCCTCGGCGCTGGCGAAGCGGCACGAGGTCGAGGTGATCAGCGTACGGCGGCAGAAGGAGAAGCCGTTCTTCCCCGTCGACCCCGACGTGGCCATGCGCAGCGTGGTCGACGCCCGGCCGGGCGTCAGGCACCTGCTCCCGCGCGGCCAGGTGCGCACCGAGGTGGCGCTGTGGCGGGTGCTGCGCGGGCTCAAGTGCGACGTGCTGATCACCACCCGGCCGGCGCTCGGCGTCCAGGCCGCCAGGCACGCTCCCCGCGAGATGCTGAAGATCGCCAGGGAATGGTCGCGGCCGGCCGTGCCCGCGCCCGTGAAACGCTTCTATCCGCGCCTGAACGCCGTTGTGACGGCCACGGAGTCGGCTCAGGAGGAGTGGACCAGGCTCCTGGACGGCGGGCCCGTCGTGCACTCCGTACAGGACGCACTGGCGGCCGGTCCGTGGCCGCGCTCGCGGATGGACAACAGGATCGTGGCCGCCGGCGGGCGGTGGGTGCCGGTCAAGGCGTACGACCGGCTGATCAAGGCGTTCGCCATCGTGGCCGACAAGCGGCCCGACTGGCGGCTGCGGCTCTACGGCGGCGGCCCGGAGGAGCGGCGGCTGCGCGCGCTGGTGCGCGAGCTCGACCTGCACAACCACGTCTACTTCATGGGCACCACGCCGGACCTGGCGGGCGAGTTCGCCAAGGCGTCGATCGTGGCCAACACCTCGCGGGCCGAGGACCAGTCCATGACGGTGCTCGAGGCCATGGGGTGCGGGGTGCCGGTGGTGGCGTTCGAGGGGGCCAAGGGGCCGACGGAGTTCGTGGCCACGGGTTACAACGGGATTCTGGTGCCCCAGCCCGACGTGCCCGAGTCCGGCACCGCATCCGACGTGCCCAGGTCCGGCACCGTATCCAACGCCGACCCGCACCTGTTCGCCGCGGCGCTGCTCGCGCTGATCGACGACGAACGCAGGCGGCGCTCGCTCGCGGCAGGTGCGCTGGACACGGCGCTGCGCCACTCGGCCGGCGAGGTGGCCGATCAGTGGGAGAAGCTGATCACGGATCTCCACTGAGGGATACCGGTTCCGGGTACCGTAGAGGCATGCATGGGTACAGCGGAGACAAGCAGGCCTATCTGACGCGGCTCAGGCGCATCGAGGGTCAGATCAGGGGCCTGCAGCGAATGGTCGATGACGACTCATACTGCATCGACGTGCTCACCCAGGTCTCCGCGGCCACGCGGGCGCTGCAGGCGGTGGCGCTGGGGCTGCTCGAGGAGCACATCTCGCACTGCGTGGCCGACGCGATCAACACCGGCGGGCCCGAGGCCGAGGCGAAAGTGAAAGAGGCCTCCGCGGCGATCGCGCGCCTCGTCCGTTCGTAAGTCTCCGTCTCGTAAGTCTCCGTCGAATGTGAGGATGCCTCATTTGTACGGAGGAGACCGATGGGGGCAAGTGACTAGTTATGCGAAACCCCGGGAACTAGGTCCCCGGGGTCGGTAATCGTGATGGTCGTATGGTCCTTCAGCGGCTCGCCGAAGTCCGCAATCCGAGCGCGTCGTCGAGTTCGTCCAAGGTCAGCCGCCGCTCGCTGACAGCCACGGCCGTGAGCACCTCGGCGTAGAGCGCAATCTCGTCCAACGCGACACGGTCGTGGACCCGAGAGTCCAGGTCGTCGTGCCCCACCGCGTCGTCCTTTCCTTCCGCAGCCCACACCCTCTACGAGGTTACGGTGCGGCCCCTTCCGGCGACATGGCCCATCGGAGTCATTCCTTTCCGTGCCGCGGGACCCCAGTGGGATCATTTCCCGAATCCGAGATCACAATTCAGCGTATTTCCTGTTACCTGGAGTGTTAGAACGATATAGGGGTGGTTAGGGTGAAATAGCGGGATAAGTGGTTTAGTAGTGACCTGTGTCATGTTCATGGTGATCGTCGCGTTCGTGGACGAGCTTCTGCACAAGCGCCGACTGCCCCGCCAGCCCGCGCTCGGGCACCTTGGCCCCCGTCAGCCTGCCCCACGCCAGCCCCGTCGCGTACGCGGCCCCGAGCACCGCCGCCGCGCTGGCCCGGTCCGGCGGCGCCACCTCCAGCACCGGCGAGGGGGCGATCGACACCCCGCCGGGCCGCCCCTGTGCGGGGAACCCGTCCGGCGCGGTCGTCTCCCCCGCAGAGGTTCCAGTGAGCCCGGCCCGCTCCAGCTCCTCGTATGCCATCCTGAGCCGGTGATCCAGCCGCGCGGGCAGCAGACCCCTGGAGTCCGACAGATCGGCCAGGAACGCCGCCGTGGACCGCGGCGGGTGCGGCATGAAAGCCAGCGCCTCGGCCAGGTCGTAGACGGAGTGGGAGAAGTGCGCCTCGGGATCGGTCTCCACCAGCAACGCCCGGCTCAGCCGCGCGGGACAGCGGCCCAGCCAGACCTGACGCACCACCTCGTCACCGGGCGAGGTGTCGTCGAGCCCCGACCGGCGCAGCATCGGCTCCACCATGGTGAGCAGCGCCAGTGCCCGCGGCCTGAAACGGGTGTCGGACAGGAGGATCTGCGCCGTGTCGGCCATGACGGCGGCGAGCCTGAGCGCCTCGCGCGTGCGGCCGGCCCGCGCCCGCTCCGCCACCAGCGTGACGAGGTCGAGCAGGGGCGGCGCGGGCAACCAGCGCACCCACTCGTCGCCGGGCAGCGGGCGCCGCAGGTATTCGCCGAACACGGTGATCAGCCGCTCGTTGCCGTCGAAGGCGGGCGCGTACGCGCACCACATGATCGTGCCCCAGACCGCCGCCACCGTGCCCGGCACGTCGGAGGCGAAGATCTCGTCGAACGCCGTCAGGGGATAGTCCAGCTCCGACTTGCGCCCGCTCGCCCGCACCAGCACCCTGACCTGCTCGGTCAGGTCCGCCGACACGTCGGGGCCGATGAACGCCTGGGTGGAGCCCGGCTCGGCGTGGAAGTCGGGACCGTACGGGAGCACCGCGTCCGGCAGCACGGCCGCGGCGTGCTGCACCTGCCGGGCCCGCGTGCTCCGCGGCGGCGCCGCCAGGCGCCAGCGGCCGTCGGCGGGGTCGTACAGATGCCAGCGCGCGTGCGCGCCGAAGAGCCAGCGGTCGCCATCTGGGGTCACAAGAATCCTGGCGGCCAGGACGTGGGCGCGGTCGGGCACGGAAAGCCCTTGCCAGCGCGGGTCCGCGACCATCGCGCGGACCTCCGCCTCGGCAGAAGTGAACGCGTCCCAGGGTGGCACGGGCGTCATGGTACTGGGAGCCATCGGATCAACCATCGGCATTTCACGGCAGAATGTCCGCTATGAGGGCGAAGGTAGCAGGGACGTTGGCGGTCGCGAGCGTGCTCGCCGGTTGCGGCACGACTACCTCGGCACAACCCACGCCCAGCGGTCCCGGGCTGGTCACCCTGGACAAGGTCACCCCGCCGGCGCCCGGCGGGGAGGTGGGCCAGGCCTCGACGGAGTTCGCGAACGCGACCGACCTGTCCTTGTGGACGAAGCTGAGCGAGACCGAGAAGGACGTCGACAGGATCGCCAAGTGGGACGTGAACAAGACCGTGAAGGGCTCGATGTATCTGGAGCCCAAGACCTCGGCCTGGTTCGACGGCTTCCGCGGCCCCTTCGTCTACCAGGACCTCGCCGGCGACATCGTCATGCACGCCCGGGTCAAGGTCGAGGGCAAGAGCGGCGGCCAGCCCAAGCGCAAGTTCTCCCTCGGCGGACTGATGGCCCGCCAGCCCGACTCGTACACCACGCCCAACTGGGTGTCGGTCACCACCGGCACTGGAGAAAAAAGCGGTCAGGTCGAGGTGAAGTACACCAAGGACGGCAGCTCCAAGCCGAAGGAGCTGGCGGTCAAGAACGGCTGGGTGGAGCTCGTGCTGGCCAGAGTGGGCCGCGTCTTCGTCGCGCTGTACAAGGAGGACGGCGGCAAGTGGAAGGTCGGCAACCGCTGGCCCTCGACCCTGCCTGACGTGCTGCAATGGGGCGTCACCGCCTATACGGACTGGGACAGCTACAACACCCTCAAGAAGGACGCGGCCAAGGCCAACGCCAAGCAGGTCAGCGGCCGGCCCGACCTTGAACTGACCGTCGACTTCGTCCGGTTCCTGCGGCCCGAGCTGCCAGAGTACGCCGACCCGCTCAACAACGCGTCGGTGTCCGACGAGGTCCTGATCAAAGCGATGACGCCTGCCGGTGCCTGAGCGCCTTGGCGATGTAGTTGTCCGGCGTGCGGGCGAAGGACGCCCGGTCGTCGTCGGTGAGCTCGCGCACGATCTTCCCGGGCACGCCGGCGACCAGCACGCCGGCCGGGATCTTCTTGCCCGGGCCCACCAGCGCTCCGGCGGCGACCAGTGTGCCCGCCCCGATGCGGGCGCCGCCGAGCACGATCGCGCCGATGCCGATCAACGCGCCGGACTCCACGTGGGCGCCGTGGACCATGGCCTTGTGGCCCAGGCTGACCCGGTCCTCCAGGACCGCGGGCTCACCCGGGTCGGAGTGCAGGCAACACAGATCCTGTACGTTGCATTCCTGGCCGATTTCGATCCGCTCGTCGTCGCCGCGGAGAACGGAGCCGTACCAGATGCTGGACGCCCGGCCGATCCGGACCCTGCCGACCACGGTCACGCCGTGCGCGATGTACGCCTCGGGATGTATGTCCGGGACTGCTCCGTTGTCCAACGCTGCTATGTACACCCGTCACATCGTAATTCCCGAGCTCCGTGGCTCCACTATGGCGTTCCGGTTGCGGACGTGGGCAGATGGCAGGAGAGTCGTTTCCTGACGTCTCGTCGTCAGACCCTCACAACCCGCAGTTTCCCCCCGCCTCACGCAAACCACCTTTAGGTAACCCCCATGATGAACCAGCACGAGAGCATTCCCGATCTGATGCAAGAGGACACCTTCGAGGTCGTGATGCGCGGCTACAACCGCCGCCAGGTCCACGACTACATGCTTCGAACCCGTAACCAGATACGGGATCTGGAAGAGCGGCTGGCACGGGCGATCGACCAGGCCGAGCAGGGCCGCATCGAGCTGGCCGAGGCCAGGCGGCGCATGGTCGAGGCGCCGCAGAGCTATGAGGACCTCAGCCCCAGGCTCGCCCAGATCCTCAAGCTCGGCGAAGAGGAGGCCGCGGCCAAGCGATCGGACGCCGAGGCCGAGGCCGCCAGCGTGCGTGACGCGGCCAAGTCGGAGGCCGACCGGCTGTTGATGACGTCCCGCGAGACCGCTGACAAGATCCTCACCTCCGCGCAGGGCGAGGCCGAGCGCCGCGTGCACGAGGCGACGCAGGCGGCGGAGGGCATGTTGGCCCAGGCGGGCGCGGACGCGGAGGAGCATCTCACCGCCGCCCGCACCGAGGCTGATGAGGCGCTGCGCGAGGCACGGGCCGAGGCGGAGCGGGTGGTGACCGCCGCCCAGGCCGAGTCCGAGCAGCTGATGAAGTCCGCCAACGCGCAGGCCGAGCAGCTGCTCACGGGTGCGCGGAGTGAGGCCGATGCGATGCTCGCGGCGGCGCAGCAGCGCACCGCGACGCTGGACGAGCACGCGGGGCGGCGGGTGGAATACCTGACCAACACGCACAGCGAGGTCGTGCGGCGGCTGACGGAGATCAGCTCGGTGCTGGGCGATCTCATGCGCAGCGAGTCGGGCGCGGGGCCGCTGGTGCCCGAGCACGCCCTTCCCCCCTCGCCTCAGGAGCACGCCCTTCCCTCGGGGCAGGAGGACGTGCGGATCATCGTGGAGGCGCAGGAGGAGGAGCGTCCGCCGGCGGACGCGCCCCCGGCCATCTCCGACGACACGGACGTGACCATCGTCCGCTTGTCCGAGGTCCCCAAGTAATCCCACCAGGCGCCTATGACTGTACGGAGCGGAAGCCCCCGCCCCCGATAGGGTCGGAGGCTTCCGCGTTCGTGGCCCCTCCTGCGTGGTGGCCCGGTGCCGGGGCCGCCGAGACGCTGGACCCGGCACCGGGCTGCTCATGTGCGTCCGCCGCGGAACGCTCCACGGCGGACGTCAAGGCGGCGCCGGGCCGGTCCGCCACCGGTGCGGGTCCCCGGCCCGTCGTTCCTGGTCCCGGAGCCGGTCACGCAGGCCGTCCGGGTCGTCCGCGTCGATGGTCATCGCGCATCCGGCGTCGCGCTGCGCCGCGCTCAGCGGATGGTGTCTCGTGGCCCACCAGCGGCCCGCATCGCTCCGCCAGATGGTCCACTGGGGGAACTCCCGGGCGATCTCGGCGAGGTGCCGATCAAAGGACATCGCCGTCCACCTTCCCGGGCCCCAGGCGAGGTTCCATCTCTCTAAGAAGATGAACGACTTCTCTAGAGATATCAATGATCGTGGTGGACAGGTCAACCTATCGCTTGACAGATCACCTTGATTCAGGCGTCGAAGTCGTACTGGAGTACATAAGCCGCCGAGTCCAGCACCATCTCGTTGACCTCGACGGGCAGTCCACCGGACGTGTACGCGGTCCGCGCGATGACGATCACGGGTGTGCCGCCCGGCAGGTCCAGCAGCGCGCTCTCGCGCGGTTGCGGCATACGGGCCCGCACCTCCTCGGTGAAGTGGGCCGGGGGCACGCCCAGATCGCCCAGCCTGGCGTAGACGCCGCCAGGACCTGTGTCGGGAAGGGTGATCGCGCTGCCCTCCACCAGGGCGGCGGGAAAGTAGGACGTGGCCAGTTGCACGGGCCTGGTGTCGACCGAGTAGCGGCGTCGCCGTACCCAGACCTCGCGGCTGTCCAGAACGCTCGCGACCTCCTCTGTGGCTCGCTCCAGCGCCACCTCGACGTGATCCACGGTGAACGGCCGGCCTCGGGTGTCGGCCTCCCAGATGGCCTGGCCCTGACCCCACTGCTCTCGTGACAGGCGACGTGAGCCGTGCCTGCGGATCGGTTTGAACAGCCGCACGTAAACCCCCGAACCTCGTCTGGGCACCGCCAGCCCTTCATTGATCAGTACGGCAAGCGCCTGCCTGGCGGTGGCTCGTGCGATTGCGTATTCGGCCATCAGAGCGTTCTCGCCCGGTAGTCGGTCCCCGTCGCGCAACTCGCCGGACAGGATCCGGGCGCGGAGACCGTCGGCGATGCGGCGATAGATAGGGGGCTCGTGGGGTACCGGGGATTCAGACAACTTTGATCACCCTCTGTCACCAACCAGGTAGTGGCGTCTCCAGAGAACTTGCCCCGTCTTGTCCACGATCGCACAGATATAGAGGTTGGTCCCGGGCTTCTTTTGAGCGGATCGTGCCCATGTGGTGAATTCCGCTGCGTTTTAGCAGACCGTTACCGTGGAACGCTCCCAGCCGGTATTCGGGTGGCCCACCAGCGGCGAGTAATCAGTGCGAAGATCACGGCGCCTGCCGTGTTGAGGATGACGTCGTCGATGGAGGAGAAACGGCCCAGTCTCAGCACGTACTGGAGGAGCTCGACCAGGACCGAAAATGCCGCGGAGACCGCCGCAACCCGGCCGATCGAGGCCATGGCGGGGGTGCGTACCGGCAGCAGCGCCCCCAGGGCGGCGAATACCAGCAGATTGCCTCCGACCTGCACCAACACGGTCTGCCACGATGCGGTGGCGACGTCGGCGAGGTCCATGAACGGGACGAGGCCGACTCCGCGAGCGCCGTCGGACGGGGTGAGGATCATCCAAATCCACGGCGCGGTGCCGACCACGATGCCGATGTCGGCGATCGACGTGCGCAGAGGCGCCGGGTGGCCGGCGCGAGCGCGGTGGCGGGAGACAAGCAAGATTGCTAGCAAGGCCAAGGGGAGTGCAAACGTACCAGCAATAATGACGTTTCCCCACAATTCCCACGTCCGCGCCATCCGACCATGATGGTCAGTGATCTAGGGGTACCGGAAGATGTCCATCTGGACAGGTCTTCTCGGATCCTTCTGCGCTGTGGTCGAGGGAGACGATGCCAGGGAAGCCTTCTCGCCGAGAGCGACGTGGAGGTGGCAGGGAGGGTGGCATGCGATCGCTCGACTTCTACTCTGAACCCACCACGATCACCATCAAACTGGAGCAACCCGATGTATGACGAATGGTCCCAGGCCGTCGACGCGCGTTCCCAGGCCGCCGAACGGCTGGCCGAAGCCGCGCGCTCCGGCAAGCCATGCGCGCCGATCAGGGACCTGATCGGTACGGCGACCGACGCGTACGCCGTCCAGGAGATCAACACCCGGCGGGCGCTCGGCGAGGGACGGCGGCTGGCCGGCAGGAAGATCGGCGTCACGAACCTCGAGGTGCAGCGGCAGCTCGGCATCGACCAGCCGACCTGCGCCCCGCTCTTCGCGGACATGGCCTACCTCGACGGGCTGCCCATTCCGTACGGACGGCTCCTGCAACCGCGGGCCGAGGCCGAGGTGGCGCTCGTGCTGGGCGCGGACCTGGTGGGCGGTCCTTTCACGGTGGCCGAGGTGATCAGGGCGGTGGAGTTCGCGCTGCCCGCCATCGAGATCGCCGACTCGCGCATTGACGGCTGGGACATCACCCTGGCGGACACGGTGTCCGACAACGCCTCCAGCGGGGTGTTCGTGCTGGGGAACACGCCCGTCTCGCTGATGGGACTCGATCTGCGTGCGTCCGGGATGACGATGACCCGCGCCGGGACGGAGGTCTCGGCCGGGTCGGGCGCCGCATGCCTGGGCAGTCCGCTCAACGCGGCCGTGTGGCTGGCCACGCGGCTGGGCCGTACGCAGCGGCCGCTGCGGGCCGGTGAGGTGGTGCTGACCGGCGCGCTCGGCCCGGTCGTGCCGGTCGAGCCCGGGGACGTGTTCGAGGCGCACATCGACGGGCTCGGCTCGGTGCGGGCGGTGATCGGCACGTGAGGGCCAAAGGCATGCGGGTGCCTGGAAAGGCCACACCGCGCGGCAGGTTTCCGCACGTCAAGCGGGCAGGTGACTTCCTGTACGTCTCGGGCGTCAACTGCCGCAGGACCGACGACACGTTCGTGGGTGTGGAGGTCTACAAGGACGGGGCGACGAACCTGGACATCCACGCTCAGACCAGGGCGGTCATCGAGAACATCGGCGACATTCTCAAGGCGGCCGGCGGCTCGCTCGCCGACCTCGTCCAGATCACGGCGTACCTGGTCAACATGAACGACTTCAAGGGCTACAACGAGGTCTACGCCGAGTTCTTCGACGAGGAGGGGCCCACCAGGACCACGGTCGCGGTGCACCAGTTGCCGCACCCGCACCTGCTCATCGAGATGCAGGCCGTCGCCTACCATCCGCAGGAGTGACCCGGGACGCCCCACAACCGGCCAGAATGGTGTAAATCGGGATAGTTGCCCATAAAGGGAGTGAACGGGTGATAGATCGCGACCACTGCCTCGCCCTCGACGCCGGCGACCCGCTCCGCGCGTTCCGAGACGAGTTCGTGCTCCCCGAAGGCGTCGTCTACCTCGTGGGCAACTCGCTCGGCGCGTTGCCCCGCCGTACCGCGGAGCGCGTGCGGCGAGCCGTCGAGGACGAGTGGGGCGGGCACCTGGTCGGCGGCTGGAACCACGACGGCTGGTACGCCCAGCCGCTGACCGCCGGTGACCGGCTGGCCCCGCTGATCGGCGCGGGACCCGGGCAGGTCGTGGTGGGCAACACGACCTCGATCGCGGTCTACCAGACGGTGGCGGCCGCGCTGCGGCTGCGCCCGGAGCGCCGGGTGATCGTCTCCGACGTGCGCAACTTCCCCACCGACCACTACATGGTGCAAGGGCTGGCCGGGCTGCTCGGCGGCTACGAGATCCGCGACTTCGCGGCAGGGCGGTTCGACGACGCGGCCGTGGTGCTGCTGTCGGAGGTGGACTACCGGACCGGCGCACGCCACGACGTGCCGTCGATCACCGCCCGCGTGCAGGAGGCCGGGGCGCTCATGGTCTGGGACGTGTGCCACAGCGTGGGCGCCATGGAGGTGGACGTGTCGGCGGCGGATTTCGCGGTCGGATGCACGTACAAGTACCTGAATGCCGGCCCGGGTGCGCCCGCGTTCCTCTACGTCAACCCGCGGCACCACGCCACCGCCGAGAACGTGCTGTCCGGCTGGCACGGGCACGCCGAGCCGTTCGCGTTCGAGCCCGGCTACCGCCCGGCTGAGGGGATCAGACGGTTCGCGGTGGGCACGCCGCATGTGTTGTCGTTCGCGGCGCTGGAGGCGGCGCTCGACGTATGGGAACGGGTCCCCATGGGCCAGGTGCGGGCCAAGAGCATGGCGCTGACCTCGCTCTTCGTCGACCTGGTCGGGGACGCGCTGGAGCTGGTCTCGCCGGCCGACGCCGCCGCGCGCGGCAGTCAGGTGAGCCTGCGCCACCCCGACGGCTATCCGGTCATGCGGGCGCTGATCGACCGGGGCGTGCACGGGGACTTCCGCGCGCCGGACGTGCTCAGGTTCGGCTTCGCGCCGCTCTACATCCGCTACACCGACGTTTACGATGCGGCCGCCACGCTGCTGGAGGTGCTGCATCGGGAGCTCTGGCGGGAGGAGAAGTACGCCCAGCGGCTGGCCGTCACCTAAGCGCGGCGGCGGAACTCCTCCAGCTTGCCTTCGATGACGTCCCTGATCAGGTCGCGGGCCTGCATCCGGGGCACGCCCGACATCAGCAGGCTGTCGTAGTCGGTGTCGAGGTGCCTGATGGAGGCGATCACGGCCAGTGTGATCGCGTTCTCGTCGAGCGCCCTGGCCGCCGCCGACCGGCCGACCCTGCCGCTGCCGCGCTGCCCGGCGTGCTCGGCGATCTCCCGCGCCCGCTCCGGCGGGCAGTTGGGGAACAATCGGGCGATCTCGGCCGCCATGCGGGCCTGGAAGTCGACGTCCTGTTCGGCCCTGCGCTCCCGGTCGCGCTCGCGGCGGCGCAGGCGCACTTCCTCGTCGGCCAGGCAGCGCTCCTCGGCCGCGTCCAGCGCGGCCTGCTCGACCAGCAGGCCGAGGCGCTGGTAGATCTTGCGCCGCCGGTTGAACTGCATCACCACGGCCGACAGGCCGCTCTCCTGCTTGGCGCGGCGGCTGAGCGCCGCGTTCCCGGCAGGCAGGAACACCAGGTGGTCCATGTCCGCGCAGGTCAGGCAGTGCGGCTGGTCGTCCTCCATGATCAGGTAGGGCCCGGTGTCGCCGCAGGCCGTGCACGTCCAGTCGGTCAGCGGGGCCACCGCCACCAGGTCGGGCGCCTTGCTCTGCCGCTCGGTGAGGCGGCGCACCCTGGCCTCGCCGAGGTCGGGCGAGATCCAGTGGACACGGAACGGCTCCTGCGGGTGGCGGGCGGTGAAGCGCAGCTCGCGACGGTCGCGGGTGCCGGCCACGTACGGGGTGTCCACCGGATTGAGCCCTTTGGCCAGCGCCCACTCCTTCAGCAGCGCGGCCGCGGCGACCAGGCGGTCCTCGTCCACGTCCGCCAGCTCGGCCAGCGTGGCCACCCGGCCCTGCCGCCAGGTGTCCACGTGCCTGGAATGCAGCCAGCGCAGGCCCGTGACCACGTCGATGAACGTCACGTACTTGCGGGTGGTCAGCGCGATCTCGGCCGCGTCGGCGACCCTACGTGCCAGGTTCGGCTTACTCACAGGGCCTCCTTCGTCGGCCCTGTGAGCATGCTGCTGTGTCTATTGGTTCGCTCGCTCCGCTCGCTCACGTGGACAGTCTCTCGCGCCCTTTGCCGGGAGATGGCCAGACCCGAAGCTTTCCTTTTGCACATCGGGGCTAGTAATTCCTCCGGATTGGAGGAACATCGTGCGCCTGTTCTGGCCTGCCGTCCTCATGGTCGCCACCTCGTGTGGCCTGGCCGAGGAGGGCACACAACCCGTCGTCACCGGAGCGGTCGGCAGCAAGCCGATCGTCGCCATCCCCAAGGGGGATCCAGCCCGCACGTCGCGGATCACGGTGCTGTCGGAGGGGAGCGGGCGGCGCACGCTGCCGGGGGACGTGGTGCTCGCGGATGTGGACATCCGGCGGTGGTCCGGCAATCAGCCGTATTTGAGCACGTACGACGCCAACCAGCCCACCACGGTCGTCTTCGACGGCAGGCAGGTGGCGGAGACCTGGCGCCGCTCGCTCATCGGTCACCCGGCGGGCAGCCGCGTCATGCTCGTCGGCCCCGCCGCCGAGGCCCTGGGGCCGGACGTTCCGGTGACCGGCGTCGCGCCCGCGGACACGCTCGTGGTGGTCTTCGACATCCTGGGCGGCTACCCGCCCGACGCCCGCCTGATCGGCCGCGCGCTTCCGGTCGTCCCCGCCGACCTCACGCCTGCCGCGCCGCCTCGCACCCTCATCGACGGCTCCGGGCGGGAGATCGCGGCCGGCTCGAAGGTGGTCGTCCAGTACGTGGCCGCCGCCTGGCCGTCCCGCATGGTCGTGGACTCCTCCTATCGGCGGGGCGGACCGGCGGCGTACCCGCTGAAGCCGGGTGCGGTGCCGCCGGCCTGGCTGGGCGCGCTGGTCGGGCAGCGGGTGGGCTGCCGCATGGCGGTGCCGTCCCCGGGCGAGGAGCCGAGGCTGTACGTCATCGACGTCCTGGACACCATCACCCAGGCGTGACCTCGCCGTCGAGGTCGGAGCGGATCATGCTGTAAAGCACGCCGTCGTGCCACTTGCCGGCGCGGAACCCGCCGCCGCGCAGGACGCCCTCCCGGGTGAACCCGGCCTTCTCCAGCGCCCGCTGCTCGGCCAGGTTGTCGATCTCGGTGGACGCCTCGATCCTGTTGGCCGTCGTGTGGTCGAAGAGGTAACGGGCGATCAGCTTCTGCGCCTCGGTGCCGATCCCCTTGCCGCGGAACTCCGGCGCCACGATGATCCCCATGGACCAGTAGTAGCTGGCGCGGTTGGCGATCTGCTTGCTGAACGACACGAAGCCGGCCGCCTCGTCGCCGTCCGCAATGATCAGCATGCCGCGGTCGTCGCCGAGCATTCCGTTGTCCGCCCATTGTTCGCGGACTCGGTGCGGGTTCTGGAAGCCGTACCACTGGAAGGCACCCGTGCTGTCCGGGTCGCTGATGAGCCGGTGGAGGAAGGGCAGGTCGTCCTCGTCGACGGGGCGCAGCTTGATGGTCATGATCCGGACACTATGCGACGGACCAGGCGCTTGAGCCGTGATTCCTGAACCGGCGCGGACTGCAGGGCGTGCAGCGCCTCGGCGGCGGTCGGCCGCTTGGCCGGAGAGTGGTCGAGCATCCGTCGCACCACCTCGGGCACGTCAGGGCCGTGGGCGTCGGCGCTCGTCGGCAGCTCCCCGGTGAGCAGCTGGTAGGCGATCGCCCCGGCCGCGTAAACGTCGGACGCGACCGTCATCCTGTCGGGCCGCTCCTGGCACTCCGGCGCCACGTAGTGCGCGTCCAGCACGTTGCCCAGCTCGTGGGCGACGGTGTAGTTGCGTGGTCCCGGCTTGGCGTAGTCGAACCCGGTCAGCACCGCGTGGCCGTCGTCGGTGACCAGCACGCAGGCGGGCGTGAGCGCCCGGTGCATGACGCCGTTGGCGTGCGCGTGCGCCAGCCCGCGCAGCAGGTCCTGGATCACGCCCATCCGCTCGCCCCGGCCCAGCGACAGGTGCAGCGCCTGGCCGTGCACGTCGTCGAGCACCAGAACGAACCGGCTCTCGTCGTCGATGGCGAAGAAGTCGCGCGAGCGCACCACGCACGGGTGCGGGGGGATCCTCGCCAGCGTCTGGTAGGCGTTGGCGATGCGCTGCCGCTCGGCCGCCCGCGCTTCGTGGTCGGCCAGCGGATCGGCCTGGTAAACCCGGAGCAGCACGGTCTCGCTGCCCGGCATCGTCGCGTTGAACGCGCGGTATTCGGTGACCTTGGCATCACCCCCGAGCTGCTCCTCGACCTCCCAGTTGCCGAACCTGGGCGGCGCGGTGCTGCGGCGCACGGTCTGGTTGAGCGCGTCGAGAATCGCCGTCATGTAGGGTCGCGCGTCCGGGCTGCACCCGCGTCTGACCCGCGAGGCGTCGCTCAGTGTGGCCAGGAGGGCGGGCAGGGTCGTGACGTTGACCGCGTCGCGCCCGGCCGGATCGACCAGCTCGGCGTCCGGCGAGGAGAGCACGACGAGGCTGTCGACGTAGACGCGTTCGAGCTGGGTGGCCTTGGACACCAGCAGGCCCTTCAGCGCCTTGGCCGTGCCCCGCAGCTTGGCCACCGGAGAGCCGAAGGCCTCCCTGCGCGGCGGGAACCACCGCGTGCCCGACACCTCGATCCGCCCCCTGGTGCCCTTGACGTCGACGACCACCAGCGAGTGGCCGGTCAGCACGAGCAGGTCGACCTCGAAGACGTCATGGCCGCGCGGGACCTCGATGTTGTGCAGCAGAAGCCAGTCGGCGGGCGCTTGGTCGCGCAGGTATGCGATGACGCGCCGCTCGGCGTCGTTGACTGGACGTCCTCCGCCGACGATCTCTGCCATGCGCCCATCCTCCCACGCAATCCGATTGACAACATGCTGTCGAAATGACAAGATACTGTCATGAAGAGAATCGTTCACCACGCCGTTTACGACACGCTCGCCGACTGGGAGACCGGTCACGCGACCGCGCACCTGCGCAACGGGAGCTACCAGCGCGAGCCCGGCGCCTACGAGATCGTCACCGTGGGCCTGGCCACCGACCCCGTCGTCACGATGGGCGGGCTGCGCATCACCCCGGACCTCGCCCTCGACCAGCTGTCCCCGGCCGACAGCGCGTTGCTGATCCTGCCGGGGGCGACCCTGTGGGACGCGGGCGGGGCGTTGGCGCCGTTCGCGCGCAAGGCCCGTGAGTTTCTGGAGGCCGGGGTGCCGGTCGCGGCCATCTGCGGCGCCACGGCCGGGCTCGCCAGGGAGGGGCTGCTGAATGAGCGCGACCACACCAGTGCCGTCGTGCAATATCTGGAGGCGCAGGAGGGCTACACGGGCGCCAAGCGTTACCTGGACCAGGACGCGGTGCTCGACGGCGACCTCATCACGGCCGGGCCCACGGAGCCGGTCGCGTTCGCCAGAGAGATCTTCCGGCGGCTGGACATCTACCGGCCCGAGGTGCTGGACGCCTGGTTCCGGCTCTTCACCCGGAGCGACCCCTCGGCCTTCGAGGTGCTGATGACGGCATGAGTGAGAAGGCGGACCTGCTGTCGGGCCTGGCATTGGGGGCGTTCCGGCTCAACGGCCAGTTCCTCCAGATCGCGGAGGGGCTGGCCAGGCCCGCGGGGATGACCGCGGCCTGGTGGCAGGTGCTCGGCGCGGTCCTGCGTGAGCCCCTGCCCGTGGCCGGGATCGCCCGGGTCATGGGGATGACCAGGCAGGGAGTGCAGCGGATCGCGGACCTGCTGGTGGAGCGGGGGCTGGCCGAATACCGGCCCAACCCGGCGCATCGGCGGGCCAAGCTGCTCCAGCCGACGGCGGCCGGCCGTGAGGCGATCTCCAAGATCGTCCCCGGACACCAAGAGCTCGCCGACCGTCTGGTGGGCGAGCTGGGGCTGGAGCAGGCACGGCAGTGCCTGGAGGCCCTCCAACGCCTGTCGGCCGCTCTGGACCGCCTCGGCGACCAGCCCTGACCCGCCCGCCCCGGCGACGTCTGCGCTCCCTCACCACCCTCCGCACTTCGGCGGAGGTCCTTTGAGTGGAGGCCGAAGCCCCAGGGCGGCGGACGTGCGACGACGCAGCAGGTACGGGAAGGTCTACAGCCTCTCGATGATCTGATCCAGGAGGGCCGGGGTGCCGGCCGGGGGCGAGGCGTGCACGCCGAGCTCGTCCAGCAGCCGGCGGTAGTGGCGCACGTCGCTCTCCTTGGTCAGGTATTGGGCGCCGGTGAGGTGCTCGAGGTAGACGACGTCGTTCAGCCCCTGCTGCGTGAAGCGGAGCATGGTGACGGGCCCGACGCCGCCGATGGTGCTGCCTGAGGCGAACGGGACGATCTGCAGGGTGATGTGTGGTTGTCCGGCCATCCGGGCGAGGTGCTCCAGCTGCGCTCGCATGATGGCCTCGCCGCCGACCCGGCGGCGCAGGGCGCCTTCGTCCAGCACCACCCACAGCTTGCGCGGCGTGGGCGGGTTCAGGATCTCCTGGCGGCGCATCCGCAGCGCGACCCGGCGTTCGATCTTTTCGGGGGAGTCGTGCTCGTGGCCCTGTGCGATCACGGCACGGGCATAGTCCTCCGTCTGCAGCAGGCCGGGGACGAACTGCACCTCGTAGGTCCGGATCAGCGCGGCGTCGTGCTCGAGCCCGAGGTACGGCTCGAACCAGTCGGGGATCACGTCGCGGTAGTCGCTCCACCAGCTCGGTGCGTTGGCCTGGGCGACCAGGGCGAGCAGGCTCGCGCGCTCGGCGTCGTCGCTCACGCCGTACAGGGTGAGCAGGTCGGCCACGTCGCGCCGCTTGAAGCTCGTGCGCCCGGACTCCATGCGGCTGATCTTGGAATGTGAGCTGCGGATGGCGTATCCGGCGTCCTCGCGGGTGATGCCGCTGGACTCGCGGAGCCGGCGCAGCTGTGCGCCGATGAGGAGTCTCAGCGCGGTCGGTCCAGATTGGAGCGAATCGCTATCGAATATTTCGGTCATGTCGCCCATACCGCGAGCACTCCGTATCTATGCTCCTAAATCGGCAGATCTCCATAGTTCCGGCCTGAGGACAATCCTGCCACGCCAGCCGATGCGCGTGCCGTATCTCCTAAATTGGGGAATGTAGTGCTCTTTCGTGTATTTATGGGGATTTGGCGCGGCTACCGGGCCGTCGCCAGGATGACGCCGGAGCCGTGGCCGGCCAGTTCGACGGCGACCAGCCGCTCGTGCCCGAGCAACGTCCGCCGCACCGCCTCCTGTCTGCGGGCGAACTCCGCGTCCCACACCACGGCGGGCGCGGGCACCATGTCGTCCACGACCAGCACGCCCCGCGGGCTGAGCGCGGCGATCGTGAGCTCCAGCCCCACCTGCTTGCCCGCCTCCGCATCCGCGAAGACCAGGTCGAAAGCCCCGAGCCCCGGCAGCAGGTCCAGCGCGTCCCCCGAACGGAGATCTACGAACCCGGGCCAGTCACCATTTGTCACCAGCTCGGCCCGCCCGAGATCGCACTCGATCGTGGTCACCGTCACGTCGGCCCGGGGGAGGAGGCCGCTCACCAGCCAGGCGAGCCCCACCCCCGCACCGGTGCCGATCTCCAGCACGCGGCCGCCTTCCGGTACGCCCGCGGCGAGGGTGGCGAGCAGGCGGCCGACGGCGGGCTCGCAGGAGTAGGCGAACCCCGCCGCCCGTGCCCGCTCCATGGCCACGCGGACCGGCTCTGGCGTCTCATCGTTCATGATTGATTTCTATCCCGGCCCGGCCCCGGACGTCACCTGACTCCCGGGGCGCCCGCCCGCAGATGGCGCTCCAGGTACGCCCATCGGCGTCCACGGCTGCTCAAAGTTTCCGGCGATCGTTGCTTATGCGGCGGTGAAAGATTGGCCCATCGATCTTGCCGCCGGCCAAATGAACGTCGATTGCCGTATGGCGAGTGCGCGCTGAGTGCCGTGCGTCGGTGATTTGCGTGAAAACCGAGTGCCAAGAAATCGAGGCGCCTCCTTGACCTCGTGTGGGGCGTTCTGGGTTGCGATACCGGCTGCCTCCCGCGATTGTTATCTGCGGCACCTCACAGCCCTGCACAAACGACTATGGCGCCGGAAATTCCGCGCCCATACATGGAGGAAAAGACAAGTATGTTCGGTCGTATTCTGGCGGGCGCGGCAATCGCGGCAGTCGCCCTGGGCTTCACGGCCACCACCGCGTCCGCCGACCAGCCCAGCTCGAACAACTCGGGTCAGGCCATCCTGAGCCCGTTCCAGGTCACCGATGACGTGCTGAACGGCTGGTTCAACAACTCGCTCAACGAGGCGCTCAGCGGCGCCGAGCTGTCCCTCGTCGAGAACCTGATGATCAACGAGGTCGACCTCGACCTGCTGACCAACAACCACGGCGTTCAGTAACCACAGCAAGGACAGTGCCGCCGGAGTCGGCGACACCACCTACTGACACTCGTCGCGTGGCGCAGCAGGAGAGGCGATTCGCGGCCGCCCCCTTGGCGGTGGCCGTCTGGCCAGAGGCGCCCTCCTCGCGCCCAGGCGAAGCGCGAAACGACCATGGCGCTGAATTCGCGCCCATCCATGGAAGGAAAGACAAGAATGATCAGTCGTATTCTGGCGGGCGCGGCAATCGCGGCCGTGGCCCTGGGCTTCTCGGCCTCCAGCGCGTCCGCCGACCAGCCCAACGCCAACAACTCGGGTCAGGCGGTGCTGAGCCCGTTCCAGGTCTCCGACGACGTGCTGAACAACTGGTTCAACAACTCGCTCAACGGGGCGCTCAAGGACGCCGAGGTGTCCCTGGTCAAGTTCCTGTACCTCGAGGAGGTCGACCTCGACCTGCTCACCAACAACCAGGCCGCGGTCACCCCCCGCTTCTGACGCTCGCAGGAGTCCGTCGTGGGTGCTCGCGAGGCCACGGACGGCTCTTGAAGAACACCGAATGTCCGAGCGCCGTGCGGCCCAGGTCGCTCCTGGGCCGCACGACTCGCCCTCAGGCCGCCAAGTCGGCGCGGCCGGCACCCGGCCTCACCACCCCCAGGAAGTGCGGCCGGTCCAGCGGGTCCACGCGCACGAACGCCCCTGTGTACGGGGCGTGCACCATTCTCTCCCCGTCGACCGCGATGCCGACGTGCTCCGGCCCCTCACGCTGCGGCTTGCTGTCGTAGAAGACCAGATCCCCTGGCTGCACCTGCTCCCTCGTCACCCTGATCCCGGAACGCCACTGCTGCTGCGTCGTGGATCCGATGGGCACCCCCGCCCGCGCGTAGGCGTACTCGGCGAGCCCCGAGCAGTCGAACCCCTTCGTCGTGGCGCCCCTCCCTATCCCGTATCCGGGCCCCTGCACCCCGCCCCCGCCCCATGAATACGGGACGCCGATCATTTCCAGCGCCGCGCGCAGCGCGATCAGCCCGGTCTCCGACCTGCCGCTGAACGTGCAGGCGATAGCGCATGCCGCCGCTATCAGTGCTCGTGTCCATCTTCCTTTCATCACGTATTCAGCGCCCCCGAATCGCTGCCCGCGTGTGTTTCTGATGCGTGACTTTTCACCCGCTGTATAGGGATAAAACGCATCGGGCAAACCGCCGCAAGTCCGGAAATGTTGCGATGGTCGGAACGGGCCTCGGCTTCGCTCCGGGTCTCGGGAGATCCCCGGCAAACTCGCCCTCCCGCGCGGGCAGCCCCGGCCGGTACGGGGATGCGGGGTCAACGGCCGGGCGAGCGGATGGGCGCTCTGTCCGACTCTTCAGGATTTCTCACTAATTCGGTCATATTCTCGCGAAAATTACATTGTGAAACGTACGTGCTGTAACGTTGGTTCTGGCTAATTCACAACCCCCGAGGCATGCGTGTTGGGGGGTGCGAGGAGCATGGGTGGTCTCGAAGAGCGACTGCTCTACCAGGATGACCAACTCAAGATCATGATGCGCCGGAACCCAGGATCGCCCGAGCCCCTGGCCGTCGCGCTGATCGGCGAGATCGACGCCACCAACAGCCACGCGCTGGCAGGGGCCCTGGCGAGCTGTCGCCAGGGCTCGTACATCGTCGTCGACACCGGGGAACTGACCTTCATCGACGTCTCGGGGCTACGTGTGCTCGCCATGCCCACGCTGCCCCCGTCCCAGCGCTGGATCCGGCTGCACAACGTCACGCCGTACCAGCGGCGGCTGCTGCGCATGATGGGCTGGTACTACGAGCCCCGCGCCCATCACCTGCCCATTTAGCCGGGCATGTCACCTGCCGAGGGCCGGGCTAGCCGTTCCTGCCGACCTCCACGTCCTCCAGGACGCCGAGCGCGTCGGGCACCAGGACGGCGCATGAGTAGTAGGCGCTGACCAGGTAGGAGACGACGGCCTGCTCGTTGATGCTCATGAAGCGCACCGACAGGCTGGGCTGGTATTCGTCGGGGATGCCGGTCTGGTGCAGGCCGACGACGCCCTGCTTCTCCTGGCCGGTCCGCATGAGCAGGATCGAGGTCGTGCTCGTGCCGGAGATCGGGATCTTGTTGCACGGGTAGATCGGGACGCCCCGCCAGGACGGCACCCGATGCCCGTTGACCTCGCCCGCCTGCGGGTAGACCCCGCGTTTGCTGCACTCCCTGCCGAAGGCGGCGATGGCCTGCGGGTGAGCCAGGAAGAACGCCGGGTCCTTCCATACGGTGGCCAGCAGGTCGTCGAGGTCGTCGGGGGTGGGCGGCCCCGAGCGGGTGCGGATGCGCTGGCTGAAGTCGGCGTTGTGGAGCAGGCCGAACTCCCTGTTGTTGACCAGCTCGTGCTCCTGGCGCTCGCGCAGGGCCTCGACCGTGAGCCGGAGCTGCTGGTCGAGCTGGCTCATCGGGTGGTTGTACAGGTCGGAGACCCGGCTGTGCACCCGCAGGACCGTCTGGGCGACGCTCAGCTCGTATTCACGCGGGCTCAGCTCATAGTCCACGAACGTGCCGGGCAACGTGGGCTCGCCGGTGTGGCCCGAGGACATGTCGATGGCGGCCTCGCCATAGTCGTTGTGCGCGTGCTCCACGCTGGAGCGCCAGTTGTCGAGGTGCTCGCGCAGCGCGGGCGACCCCTCGGCGATCTGCTCGAAGTCCTGCTTGGCGAGCGTGAGCACGGTGGTGGGCGTCTTGGCTCGCCAGGTGTACTCGAAGGCGCCGCCGTCGACCAGGCACTGCTCGCCGAGGTAGTCGCCGTCGGCCAACGTGCCGAGGCTCTGATCGTCGCCGTACGCGCCGCGGCCGATCTTGCGCACCCGCCCATGAGCGATCAGCACGAGCTGGTCCGCCGGCCCGCCCTCGGTGACGATCTTCTCGTCGGCCTCGTACTCACGCTGGACGAAACGATCGGCCAGCGCCTCGAGCACCTCTATGTCCTCGAACCCGCGCAGCATGGGCAGCTCGGTGAGCTCGGCGGGGATGACGCGCACCTCGGAGCCGGTGTTGCTGAACGTGATCCGGCCATCCCCGAGGGTGTACGTCAACCGACGGTTGACCCGGAACACGCCGCCGGAGCACTGCACCCACGGCAGCAGTCGCAGCAGCCACCGAGAGGTGATCTCCTGCATCTGCGGCGGCGTCTTGGTCGTGGTCGCGAGTTGCCTGGCGGCGTCGGTGCTGAGGCTGAGTTGTCCGTTGCCGTTAGCCGAGGTGGTCGATGGGGTCGTTTCGGTCATCGTGCACCTGCCTGTCTCGTGCTGGGCCTAGCCGGGGTTGCGAGTGGATCGGAGTTCAGGAGGGAGGGAGAACGTCAAGGTCTCTTCGGTCAGGGCGACCTGCTCCACGTCGGCGTAGCCGCGCGCCGCCAGCCAGCCGAGTAACTCCTCGACCAGCCATTCGGGGGCGGAGGCACCGCAGCTCACGCCCACGGTGTGCACGCCGCGCAGCCACCCCTGGTCCGCGTCGGCGGCCCGGTCGACCAGGTAGGCGGCGTCCGCGCCGGCCCCCAGTGCGACCTCCACCAGCCGCTGGGAGTTGGAGGAGTTGGCCGAGCCGACCACGATGACCAGCTCGCACTCCGGCGCGATCCTGGTGACTGCCTCCTGCCGGTTCTGGCTGGCGTAGCAGATGTCGTCGCTGGGCGGGTCGGCCAGGTGCGGGAAGCGCCCGCGCAAATCGGCGACGGCCCGCATGGTCTCGTCCACGGCGAGCGTGGTCTGCGACAGCCAGCTCACCGGCCCGGAGCCGCTCACCGTCACCTCGCCGGGGCGGGCCGGGTCCACCACGTGGATGTGGCCGGGGGCCTCACCGAGCGTGCCCTCGACCTCCTCGTGCTCGGCGTGACCGATGAGCACGATCTCGTAGCCCGCCTTCGCCAGGCGCGCGGCCTCCATGTGGACCTTGGTGACCAGCGGGCAGGCCGCGTCGATCGTGCGCAGCCCGCGTCGCCGCGCCTCCTCCTTGACCGCCGGCGAGACGCCGTGAGCGGAGAAGATCACCAGCGCGCCGTCGGGGACCTCGACGAGCTCCTCGACGAAGACCGCGCCGCGGGTGCTGAGCTCGCCGACCACGTAGGTGTTGTGAACGATTTGCTTACGCACGTAAACGGGCGGTCCGAAACGCCGCAGCGCCTCCTCGACCGTGACGATCGCGCGTTCGACGCCCGCGCAGAAGCCGCGCGGCGCCGCGAGAAGTACCCGGCCCATCTGGGAATCCCCTTACTTGATGCGGTGCGCGAGCCGGTCGGCCAGCACGGCCAGCGCACTCGCGGCCTCCGGCTTGATCGGCGCCACGACCAGGGCCGTCATGGCCTCGCGCACCCGTTGTTCGATCATTTCCTCGACCACCGCGACCGCTCCGGTGTCGAGCAGGATCCGGCGCAGCTCCGCGGCCCGCTCCTCGGTCAGCTCAGGATCGCCGTGCCAGCGCTTGAGGTGGTCGCGCTGCACCCGCGAGGCCCGCCGCAGGGCATGGGCGATCAGCACCGTGTGCTTGCCCTCGCGCAGGTCGTCGAGCGCCGACTTGCCGGTCTGCGACGACAAGCCGAACGTGCCCAGCACGTCGTCGCGCAGTTGGAAGGCCTCGCCCAGCGGCACGCCGAACCGGGAGTAGGAGTCCAGCAACTCGGGGGAGGCGCCGGCCAGTGCGCCGCCGATCTGCAGCGGCCGCTCCACGGTGTATTTGGCGGTCTTGAAGCGGATCACCGTCAGCGCCTCGTCCACGCTCGCGCCCGCGCGGAGCTGGGCGAGCATGTCGAGATATTGGCCGCTGATCACTTCGGTGCGCATGGCGTCGAAGAGGTGGTGGGCGGCCCGCAACCGCGGTGGATCTATCCCGCACGACGACAACATGGCGTCGGACCAGGCCAGGCTCAGCGTGCCGAGCAGGATGCCGCCCGCCTGGCCGAACGACTCCGCGCCCGGCCCCTTGTGCAGCCCGGCCAGGCTCTTGTGCACGGTCGCCCGGCCGCGCCGCAGCTCGCTGCCGTCCATGATGTCGTCGTGGATGAGCAGGCCCGCGTGACACAGCTCCAGTGCCGCGGCGGCCCTGATGATCTCCTCGCAGTCGTCGCCGCCGGCGCCGCGCCAGCCCCAGTAGCACAGCTGAGGGCGGACGCGCTTGCCGCCGCCGAGCACGAAGCCGTTCAGCACCCCATAGGCCGCCTCGACGTCGGGATCGGACACGATCACGCGCCAGGTTTCGAGAAAACCGCTCAGATGCTGATCAATGCGTGAACCAAGGGAGTGCTGAGTGAAGCTCACCGGCATGAGCACGGCTCCTTCGGTCAATCGGTCACTACCAGTAGTTACTCACTGAATACGAAGCGTGTAAAGCGTCTTTGGTTACTTGGGTTTCGATGGCAACAGCTGTTCCAACGGCTGAGGAGGCCATGGGGTGAGCGCGCCCGTTTGAGGTCTGACGTGGGGGTATGCGATCAGTCATGAAGGCAGTCACCTGGCACGGCAAGCGCGACGTCCGGGTCGAGGACGTGCCCGATCCGGCGATCAAGGAGTCCAACGACGCGGTCATCAGGGTGACCAGCACCGGGATCTGTGGCTCCGACCTGCACCTGTACGAGGTGCTGGGACCCTTCATGGCCGAGGGTGACATCCTGGGCCACGAACCCATGGGGATCGTCGAGGAGGTCGGCCCGTCGATCTCCACCATCAAGCCCGGCGACCGCGTGGTCATCCCGTTCAACATCTCCTGCGGCCACTGCCACATGTGCGGGATGGAGCTGTACGCGCAGTGCGAGACCACCCAGGTACGCGAGCAGGGCACCGGCGCCGCCCTGTTCGGCTACACCAGGCTGTACGGGCGTGTGCCCGGCGGCCAGGCCGAATACCTGCGGGTGCCGGAGGCCCAGTTCGGCCCGATCAAGGTGCCGGAGGGACCGCCGGACGAGCGCTTCGTCTACCTGTCGGACGTCCTGCCGACCGCCTGGCAGGCCGTCGAGTACGCCGACATCCCCGAAGGCGGCAGCGTCACCGTCTTCGGCTTGGGTCCCATCGGCCAGATGAGCGCCCGCATCGCCCACCACCTCGGCCACCGCGTGATCGGCGTGGACGGCGTCATGGCCCGCCTGGCGATGGCGCGCCGCCACGGCATCGAGATCGTCGACGCCAGCGAGGTGCACAACGTGCCCGAGGAGATCCGCTACCGGACGTCGGGACGCGGCACGGACTCCGTCATCGACGCGGTCGGCATGGAGGCCCATGGCTCGCCTGCCGCCAAGCTCGCCCAGACGCTCACCGGCCTGCTGCCCGACGCGGTGGCCGCCCCGCTGATGTCCAACGCGGGCGTCGACCGCCTGGCGGCGCTCAACCAGGCCATCGACTCCGTCCGCCGGGGCGGCGTGATCTCCGTCGTCGGCGTCTACGGCGGCATGACGGATCCGCTGCCGATGTTGCGCATGTTCGACAAGGGCATCACGTTGCGCATGGGCCAGGCCCACGTCAGGCGGTGGATCAGCCGGCTGATGCCGCTGGTCACCGACGAGGCCGACCCGCTCGGCGTGATGGACCTGACCACGCACCGGATGCCGCTCGAGCAGGCGCCGCGCGCGTATGAGATGTTCCAGAAGAAGGCAGACGGGGCCATAAAGATTCTGCTCCAGCCGTAAGGCCCAGGTCATAGGTGTTTCGGGGGCTGGAGAGCGGGCAGCGTGGCGGCATGAGAGTCGTTGTGGTTGGTGCTACCGGGAACGTCGGCACCAGTGTGGTACGTGCGCTGGCCGGGGACGTTAACGTGACCTCGATCGTGGGCGTCGCGCGCCGGATGCCCGGGTGGCGGGTCGACCGCACCGACTGGCGGCAGGCCGACGTGGTCTCCGCCGACCTGACGCGGATCTTCGACGGTGCGGACGTCGTGGTGCACCTGGCGTGGTTGTTCCAGCCGACCAGGGATCCGGCGACGACCTGGCGGGCGAACGTGCTCGGCAGCATGCGGGTCTTCCGCGCCGCGGCGGAGGCGGGGGTGTCCGCGCTGGTCCACGCCTCGTCCGTGGGGGCGTACTCGCCGGGGCCCAAGGACCGTCCGGTGGACGAGAGCTGGCCCACGCACGGCTGGCCGGGCGCCGCGTACGGACGGGAGAAGGCGTACGTGGAGCGGGTGCTCGACGTCTTCGAACATGATCACCCCGGGATCCGGGTGGTGCGGATGCGGCCGGGGTTCGTCTTCCAGCGGGTGGCCGCGACCGAGCAACGCAGACTGTTCGCCGGGCCGTTCGTGCCGCGGCGGCTGGTCCGGCCGGGGCGCATCCCGTTCGTGCCGGACATTCCCGGGCTGCGGCTGCAGGTGGTGCATGCCGGGGACGTCGCCGAGGCCTACCGGCTGGCCGTCACGCGGCCGGTGAAGGGCGCGTTCAACATCGCCGCCGAGCCCGTGCTGTACCCGCACGACCTGGCGAAGCTGCTCGACACCCGTACGGTGCCGGTGCCGCGGGGCCTGGCCAGGGCGGCCGTGGCCGCAGGGTGGCACATGAGGCTGCTGCCCGCCGCGCCGGGCCTGCTCGACATGGCCCTGCGGCTCCCGGTCATGAACGTGGAACGTGCCAGGGACGTGCTGGGCTGGACGCCGGCGCGCTCGTCGTTCGAGGCCGTGCGGGAGCTGATCGACGGCCTGCACGACGGGGCGGGCATGGACACCGCCCCGCTCGCGCCGGACGCGGGCCCGGTCGACCGGCTCAAGGAGCTCGCCACGGGCATCGGCGGACGCCCGTAGGAACAGCAGCAAAAAATTTACCGGTAAAAAGGTAGCCGAGTGTAATGCCACTTTCCTTGGGAAGGGGTGGACCATTCGAGGTCCAGAGGCGTGGCCTGGTGTCGGAATGACGCGGAAGGGACGCCATGGACTCCTCTTCACGGGCCGCCTTTAATCAGGTCCTGCACTTCGATTCTCGTTCCGGGGGCGCCGCGTCCTCGGGTTCTGCGCGGACTCAGGCCAGGTTGGAGGAGCCTGCCATGCGCACCCTATTGACCCTGCCCTTCACGCTCCAGGACGTCACGAAGCTGCGCCGTGCGGTGGCCGAGCTCGCCGAGAAGTGCGGGCTGAACGGGCCGAGGCTGGATGACTTCGTCCTGGCCGTGCACGAGAGCGTCGTCAACGCCGTCGAGCATGCGGGCGGGCACGGGTACTTCAAGTTGTGGACGGTGAACGGCGTCATCCGCTCGGAGACGATCGATCGAGGGTCGGGCATCCCCGACGGCTACGTGGACGGTCAGTTCCGGCCGTCCGAGCGCAGCTATACGGGGAGAGGGATCTATCTCATCCGCCGGTTGTGCGACACGGCGGACTTCCACACCGGTCCGCGCGGCACCACGGTCCGGCTCACCATGCAGCTGCCGCGGGGGCGCGACTTCAGCATGCGCCAGCGCATGAGGCGGATCAGGGTCTCCGTCGGCGGCCACCCGCCGGGCCGCTTCACTGCCTGACTGACCTGCTCTTGCGCCAGGTAGGCTCGCAGCGTGAGCGGCGAGCAGCTTTCCCCCTGGATCATCTCTCCGGTCCGGCGCATCGGGCGGCGGGAGTTCGATTTCGAGCGCCAGGTCGCCATCATGGCCATCGTCAACCGGACCCCCAACTCCTTTCACGACCAGGGCCGTACCTACGCGCTGGACGGCGCCGTGGCGGCCGCGAAGAAGGCCGTGGACGATGGGGCCGACTGGGTGGACATCGGCGGGTTCGCCTTCAGCGCCGCTCAGGCGCAGATCGGCACGGCGGAGGAGATCGAGCGCGTCGCCCCGGTGATCGCCGAGGTCAGAGCCGTGACGGACGCCGTGATCTCGGTGGACACCCACCGCCCCGAGGTGGCGCAGGCGGCCATCGAGGCCGGCGCCGACGTCATCAACGACACCAACGGCCTGCGCGAGCCCGGCATCGCCGAGGTCGCCGCGGCGGCCGGCGTGAGCGTGGTGGTCACCCACAGCCTCGGCGGCCCGGGGCGGCGGGTGTTCCGGCCGAGCTACGCCGACGTGGTCGCGGAGGTGGCGGACTTCCTGCGCGAGCGGGTCGCGTTCGCGCTCAAAGCGGGCATCGCCCCCGAAAAGATCATCATCGATCCCGGGCACGACCTCAACAAGAACACCTTTCATTCCCTGGAGCTGACGCGCCGGCTGGAGGAGATCACCTCGATCGGTTACCCGACGCTGGTGGCGCTGTCCAACAAGGACTTCATCGGGGAGACGCTCGACCGTCCCCAGGGGGAGCGGAAGGACGGCACGATCGCCGTCAACGTCGTCTCCATCGTCAAGGGTGCCCGCATCCTGCGCGTCCACGACGTGCCCGCAGCCGTGGACTCCGTACGCATGACCGAGGCCGTGCTCGGCTGGCGCCGCCCGCTCGCACCGAGTCACAACCTGGCCTGACGTGGGAGTTGATGTGACAGAGCGCAAGCCGCCCGGCGTACCGTTCGAGACCTGGGTCGACCGGCAGATCCGCGAGGCGATGGAGCGCGGTGAGTTCGACGATCTGCCGGGGGCGGGCAAGCCCCTGCCGGGGCTGGACCGGCCGCACGACGACATGTGGTGGATCAAGCAGAAGGTGGAGAGCGAAGGGCTCACGATGCCGCTGCCGCCGACGCTGGCGCTGCGCAAGGAGGCCGAGCAAGCACTGGCCGAGGCGCGCGGGGCGCGGTCGGAGACCGAGGCGCGGCAGATCATCGAGGACGTCAATCACAAGATTCGCGAGGCGATCAGGACGGGGTTGTCGGGGCCGCCGCTCAACCTGGTGCCCTTCAACGTTGAGCAGATCGTGTCGGAGTGGCGCCGGGCACACTGACGAGAAGGGGCCGGGTCGATGCGACCCGGCCCCTTCAGGAAGCCGAGGGACCCGGGTCAGGCGGGCCCCTCCGGTTGGTGAGGGACCTGGGTCAGGCAGGCCCCTCCGGCCGGGCTGAGGAGGCTCGGGGCTCCTCAGCCCGGCCAGGTCCTCAGTTGACCGGCGGGTAGGCGTTCGCCAGCAGCTGGCGGAACTGCGCGGAGAACCACTGTCCGGACAACGGCGCGTCGGGCAGCGCGCCTGACATGTTGTTCTTGTTGAGGTTGTTGCCGGTGTAGGTCGGGTCGCACATCCGGTCGAACTTCTTGCCCTCGTCGTTCGGGATGTCCCTGCTGGCGCCGTCGGACTCGCCCGGAGGCTTGATCCAGACGTAGGCGTCGAAGCCGGCGGCGGGGCTGGCGGTGGGCCGCGCCCCCAGGCCCGCGCCGTTCTGGTTGCACCAGTTGCCGGCGTGGATACGGCGGTCGGCGCGAGACTGGTCGACGAACGGGTTGACCTCTGTCGCGGTGCTCGGCGCGGTCGGGCGGGCGCTGCCGCCCCAGCCGTTGCGCGAGGTGTCGATCAGCATGCCGAGCCCGGAACGGAAGCCCTTGGCGATCAGCCTGTTACGCAGTTCCGTCGCGAAGGTCCGCTCGTCGATGTAGTAGTTCCAGTCGACCCAGTTGGACTGCCGGACCGATTGTCCGTTCACCGTGGTGTTGATGGTGAAGTGTGGCTCGGTGGTGATGGAGTAGTTGGCGGTGTTGACGATGAAGCCGTCCACGCTGTCCACGCCTGCGGTGGTGCCGGCGACGGTGTTGTAGAAGAGGTCGACGGCCGGCTGGAAGTTCGAGTCCCAGCCGAGCCACGCGTGGTGAGCGGCGTCGATGTAGGAGTAGACGTTGGTGATGGGCTCGAGCTGGTTCAGCGCGTACCGGACGCCGTCGACGTAGCCGCCGGGGCCGTTGGCCTCGCGGCACTTCTCGAAGTTGTTGAGGTTGGTGACCAGGTTCGGCAGCGAGTCGGGCTCGATGATCGCGACGATGCGCAGGTTGGCGTACTTGGAGTCGCGGAAGATGGCCGCGATCGGGTCGATGTATTCGGTCTTGTAGCGGTTGAACCCGTCCTGAGCGATGAGCAGCTCGCCGTTGGAGGCCAGCGCCGAGCAGTCGCGGTTGGGCAGGTCGTAGACGACGACCTGGATCGTCAGCGGCGCGGAGCCGTTGGCGGCGTCCTGCCTGACCGCCTCGTCCAGGTGGGCGCGCAGGCCCATGGCCGAGGAGTTGCCGGCGATGGCGGCGATGCGGTCCATCCACACGGCCGTGGAGGTGTTGGCCACGGCGGAGCCGCCCGGCTCGGCGGCCGCCTTGGCGGACCAGTTCGGGTTCACGTAGCCGGTGGCGCCGGCGTACGGGTTCTCGACGTGGGTCGGGTTGGTGACGCCGTCGTCATCGGCCTCGGTGGCGGTGACAGTCTGCGAGGTCAGCCCGGTGGAGGAGACCGTGATGGGCCGGCTGCCGTTGGTGGTGTCGGTGTCCTGCGCGGCGGCCAGGGTCACCGTCTGCGCGGTGTTCCACGTCGTGGGGCTGAACGTGAGGCTGGCGCCGGAGGAGATGGTGATGTTGGTGTCGCCGGTGCCGGCCGCCGAGGTGACGGTCACGTTCGAGGAGGGCTGGGTGGCCAGCTTCACCGTGTACGTGGCGGTCGAGCCCTCGGGCACGGTCACCGCGGTCGGCGTCACGATGATCGACTGCTCCTGGACGGAGTCGTCGTCCACCTCGGTGGCGTTGACCGTGGCGCCGGTGACGCCGTTGCCGCCGACGCTGAAGGCCGCCGTGCCCGCGGTCGTGTCGGAGTCCTGCGCGGCGGCCAGGGTGACCGTCTGCGGGGTGTTCCAGTTGGACGGCGAGAAGGTCAGCGACCCGCCGGAGCTGACGGTCAGGTCCGTGTCACCGCTGGTACGCGCGGTGGAGACGGTCACGTTCGCGGCCGGGGCGGAGGAGAGCCTGGCGGTGAACGTCGCGGTGCCGCCCTCGTTGACCGCGACGGAGCTGGCCGACAACACCACCGACGGGGTCGTCTGGGTGCCGCCGCAGGTGACGCCGTTGACGCTGAACGTCTCCGGGTTCGGGTTGGTGCCCGTCCACGTGCCGTTGAAGCCGACGGACACGGAGGCGCCGGTGCCGAGGCTGCCGTTGTAGGGCATGTTCGTGCCGGTCACGCGGGTTCCGGACTGGGTCCAGTTCGCACCCCAGCCGCTCGGCGTGTACTTCTGGCCGGTAGTCGGGTAGTCAAAGGCCAGCGACCATGACGTAATGGGGTCGCCGGTGTTCTTCAACGTGATGTTCGCGGTGAAACCGCCCTGACCAGGGCTGCTCGTCCACGAGTTGGCAGAGTAGGTCACGTCGCAGGCGACCGCGGCGTTCGCGGCCGTGCTCTGGCCGACGACGAGTCCTAAGGCCGCGACACTCGCGGCGGTCATGGTCACGGCCCATTTGCGAAGGCCGCGTTGGAGTCTCACGAGCGATCATCTCCAGTGCGCTGTTAGATGGCTGGGAGCGCTCCCATGGTGAGCCGGACGCGAGGCGCTGTACAGAGGCCGGCTTTCGCGGAGGTGTCCAACGCCCCGCATGCTCGTTGAATACCCCGGAACGCCGATGAAACTTTCATCCCCGGCAGCCTGGTGAGAGGAAATACGGCGGTTACCGCAATGCCATTTCGTTGACATACGCCGGACGGCCCCCACAATCCCGTTTGGGAGCGCTCCCACTCCCCTACTCCCATGGAGATCCCGTGAAGTACAGACCTCCCGCGTTCTTATCGCGCGTGACGAGACGGCTCGCCGTGGCCACGACCCTCGTCCTCGTCGCGGGCGCGACCTCGGCCGTGGCGGCCGCACCCGCCCAGGCCGCCGTGTCGTGCGACGTGACCTACTCTGCCAACTCGTGGACGAGCAGCCCTGGTCAGGGCGGTTTCACCGCGAACATCACGTTGAAGAACACCGGCGACCCGATCACCTCGTGGTCGCTGGCCTTCGACTTCCCGACCACCGGCCAGAAGTACACGCCGAGCGGCTGGGGTGCGAACTGGACCCAGTCCGGAACCCGCGTGACCGGCACGAACATGCCCTACAACGGCAGCCTCGGCACCGGCGCCTCCGTGTCCGTCGGCTTCAACGGCACGTGGACGGGCACCAACCCGAACCCGGAGACGTTCAGCGTCAACGGCGTCACCTGCGGCGGGAGCGGCAACAACGTCGCGCCCACCGTGTCGCTGACCTCACCGACCGCCGGACAGACGTTCACCGCGCCGGCCACCGTGCCGATCGCCGCCAACGCGGCCGACTCCGACGGCACGGTCTCGAAGGTCGACTTCTACCAGGGCTCCACGCTGCTGGGCACTGACACCTCGGCGCCGTACAGCTACAACTGGACGAACGTCGCGGCCGGCAGCTACTCGATCACCGCCAAGGCCACCGACAACGGAGGCGCGACCAAGACCTCGGATCCGGTCGGCATCACGGTCTCCGCGGACACGGGCCCCGCCCTCGTGGTGAGCCCGACGACGATCTCCGTGCCGGAGGCGGGAAGCGCGAGCGTCACGGTGAAGCTGTCACAGGCGCCCTCGGCGAACGTGACCGTCTCCGTCGCGCGGGCCAGCGGCGACGCCGACATCACCGTCCCCGCCCCCGCCACCAGGACCTTCACGCCGTCCAACTGGAACACCGCGCAGAGCGTCCCGCTGAACGCGGCCAACGACAGCGACACGACCAGTGGCTCGGCCGTGATCAGGTTCAGTGCCCCGGGCTACGACCCGATCGACGTCACCGCCAGCGAAGCGGACGACGACCTGGGCGGCGACAACGAGTACGTCAAGCGCTTCGTCGAGCTCTACAACGAGCTCCACGACCCGGCAAACGGCTACTTCTCGCCCGAGGGCGTGCCGTACCACTCGGTCGAGACCTTCATGGTCGAGGCGCCGGACCACGGGCACGAGACCACGTCCGAGGCCTACAGCTACTACCTGTGGCTGGAGGCGACGTACGGGCAGGTCACCGGCGACTGGTCGAAGTTCAACACCGCGTGGGCCTCGATGGAGAAGTACATCATCCCGGCCACCGCCGACCAGCCGACGAACTCCTTCTACAACGCCTCGAAGCCGGCCACCTACGCGGCCGAGCACAACGCGATCAGCAACTACCCGTCGCCGATCGACTCCAGCGTCCCCGTGGGCGCAGACCCGATCGCGAGCGAGCTGCAGAGCGCGTACGGCACCCGCGACATCTACGGCATGCACTGGCTGCTGGACGTCGACAACACCTACGGCTTCGGCCGCTGCGGCGACGGCACGACCAAGCCCGCCTACATCAACACCTACCAGCGCGGCCCGGAGGAGTCGGTCTTCGAGACGATTCCGCAGCCGTCCTGCGACACCTTCGCCCACGGCGGGACCAACGGCTACCTGGACCTGTTCATCAAGGACGGCTCCTACGCCAAGCAGTGGAAGTACACCAACGCTCCCGACGCCGACGCGCGCGCGGTGCAGGTGGCGTACTGGGCGAACACCTGGGCCAAGGCGCAGAACAAGGGCTCGGAGATCTCCGCGACCGTGGCCAAGGCCGCCAAGATGGGCGACTACCTGCGCTACGCGATGTACGACAAGTACTTCAAGAAGCCCGGCTGCACCAGCCCCTCGTGCGCGGTCGGCACCGGCAAGGACTCCGCCGCCTACCTGCTCAACTGGTACTACGCCTGGGGTGGGGCGACCGACTCCAGCGCCGGATGGGCCTGGCGCATCGGCTCCAGCCACAACCACTCCGGTTACCAGAACCCGTTCGCGGCCTGGGCCCTGTCGAACGTGACCGAGCTCAAGCCCAAGAGCACGACCGGCGCGACCGACTGGAGCACCAGCCTGACCCGCCAGCTGCAGTTCTACAAGTGGCTGCAGTCCAATGAGGGCGCCATCGCCGGTGGCGCGACCAACAGCTGGAACGGCAACTACAGCGCCCCGCCGAGCGGCCTGCCGAAGTTCCACGGCATGGCCTACGACTGGCAGCCCGTCTACCACGACCCGCCGTCGAACCAGTGGTTCGGCTTCCAGGCGTGGACGATGGAGCGGGTGGCCGAGCTCTACAACGTCACCGGCAACGCCGACGCCAAGGCCATCCTCGACAAGTGGGTGACCTGGGCGTTGGACAACACCACGATCAACGCGGACGGCACCTACCAGATGCCCTCCACGCTGCGGTGGACCGGCCAGCCCGCCGGTGACTTCAACGCCACCTCCGGCATGCCGCCGGCCAACCCCGGCCTGCACGTGACCGTCGTGGACCACACCCAGGACGTGGGCGTCGCCGGCTCCTACGCCAAGGCCCTGATGTACTACGCGGCCAGGGCGAACCACGCCGAGGCGCGGGACACCGCCAAGGCGCTGCTCGACGGCGTCTGGAAGAACCGCGACGCCAAGGGCGTGTCGGTGCCGGAGACCAAGACCGACTACGGCCGCATCGACGACCCGGTGTACGTGCCGTCGGGCTGGAGCGGCGAGATGCCGAACGGTGACGCCATCAACTCCAACTCCACGTTCATCTCGATCCGGTCCTTCTACAAGAACGACCCCGACTGGCCGAAGGTCGACGCCTTCCTGAAGGGCACCGGCCCGGCTCCCACCTTCAACTACCACCGGTTCTGGGCGCAGGTCGACGTGGCCGTCGCCCTCGCCGAGTACGGGCGGCTCTTCCCGTGAGAAAGGCAGCTCTGATCGCTGCGGCGTCGCTGGTCCTACCCCTGGTGACAGGGGTGGGGCCGGCGGCCCACGCCGCACCTGCCTTCGCCTACGGCGAGGCGCTGCAGAAGTCGCTGTGGTTCTACGAGGCCCAGCAGTCGGGCGCGCTGCCCGACTGGAACCGCGTCTCCTGGCGCGGCGACTCGGGCATGAACGACGGCAAGGACGTCGGCGTGGACCTCACGGGCGGCTGGTACGACGCCGGTGACCACGTCAAGTTCGGCTTCCCGATGGCGTTCTCCGCCACCATGCTGGCCTGGGGCGCGGTGGAGTACCGCGACGCCTACGCGAGCTCCGGCCAGCTCACCCACCTGCTCAACAACCTCAAGTTCGTCAACGACTACTTCATCAAGGCCCACCCGTCGGCCAACGTGCTCTACGGGCAGGTCGGCAACGGCGGTACGGACCACGCTTGGTGGGGCCCGGCCGAGGCGATGCAGATGAACCGGCCGGCGTACAAGATCGACGCGTCCTGTGGCGGGTCGGACCTGGCGGGGGAGACGGCGGCGGCGATGGCGGCCTCGTCGATCGTCTTCCGTCCGACGAACCCGACCTATGCCGACACGCTGGTGACGCACGCCAAGCAGCTGTACTCCTTCGCCGACACCGTCAGGAAGAAGTACAGCGACTGCATCACCGACGCGCAGGGCTACTACAACTCCTGGAGCGGCTTCAACGACGAGCTGGTGTGGGGCGCGATCTGGCTCTACCGGGCCACGAACGACGCCTCCTACCTGGCCAAGGCCGAGAGCGGCTACGCCAACCTCGGCACCGAGCCACAGTCCACGACGAAGTCGTACAAGTGGACGATCGCCTGGGACGACAAGTCGTACGGCGCGTACGTGCTGCTGCACAAGCTGACCGGCAAGCAGCAGTATCTGGACGACGCCAACCGCTGGCTCGACTGGTGGACGGTCGGCGTCAACGGCTCGCAGGTCAAGTATTCGCCGGGCGGCCAGGCCGTGCTCGACCGGTGGGGCTCGCTGCGCTACGCGGCCAACACCTCGTTCGCGGCGCTCGTGCACAGCGACGCGATCACCGACGCCACGCGCAAGGCCCGCTACCACGACTTCGCGGTACGGCAGATCAACTACGCGCTCGGCGACAACCCGCGCAACTCCTCCTACCTGATCGGCTTCGGCGCCAACCCGCCGAAGAACCCGCATCACCGCACGGCCCACGGTTCGTGGACCGACCAGATCACCAACCCCGAGCAGACCCGTCACACGCTGTACGGCGCGCTCGTCGGCGGCCCGCCCGACCCGAACGACGCCTACACCGACAAGCGTGACGACTACGTCATGAACGAGGTCGCCACCGACTACAACGCCGGCTTCACCAGCGCGGTGGCCAGGCTCTACAAGGAGTACGGCGGCGCCCCGGCGGCGAACTTCCCGGTCGAGGAGACCCCGGACGGTCCGGAGACCTTCGTCGAGGCGGGCGTGAACGCCTCGGGGAGCAACTTCACCGAGATCAAGGCCATCGTCCGCAACCAGTCGGCCTGGCCGGCCAGGGTGCTGAACGACGGCTCGTTCCGCTACTACTTCACGCTCGACGGCACGACGACGGCTTCGCAGATCAGCGTGTCCTCGGCGTACACGCAGTGCAAGGCGCCAACCCTGCACTCGGCGGGCGGCAGCACGTACTACGTCAACATCGACTGCTCTGGGCAAACCATCGCCCCGGCCGGGCAGTCGCAACACCGCAGGGAGGTGCAGTTCAGGATCAGCAGCGCGGGCACGTGGGACCCGGCCAACGACTGGTCGTACCGCAACATCCCCACGACGCCCGGCGCGACGCCGGCGCGGACCCAGAACATCACCCTCTACAGCGGCGCCACCAAGATCTGGGGTGAGCCCCCGGGTCCGGAGGAAGAGGACGACACCCCGCCCAGCAAGCCGGGCAAGCCCGCGGTCTCCGGGATCACGGGCTCCACCGCGAAGCTCAGCTGGACGGCCTCCACGGACAACGTGGGCGTGACGGGTTATGACGTCTACCTGGGGTCCACCAAGGTAGGCACGGCCACGAGCGCCTCCTTCGACCTGAGCGGGCTCACCCCTGCCACGTCCTACACCGCCTCCGTGGTGGCGCGGGACGCGGCAGGCAACACCTCGGCGCCGTCGGACGGCACGCCGTTCACCACCACGGACGAGCCACCGCCTCCGGGCGGCTGCACGGCGGCGTTCAAGGTGACGAGCTCCTGGGGCGGCGGCTACCAGGCCGAGGTGACCGTGAAGAACACGAGCACCTCGGCGATCAACGGCTGGACGGTCGCCTGGACGTCCCAGAACCAGATCATCCAGCTGTGGGGCGGCAAGCACACCCAGACCGGCTCCAGCGTCTCGGTCAAGAACGAGGCCTGGAACGGCACGCTCGCCCCCAACGCCACCGCCACGTTCGGCTTCATCGCCGGCGGCACCGCCACCACCCCCGACCCGATCACCTGCACCCCCGCCTGAACGCGGACCCCGCCCCCGTCGCGCCTTGCGCCGGGGGCGGTTCCACGGCTCAGGGAAAGGCCTCCCTCATGAAGTCCGGCATGAAGTCACTGTTCACCGCGCTGGCCGTCGCGGCGGCCCTCGTGGTCGCGCCGGCGACGGCCGCGAACGCGGCCACCGGCATCCACGTCAGCGGCACGAAGATCCTGGAAGGCAACGGCCAGGAGTTCGTCATGCGCGGCACCAGCCACGCGCACACCTGGTACGCCGGTCAGACCAAGGCGTTCGCCGACATCAAGTCACTGAAGGCCAACACCGTTCGCGTCGTGCTCAGCGGCGGCCGCTGGACCGCCAACAACGCCGCCGACGTGGCCAACGTCGTCCAGCTGTGCAAGCAGAACAAGCTCATCTGCGTCCTGGAGAACCACGACACCACCGGGTACGGCGAGCAGAGCGGCGCCTACACCCTGGACCAGGCCGTCGACTACTGGCTCAGCGTCAAGTCCGCCCTGGTCGGCCAGGAGGACTACATCATCGTCAACATCGGCAACGAGCCGATCGGCAACAACGCGGTCACCCCCGGCTGGGCCGACCGCACCAAGGCCGCCATCCAGGAGCTGCGTGACAACGGCTTCGACCACGCACTCATGGTGGACGCGCCCAACTGGGGCCAGGACTGGCAGGGCACGATGCGCGACAACGCGCGGTCGGTCTTCGACAGCGACCCCGACAAGAACACGATCTTCTCCGTCCACATGTACGGCGTCTACGACACGGCCGCGGAGATCACCGCGTACCTGGACGCGTTCAAGACCGCCGGGCTGCCGCTGGTGATCGGGGAGTTCGGGTTCAACCACTCCGACGGCGACCCGGACGAGGACACGATCATGGCGCAGGCCGTGAGCCGCGGCATCGGCTACCTGGGCTGGTCGTGGAGCGGCAACAGCGGCGGCGTCGAGTATCTCGACCAGGTGACGAACTTCGACGTCACCCGGCTCACCTCCTGGGGCCAGCGGCTGTTCAACGGCGCCAACGGCATCGCCGCCACCTCCAAGGAGGCCTCGATCTACGGCGGCGGCACCACCGACCCGACCCCGCCGAGCACGCCGGGCGCCCCGTCGGCGTCGAACGTCACCGCCTCCGGCGCCTCGCTGACCTGGACCGCCTCCACCGACAACGTGGGCGTGACCGGCTACGACGTCTACACCTCGACCGGCACACACCTCGGCGCCACGGCCACGAACTCGATCACGCTGACCGGGCTGTCCCCGGCCACCGCGTACCAGGTGTACGTGCGGGCCAGGGACGCGGCGGGCAACCAGTCGAACCCGTCGCCGAGCGTGTCCTTCACCACGCTCGCGGGTGGCGGCTGCACGGCCACCGGCAGCGCGCAGAGCCAGTGGAGCACTGGCTACGTGTCCGGGGTGACCGTGACCAACACCAGCTCCTCGACCAAGAACAGCTGGACGGTGACGTTCACGCTGCCCGCCGGGCACACGATCATCGGCTACTGGAACGCGGCGCTGACGGTGAGCGGCCAGACCGTGACGGCCAAGAACCTGACCTACAACGGCACGCTCGCCCCCAACGCGAGCACCGGCTTCGGGTTCCAGACCGGCCGCCCGAACGGCAACACGGCCCTGCCGTCCGGCTACGCCTGCGCCAACTGAACACCCCAGCCGTCGGCTGCGTATGAGGAGGTGAGGCCACAACTCCATATCCCTGCCCAATGAACACCATCCCCGCCCGGATGGGACGGACGCGGCCGATTCCTCCAGTCGGCCGCGTCCGTTTGTGTCCGCCCCTGCGGGCCTCGATTCCGCATGTCCCCGCTCGCCCGCCGTCGTCCTCTTGCCCAAGGGGCGGCATCGAAGTGCGGCGGCGGGCGTGGCGGAACGGGAACGGGGCTATTTGGCCTGCGAGAACCGCTGGCGGGCGGCCTCGATGGCCGCGTCGTCGTCGAACTCCTCCTGGAACGCCTGTGTGTGATAGCGCTCGGGGATGAGGTTCTTGACGCGGTCCGGATAACCCGCGCCAGGTTCGGGCACGCGTATCTGGGGCGGGATGCTGATCTTCACGGCGATCGGGCCCCCGGCCCGCACGGAGGCGGCCCAGTCGGGGCTCTCGCCGGTGATCGCGCAGATGTGACGGGCGTACACCCACGTCACCTCCACGAGGGATCGGGCGTCCGCGGGCTCGGTGCCGAACGGTTCCACGGCGCACACGACGCGTGATTCGAAGGCGTGCCCGTGGGCGTGGTGCTCGTCGGGCGAGGACTCCTCGAGAATCTTGGTCACCTGCGCGGCGAGCTCTTCCTTCAACTGTGACGACGGCTGCCTGGCGGCAAAAAACATCACCCCGGCCAGGGTCAGGCTGGCCAGGGTGACGATTGCCGCGACTAGCCCGCGACGCGTTTTGATCACGGGCTGGTGCAGGTCAAGGTGGGTGCGGGGTTGGGGACGGAGCCAGTGGCGTTGAACCCGAACGTGGTCGTGCCGTTCGGCGCCAGCTGGCCGTTGTAGTTGGCGTTCGTGACCGTCACGTTGGGCGGTTGCCCGGTCAGCACGCCGTTCCACGGGCTGCCTTCGAAGCCCTGCCCGCCGCCGTAGGTCCACTTGACCGTCCAGCCGTTCAGCGAGCTCGTGCCGTTGTTGCGCACGGTCACCTCACCCTGGAAGTGGCCGGCCCAGCCGGTGTCGGTGGCCTTCCACGTCGCCGTGCAGGCGCCCGTGGGGGTCGTCGGAGTCACCGTCGGGCTGGGGCCGGGCGACTGGCCGTTGGGGCCGACCCCGGTGACCTCGCCGTTGCCGCCGTCGAAGGTGACGTCGGAGCAGCTGTAGAAGTTCTCGTTGCTGTCCGAGCGGATCCAGTGGGTGAAGATGATGTGCCGGCCGGACTTGCCGGACGGGAGCTGGGCGTTCCAGTAGTAGTAGTTGAGACCGCCGGCACCGCCGCTCTCGGGCGGGTTGGTGACGCTGCCGAACGGCTCCAGGTCAGACCACTTCAGCGGTGCGTCCGGGTTCCACCCGTTCTTGGTGATGTAGTAGTTGAACGCGCCGGGGTGCCTGGCCCAGTTGCTGTGCCGCATCTGGATGGTGGCGCCCGAGGTCAAGTGGGTCAGCGGCCAGTCGGAGCGGACCGCGTTGTAGGCCGTGAAGTCGTAGGGCCCGCCGGTGCCGCCGCTGCAGAGCTGCCCGTCGGGGATGAATCCGTTGGTCCGGCCCGCGCCGTCGGAGCGCAGCACCGCGAACCAGTTGTACAGGGGGGTCGTGCCGCTCTGCTGGACAGCAGACGCGCAGGCCGGGTTGTAGGGGATGATCTGGCCGTTGTCGCGCAGGCCGTCCTGCCAGCACAGGAACGTGCGAGCGCCGGGGAACATCGAGACGCCGTGCGCCTGTGCCTGCGTGGGCACCATCAGGAAAGAAGTGATCAGAACCAGTGCGGCGGTGATCCCCGCCGACTTGAATAATTTCATGGGGATTCCCTTGTGCTGACGACAGAGGAAACCTGCCCCACGACCCAGCCCGCCCGGCCAGCGCGATTGAATCACGCCGCGCGTGCCTTCGACAACGCGCGGTGAAACTTTCAGTCGATCTTGGTGATAGCCGCCCTTTGGTGGCATATTGGGAGCGCTCCCAGAGACCAGGCCGGAGGGGAACACGCAGGCGCCCAGCGGCTGCACCTGCGTATGAAGCCCGCGCGGGCGTGCTTTAGCGAGGGGCACGGGCCGCGCGATCGGAGGGGTACGGCTGGTGCTGCCGTACCCCTCCTTCAATTGCGCTGGAGCGCGGATTCGAGGTCGTCCAGCCTGGCCTCGAGCTCGCTCAGGCAGGCGGGTGTGAGCCTGCCCTCCCGCCAGCGGTCGGACAACTTCCTGCGGATGTTGGCCGTCGTGGTCTCGTACGGGCCCCGCGGCGTCACCGTGCCGTTCAGCACCTGCTTGAGGTCGAGCACGACGTCGGCGTCGGTCGCGCCGCACGGCGTCCTGGCCTCCAGCACGGTCGTGAAGTCGTCCACCGCCTTGTCGACCGTGACCGCCGCGGCCGGCTTGCTCTCGATGTACCTGGCCGTGGGGGATGCCGACGGCTCCACCAGGGCCTGGTCCACCTGCTGCCGCATCCCCGGTAGCGGGAGTCCCTGCTGCTGGAGTCCCGCCTGCTGGAACCACAGCAGCGCGGAGAGCGCCAGCACGGCGGAGCTCGCGACCGTCAAGCCGCGCTTGAGCTGCCGGCCGAGGGTCGCCGTGCCCAGCGCGGAGGTCAGCTCGGCGACGATGTCCGCCGCCGTGGGCCGCTCCTCCGGCCGGTGCGCCAGACACCGCTGGCCGAGCGAGGCGACCGCGTGCGGCACCCCGGGGACCCGCGGCGGGGGAGACGTGCGGCGGGCGACCTCGATCTCCTCCCACGTGGTCTCCGGGTACGGCGTCCGCCCCGTGAGCATGGTGTGCAGCAGCACACCCAGGGCGTACACGTCGACCGCGGGATGGGTCGGCGCACCGAGCAGGCGCTCCGGCGCGACGTAGGGCGGGGTGCCCCGGTCGTCCTCCGGGTCGCCCGCCCAGGCCGCGATGCCGAAGTCGAGCAGCTTGGGCCCGTCCGCGGTGAGCAGCACGTTCTCGGCTGTGACGTCCCGGTGCACCAGGCCGCGGGCGTGCCCGGCCATGAGGACCCGGGCCAGCCGCAGCGCGATGCCGGCCGCCTCGGGCCACGGCAGCGGCCCCGCCTCGATGCGCTCGGCCAGCGGTGTGCCGTCGAGCAGCGGCATCACGACGTAGGCGGCGACGGCGCCATTGGCGGTGACGCACTCGCCGTAGTCGTAGATCTCGATGGTGTCGGGGTGGATGAATCGGGCGGCGGCGCGGGCCTCGCTGCGGACGCTGACCCGCTCGCCGCAATCGGTGTGCAAGGACGCGGTCAGCACCTTGAGCGCGATCATCCGATGCAGTGACTGATCGAAGGCGCGCCAGATGACCGACATGCCCCCCTGGGCCAGCGGATCCAGCAGCAGATACCGCCGAGCCAGCACCTCCCCCGGCTCAAGCCGACTCACGGACGACCAGTTCCGTGGGGAGGACAGGGTCGATGCCCGCGGCTCCTGTGAGGAGCAGCCGGGTGGCGACCGTGGCGAGCTCCTCGACGGGCTGGCGGATCGTGGTGAGCGCAGGGACGGTGTGCTTGGCGACCGGGGCGTCGTCGAACCCGATTACCGCGACGTCCGCGGGCACCTTGCGCCCGGCCCTGCGCAGCGCTTGGATCGCGCCCGCCGCCATCAGGTCCGAGGCGACGAACACGGCGTCCAGCCCTGGGGCGTGGCGCAGCAGCCACTGCATGGCATGGGTGCCCGAGGCGGCGGTGAAGTCGCCGTAGGCCACCGGCACGTCCGGCGCGCCGGCCGCCTGTAGGGTGCGGACCAGCCCGTCCAGCCGGTCGCGGGCGGCAGGTAGGGATGGTGGGCCGCCGATGGCGGCCACGTTCCTGCGGCCGCTGAGCAGGAAATGCTCGGCCGCCTGCCGGCCGCCGTCGTAGTTGTCGACGTCGGCGTACGGGAGCTTGAGGTCGTGGGGCGGGCGGCCGATGTTGCGCACCGGGACGCCCGACGTGGATAGTTTGATCGCCAGGGGATGGCGTTCCCTGGCGCCGATGATGAGCACTGCGCCGGATAACGCGGGCAGGGTCGACGACGTGGGGGTGACGGTGGTGACCTGGAGATGGGTGCCGTGCTCGGCGATCACCGCGCCCGCGGCGGACAGGAGCCTGGCATAGTAGGGCTCGGAGAACAGACGGGGCAGATGGTCGCAGATCACGGCCGTGACGCCATCGGCCATGGTCTTGGCTGCCGTTCCCCTGGGCGCCCGGTGCCGGACGTAACCCATGCGGGAGACGGCGTCGTAGACTTGGCGGCGGGTCGAGGTACTGACCCGCACCGAGCCCGTGAGGACTCGGGATGCGGTCGCGGGGGAAACCCCTGCAGCGGCCGCCACCTGTGCCAGTGTGGGCTGCTCGGTCATGGAGCACCTCGCGGGAAGTTGCTGGGAGCGCTCCCAAGGTACCAATGTTTCGGCGTTGTTAATAGGGCCTTTGCAAGGAGTGCGTCCCATTGTGCGGACAGGCTCCGAATTTGCGGAGCTAGAGGCGCTGATAGCCGTCAGAGGTTTTTGTGCCGACGGTGATCAGCGCTCTATTTCATGTCCGATTTGTCGTATCCGGATGGTGGAAATCCCCCGAATGATCAGTCGTCCTCCCCGCCGATGCGAATCTCGAAGGGATTGTCGTCGCCTGTCTCCCGCTCCTCGCGCTCGGGCTGCACCGGTGCGCAACTCTGGCCGCAGCCGCCGAAGCGGGCGCTGTTCACCGGCGTGAAGTCCGTCGCCGGGATGTCCTTCAGCGCGGCGATCATGGTGTCCTTCCAGATCGGACCAGGGATCGAGGCGCCGAAGACGTTGGAGTAGTAGCGGCCGCCAATGGTGACGTAGTTGAGTTTGTGGGCGGTGGCGCCGCGCGGGTCGCCGATGCTGACCGCGCCCGCCAGGTCCGGGGTGAACCCGGCGAACCAGGCGCTGGCCTGGTCGTCCGTGGTGCCGGTCTTGCCGGCGGCCGGGCGGCCGATGCCGCCGACGCCGCGCATCGTGCCCTTGGTGAACACCCCGGAAAGGATGTCCGACGCGGCGTCCGCGACCTCGGGGTCCAGCGCCTGCTTGCACTTCGGCTCGTAGTTGGTCACCTTGCCGTTGCGGTCGGTGATCTTGGTAATGGCCATGGGCGCGCAGTATTTGCCGCGCGCGCCGATGGCGGCATACGCGTTGGCCACGGTCACCGGGTCCATCTCGTTGGTGCCGAGCGTGAACGTCTCGAACTCCGTCAGGGGCAGCCCGTCGGAGCGCTTGATGCCCAGCGACTTGGCCGTCTTGACCACGCTGCACAGGCCCACCTTCTGCTCCAGCGCGACGAAGAAGGTGTTCACCGAGCCCCAGGTGCCGGTGGCCAGCGACTTGAAGCCGCCGCTGCCTCCCTCGGCGTTGGTGACCGTGTGGGTCGGGTCGCCGATGCTCTTGCCCGCGCAGTTCTTGAATGAGGAGTAGTAGGGGGCGCGGTAGCCGCTGCCGACGGACAGTCCGTCGTTGATCTTCATGCCCTGCTTGAGCGCGGTGAGCAGGGTGAAGGTCTTGAACGTCGAGCCTGCCTGGAAGCCGGTGCCGCCGCCGTGCACCGCGTCGGCCACGACGTTGTATGACATCTCGTGCTTCCGCTTGGAGTCGCCGTACTCGCGGCTGGCGGCCATGGCCTTGATCTGGCCCGTGCCCGGTTGGACCAGCGCCTCGGAAGCCACTGGGTTGTCGGAGGCGTGCACGTACTTCTTGATGGCCTTCTCGGCGGCTTTCTGCATCGTGGGGTCGAGCGTGGTCTGGATCTTCAGACCGCCCCTGTTAAGGTAGCGGCTCCTGGCCTTGGCCGTCTTGGCGAAGATGGGGTTGCTGAGGATCTCGTTGCGCACGTACATGCAGAAATACGGGTACTGGCTGGCCCCACAGTTCCCCGGGAGCGGGGTGCCCTTGTAGCCGAGCTTCTTGGTCTTGGCCTCGGCGGCCTCCTCGGGCGTGATCTTGCCCAGTTTGGCCATCGTGTCTAGCACGAGGTTGCGCCGCTTGAGCAGCCGGTCGCGCTGCTCCTTGCCCAGATTGGGGTCCGTCGCGTTGGGGTCCTGCACGGCGCCGGCCAGGGTCGCCGCCTGCGCCAAGGTCAGGTCAGACGCGCTCACGCCGAAGAAGCGCTTGGCCGCCGCCTCTATCCCGTAGGCGCTAGCGCCGAAGTAGGCGATGTTGAGGTACTTCTCCAGGATCTGGTCCTTGGTGTACTTCTCCTCGACCGCCATCGAGTAGCGCAGCTCCTTGAGCTTGCGCGCGTAACTGCTCTCGACCGCCGCTTTCTTCTCCTCCTCGGTGGTCGCCGAGTTGTACAGCACCTGCTTGACGTACTGCTGGGTGATGGACGAGCCGCCCTGGGCGATGCCGCCTGAGGTGAGGTTCTTGGCCAAGGCGCGGATGGTGCCCTCGATGTCGATCGCGCCGTGCTCGTAGAAGCGGTAGTCCTCGATGGAGATGATCGCCGTCTTCATGACGTCGGCGACCTTGTCGAGTGTGACGCTCTCGCGGTACTCCTCGTAGAACTGCGCGATCTGGTTGCCCCTGGCGTCGAGGATCTCGGTCTTCTCCGCGGGCGGGGGCTCCTTGAGCTCCTCGGGTTTGATGCCCAGGTCCTCGGATGCCGAGACGAACATCGCTCCGGTGCCTCCGACCGCGGGCAGCGCGATGGCGGCGGCCACCACCCCGGCCGCTGCCGCGGCCGCGGTCAGGCGCGCGATACTCGACACACGGGAACCCATGCGAAAATTCCCCACCTTCTGGAGTGATCTCGAGAGCAATCTCGGGCAATAGGGTGCATCCTAAACCCGCCCATGGCGTGCTCCATGTAAAAGCTTGGACCTCCGGGGGAGCCGGTTTGTTCGCCCTCGATGTGGTGATTTCCAGCACATCTTGTTGATCGCCTGTCAGGGGCGGCCACGACTTCGGTCAGGCGTCGGCAAAGAAGCGTGTGAGGGCACGGGCGGAGGCGCGCCGCTCTGGCAACGTCTACCAGGGAATATCTTCCTGGCCTCGGTGGAGGGTCTCATGCGTCGTGTCGGAGATGGCGGACACTTCGATCGTCTGCTCGGCGCTGCTCGTACGCACTGGGCGGAGAGCCCCAGCGGTGACAGATGCATCGTGGCGGAGGTGTACGACCAGGACATCAGAGCCGTGGCACGCACGCTCCTGGTCGCGAAGGCCCTCTGCGGGGCGGCCACGGCGCGGCTGGTCGTGCTGGGCGACACGGAGGCGCGGCAGCTGGGCGAGGTGTTCGGGGCGGCCCGAGACCTGCAGCCTGAGACGCCGCCCCTCGCACTGGTCACCGACCGGGTGGACCGCGGCATGCCCAGGGAGATCCCGGTCGTGCACGTGAACGGCACAGGCACGCTGCAGGCGTACGCGTTGTTCCCCGCGGACGGGGCGAGCTCCTTCCAGGAGGAGCTGCCCGGCCAGGTCGCCGCGTTCTTCGAGCAGTACGTCTGGCCGCACCGCGACCTGATCAGGCCCAGCGTGGAACGTTCGGCCTGGCAGGCGAAATGCGGCTACCAGGTCCGCACCGACACCGAACGCCGCCAGCTGCGTAGCTACGGCTGCGCCCGGCTGGGGCTCGATCCCGGCCTGCCCACGGTCGCCGTGTTCGGCCACAAGCCCGGCGAGGACACGGAGCTGTTCGAGACGACAGCGCACTACGCCACGTCCGATGAGTGGGCCAACTGGTTGTTCCTCGACCCGGTCGGCGGCGCCCACGCCCGCATGAAGCACGTGGCCGACACGCTGTCCACGAACATGTTGTGGAGCCTGACCGACGTCGCCGTCGCGTTCGGCGACATCGAGCTGCCGGCCTTCGGCATCCCCGTCATCCAGGCAGGCTGGTCCGAAGGGGCCGAGTGCGGCGCCACGCACGTCTCGCGCACGCCGTCCGAGCTTCGGCAGCTGCTGGAAGAGGCCGTCGCCAGGCACGCCAAGGGCGACACCATCCTCACTCCCGAGCAGCGCGAGCGCGCTCGCCTGTGGCTCTGGATGCGCCGCTGCGGCGGCGACGTGCCCACCCAGCTCCTGCCGCACTGGGCGCACGGCGACGACTACGCGCGCGTGCTGGGGGTCAACCTGCGGTACGTGGAGCGCGACGGCGACCCGCTCTTCGGCGCGGTCCACCGCATGTGGGAACGGCGTGACCCCCTGCTCACCCGTTTCGACTTCCATCATCCGGCAGGGCTGTCCACCATTCTGACCCCCGTGAGGAGCACGAGATGAGCAGCGTAGGATCCGCCACCGATCTCGACCAGATGGTCCTTCCGGCGATACCGCCCGCGCACGTGCTCAGCGGCCAGGTCGCCGCGTTGCAGGTGACCGACCGGCTGCATCGGGGCACGCAGATCGTGGGCCGGTTCGAGACGTCGGGGCTGGCCGGCTTCAAGATCGCCGCGCAGGGCCGCCCGCTGCGGGTGCGGATGGCGTTGTCGGTGGACGAGCGGTCGGTGACCGACTGGCACAACGGCAGCACCGAGCCGGTGAGCTCGCTGCCGCGGCTGATCCAGATCCGCTCCCAGGGGCAGCTGCGCCAGTGCGTGTTGCTGCGTGGCCGGAGGGCGCAGGCCCAGGTGGCCTTCGACCTGCCGGCGGAGGAGATCCCCGACGACGGGCTGATCTGCGTCGAGGCGCTCGACATCATGGAGGGCGACGGCGTCAGCGAGGAGCTGCGCCAGATCGTGGGCGGGCGCCTCATGCGTGACGGCGTGGCGGGGCTGCGGCTCGACAAGATCGTGTTCGAGGAGGTGCCGCCGGCCGACTTCGATCCCGACACGCTCGACGGATGCCGCTGTGAGCTGTACTCGCTGATCAGTGCCGGCGGCCTGGCGAACGTCAACAGGCAGGGCCCACGCCAGCTGCGCTCGGGCATGTTCGTGATCAACCCGGTGCTGCCGGGCGCGTTCGGGTCGAGCGGCCTCATCACGCTCCGGCTGGGCACGAGAGCGGAGCCGGCCAGCGTCATCCCCGCGACGTGGCGGCGCATCAACAGCGAGCTGCGCTGGTTGCGCCACGCCACCAGGAAGCTCATGCGGTCGGCGGCGCCGACGGTGGTGCGGATCATCAGCGTCAGGGACGGCGACATGGGCCGGGCCAAGCGGCGGGTGCAGGGCAACATCACCGAGCTGGAGCTGCCCAGCCCCGCCCGGTCGCCGCTGCTGGTGATGGTCGGGGCCGTCCCGGGCGTCATCCCCACGCTGGAGTCGGGCACCTCGCACTAGTAAGCCGGGGCACCGCGAGGCTTAATGGGCCGGGAAAAAGGGTGATCACCCTGTGATAACGCCGCTCTGAGGGCAGGGGAGAAGGCGTGAGCAGGAACGGCTTGCGCATCGAGACGACCCGATATGTCCAGTGCACTGTCGTGCGTGCCAGCGGTGAGCTTGACCATGCGGGACGGGTCCGGTTCAGCGCCTGCATCAACGCCGTGTGGGACTGGTCGGACGGGCCCGTCCTCGTGTTCGACCTGGCCGACCTGGATTTCTACGACTCCTCCGTCATCGGCGTGCTGGCGATGGCGATGCAGCGCATGGAGGAGGAGGGGGACCGCGGGCGGATCATCCTGGTCCGGCCCTCCGATCACCTGCTGTCCGTGCTGCGGCTGACGGACCTGCTGTCGCACGTGGAACTACGCGACAACGTCGAGGAGACCGTGGCGGAGTTGATGATGCAGGCGGGGGAATCCGCTGGCCCCGCGCCGAGCCGCCTGCCCGTCGTCATCCAGATAGGCGGGCGCTCCGGGCACGAACGCGGGGATTGCTGAATCGGCCTACAGCCCGTACGTCTCCAGCAGGCGCAGCCACACCTCACTGACCGTCGGGAACGACGGCACAGCATGCCAGAGCCGGTCGAGCGGCACCTCCGCGGTGACCGCGATCGTGGCGGCGTGCAGCAGCTCCGCCGCGCCCGGACCGGCGAACGTGACGCCGAGCAGCACCTTCCTGTCCTCGTCCACGACGGCCCTGGCCCGTCCGCGGTAACCGTCGCCCAGCAGGTAAGCCCCGGTGACCCGCCCCATGTCGTAGTCCACCACGCGGACGCGGAAGCCCTCCTGCCTGGCCGCCGCCTCGGTGCGGCCCACCGCGCACACCTGGGGGTCGGTGAAGACCACCTGCGGCGCGCCGTAGCCGTCGGCCAGGTCGCGCATCGCGGGAAGCTCGTCGCCGCGCGCCCGCGCCGCGATCACGTCGCCGCAGAGCCTGGCCTGGTACTTGCCCATGTGGGTGAGCAGGTTCCGGCCGTTGACGTCGCCCACGGCGTACAGCCAGCCCTCGGGGACGCCGGTCGCCCGCATGCTGTCGTCCACCTCGACGTACTTGCCGTCGGCCAGGCCCACCGAGCCGAGCCCCAGGTCGCGGGTGGCGGGCCGGCGGCCGGTGGCCACCAGCAGCTCATCGGCCTCGAGCGGCGGCTCCTCGGGCAGGTGCACCGTCACCTTCCCGCCGGGCTCGGGCCGCTCGACCCTGACCACGTCGGTATGGGTCCGCACGTCGATCCCGGCCTCCGCGAACGACTCGGCGAGCATCTCACCCGCGAACGGCTCCATCCTGCCCAGCAGCCCGCCGCCGCGGACCAGCACGGTGGTCTGCCGGGCGCCGAGCCCATGCATGGCCTGCGCCATCTCGCAGGCCACCACCCCGCCGCCGAGCACGGCCAGCCGCTCCGGGATCGCGGTGGCCGCGGTCACCTCGTGACTGGTCCACGGGTCGGCCTCGGCCAACCCCGGCACCGGCGGCACGGCCGCCCTGCTGCCGGTGGCCAGCACCACGGCCTGCCTGGCGGTCAGCACCCGCTCGGCGCCGTCTTCCGTGGTCACGCGGACCCGCTTGGGGCCGTCGAGCCGGCCGCGGCCTCGTACGAACTCGGCCGGCACGCTCTCGATCCACCCCACCTGGCCGGTGTCGTCGTACCGCGAGACGGCCTCGTCCCGGTGGGCCAGCACGGCCGCGACGTCGATCTCGCCGAGCGAGAGCCCGGGCACGCGGCTCACCTCGCCCGCCAGGTCGATGGGCCGCAGCAGCGCCTTGCTCGGCACGCATGCCCAATAGGAGCATTCGCCACCGGCCAGCCGTTCCTCGACGACGGCCGCGGTCAGGCCGCCCCGTACGGCCCGGTCCACGACGTTCTCGCCGGCGGGACCAGCGCCGACCACGATGACGTCGAACTCGTCAGCCACCCCTGCCTCCAGAAGCACTCGTCCGTGATTCGCACTCTTTCACGCCAAGGTTCTCTCGCACCGCGCGGCCCCGCCGTAGGGCCGGGTGAGAGACCTGTCATCTCGACCTCATAGTGGCCCAACGGCCGCTTTGGAGGCTGAGGTCAGCCGCGGAGAGGCCGCGGCGAACGTCAGGAGGAGACTCACATGGGCCAGGCAATACGGCGGATCCTGCTCACGATCGCGGTCGCGCTCGGGCTGGGCGCGACCAGCGCGGTCTTCGTGACCACGAGCGCCCAGGCGGCGGCCACGCCCGCCGCCGTCCACGTCACCACCACCACGGACGACGACGATGACGATGGCGGTGATGATGACGACGATGGCGGCGACGACGGCGGGGCTCCGCGAGGCGGGGTCGACACGGGCGTGGGTGGCGCGTCGCGTGACGACGACGATGACGACGATGGGGCTCCGCGAGGCGGGGTGGACACCGGTCTCGGCGGGACCGCTGAGACCGGGAGCACCGACGGCGGGTCGGTTCCCGTGCTGCCGCTGAGTCTGGCGGGCGCCGGGCTGCTGGCCGTGGGGGCGTACTGGGTGCGGCGCGCCTTCTTCGCGGGCAGCTGACCGTGCGTGCGTTCTTGGCGACCTGCGCGCTGGTCGCGGCGGCCGGAGGATGCGCCGCCGCACCGGCGCCCCGCGAGGCGGCGAGCCCCGCCCACGACAGGGCGGCGACCTCAACGCACGACGGGACGGCGGCACGAGGCGGGGACACCCGCCCGGTGTCGGTGCCGGACTCGGGCACGTCGGACGCCGCGCCCCGCCGGGCCGACGTCGCCAACCCTGTGCGGTTACGCATCCCCGCCATCGGCGTCTCCACCAGGGTGATCCCGCTGCGGCTCGACGCCGGGAACCGCCTGATCGCCCCCAAGCAGTTCGACCGCGTGGGGTGGAACAAGGCGGGACCGGAGCCAGGCGAGCAGGGCGTCGCCGTGATCGCGGGCCACGTCGACTCGACCACCGGCCCGGCGGTGTTCTACCGCCTGCGCCAGCTGCGCAAGGGCGACCGTGTCCACGTCGACCGCGCCGACGGCACAACGGTCACGTTCGTGGTGACCCGCCTGTCCCGCTATCCGAAGAACCGCATCCCGGACAAGGAGGTCTACGGCTCAGGCGGGGGCACCCAGCTCCGGCTGATCACCTGCGGCGGCGCGTTCGACCGCCAGCGCCGCAGCTACCAAGACAATGTGATCGTCTTCGCCGGCTGACGGAACCCCGTGCCGCTGAGGAGACTCCTCGGCGGCACAGGTGTCCCTTCCTCACCAATGGCCTCATTCGTCTTCACGTAGGCCGGGCGTCGGGCGTCGTTAACCCGCGGGCCGTAGCGTTCCGGCATGGCGGATCGTTATCCCACGTCGGTGCCGTACAGTCGGGCCACGGACGGCTACCACACCTACCGGATCCCCGCAGCGGTCGTCACGCGGGCGGGCACCGTGCTGGCTTTCGCGGAGGGACGGCACGCCTCGGGCGGCGACTCCGGACACATCGACCTGGTGCTCAAGCGCTCGACGGACGGCGGCCGGACTTGGGGCGCCCTGCAGGTGATCGCCACGGAGCCACGGCGCGGCACCGCGGGCAACCCGGCTCCGGTGGCGCTGGCCGACGGCCGGATCGTCCTGGTGTTCGTCCGGCAAGGGCCGTCGGCCACCGAGGAGAAGATCCGCCGTGGCCAGGTGTCCGCGTCCGATGGACGGCGGGTGTTCGTGCAGGTCAGCGAGGACGACGGGGTCACCTGGTCGGCTCCTCGCGAGATCACCGGCACCGCGAAGCGGCCGGAGTGGCGCTGGTACGCGACCACGCCCGGGCACGCGATCGAGCTGCGGCGCGGGCAGCACACGGGGCGGATCGTGGTCCCCGCCAATCACTCCCTGCCCCCGAGCGGTCAGGACAACGGGACCGAGGGCAAGTACAACGGCGGCCACTCGGTGCTCAGCGACGACGGCGGCCAGACCTGGCGCGTCGGCTACGTCGACGACAATCCCGACGGCTACGTCAACGTCAACGAGACCACGGCCACCGAGCTGCCCGACGGGCGCGTTTACGTCAACACCCGCACCGACTCGACCGCCCCCGGCACCAGGGCCGACGCGTACTCCGCCGACGGCGGTCAGACGCTGGAGCAGCCGTTCCGCCCCCAGGCGGCGCTGGTCGGCCCGGTGGTCGAAGGCAGCGTGTTGTGGTGCGACTCGCCGGACGTGCTGCTGTTCTCGGGCCCCGCGGCGCCCGACGCGCGGGCGATGATGACGGTACGCGCCAGCGACGACCTCGGCGTCACCTGGCGGGTCGCGCACACGGTGTCCGGGCTGCCTGCGGCCTACTCCGACCTGGTCAGGGTGGACGCAGACACGGTGGGCCTGCTGTTCGAGACCGGGAGCTTCGGCCCGTACGAGAGCATCACCTTCCGCCGCATCCCCATCGCGGAGCTGGCGCCCTAGATCGCGTAGAGCGGGTTGGGCACCTTCGTCCAGCTGTCGCCCGGTGGCGCGCCGTCCAGTTGCGCGCGCAGGTGTGCCTTCACCGTGAGGTGCGGGCCGAACAGGGCGTCGCGGTCGGCCCGCACCTCCGGACCGTCCGGGAGCGCGTCGAACGCCTCCCTGGCGGCGTCCGCCACGACGGCCCACAGCCGTGACTCGGCGGCCCGGTCGCCCGCGCAGAAGAGGGAGATCAGGCTGCCGAACGTGGTGCCGACGAGTGAGCCGTACAGCTTGGCGTGCAGGACGGCGGGGTCGTCGCTGAGCAGCCTGTCGCTGACCGGCGGGACCTCGATGCCGTTGCGCGCCAGCCTGGCGGGGCTGAGCCGGACGTCGGCCAGGTCCCGGTAGACCAGGCGGGCGGGCAGGCCGCGACCTCCGTCCATGACGATCAGCAGGTTCTGACCGTGCGCCTCCAGCGCCGCGCCGAGCGCCAGCAGGCCGAGAGCGCCGGCCAGGGCCAGGCGGGCGAACACCGCCAGCCACTCGGCCGGGTCGCGGACCATCTCACGGGTGACCGCCGCGACCGGCAGCACGACGCCGCCTCGGATGACGGCGGGCGTCGGCTCGCGCAGCATGGCCGACACGTCGGCGCTCAGCTCGCCCTTGGCCGTGGCGGCGGCCCCGGCCAGGTAGCGGGCCATGTGCAGGCGGCCACCCAGCCGTGCCGACAGGTCCGTGAGCACCTCGGACAGCGCCACGCAGTCGCGGATCGAGCCGGGGGAGATGTCCCTGACGTCCGAGGTCATGCGGGTGGTGAACGCCGTCTTGAGATGCGGGCCGCCGTCGAGCGGGGCGAGGGTGCGTACGGACATCAGCGGGTGGGCCGGGATCGCACCCAGCGCGTACGGCCGCAGGCCCAGGTCGGGCAGCACGTGCCGGGTCTGCCAGGGGTGCACGGGCAGGAGCAGCCGGTCGCCGTCGGTGAGCGAGGCCGGCCACGGACCCGAGACCAGGCAGTCCGCCGCAGGCACCGCGACCAGGTCCAGGGCGACGACGGGGCGGTGCTCCGGCATGTACGCCAGCTGCTCGGCCACCGAGACACCTGGGCGGTTGCGGCAGCACGGGTGGTAGGGGTGACCGTCGACCACACTCTGCTCGTAGTGCTCCGGCGTGACGGTCGTCGCGGGGGGCTGCGTGGCGGCGCTCGCGCGGGACAGGGCCAGGGAGGCGACGCTGTTGTCCAGATCCTCGACCAGCCGCCCGGCCCCGGGCAGCCGGAGCACGGCCAGCAGGCCGGCAGGGTGCGTCCAGGGGCGCCCGTCCAGCCACAGGGCGGGTACGCCGCCCAGGTCGTACGGCAGCCGCGCCGGCCCGGCCACCCGCCGCCCGTCGGACAACACCACAACGGCCTGCCCGGCAGGAGAGCCGGGAGACCCCTGGCCCGGGGATGCGGCCACGCCGGGCAGGGGTTCGTGGAGGAGGCTGCGCCACAGGCGACCGAGCACGGCGGCTCGCGCGCCAGGAAGCGCCGCGGCGTAGGACGCCGACAGATCAGGACGTACAACGGCCAGCTCGGCCGCGAACTGCTCCTCAAGCAGCCCCATATTTCACACTATTTCCAGAAATATCCTGGGTATCTAGCCCATGGGCATTAATAGGCACAAATGGTAAGAAAAGGTCGCCATGGCATCCACGGAGCTCTCGTCCTCTGGGCCTGAGCGAGAGGCACGGACGGTCGCCGCGGCCCTCGCGGTTACGGCGCTGCTCAACTGCCTGCTCCGCGAGACGGCCCGCCCGGGCCCGGATCCTGGGACCTTCGCCCTCGCCGCGACCGGCCACGTGCTGCGCGTCCACGGCAAACGCTTCCCGGCCGAGCCGGAGCTCCGCACGCCCGACGGCTGGCGGCCGGTGTCGCTGGACGACCTGATCGCGCTGGCGGCGGCGGAACTCCGCGCGAGCACCGGAGTGGACAACGACGTGCTGCCCGCCGAGATCGCCCACAGCCGGGACGTCGCGGCCGCGCTGCTGGCCGCCAGACAGGCCGCCGCGCCGCCCGCGGACCCGTACGTGCGCTCCGAACAGGCCCTCGTCGCCGGGCACCGCTACCACCCCGCGCCCAAGGCCCGCGGTGGCGCGGGTCCGGAGGAGTGGCTGCGTTACGCGCCGGAGGCACATGCGAGCTTCGCCCTGCCGCTGCTCGGCGTGCCCGCCGAGGTCCTGGTGGAGGAGGGGGAGGTGAGCGCGCTCGATCGGCTGGGCCCGCTCCCGGGCGATGGCGTGGCGCTGCTGCCCGCGCACCCCTGGCAGGTGGAGCTGCTCGGCGGCCTGCGCGGCGGGCGGCTGCGTCACCTGGGCGCCACGGCGGCCGTGGCCGTGCCGACCGCGTCGATCCGCACGGTCTACCTGCCGGAGCTCGACCTGTTCTGCAAGTTCAGCCTGGACGTGCGGATCACGAACGATGTTCGCCGCCTGTGGCTGCGTGACCTGCGCCGGCTGCGCGCGGTCGCCGACCTGGTCGACGGGGCCTTCGACGGACTGCCCGAGCATGTGCCCCGGCCCGCCGTGCTGCGCGACCGCGGTTACCGCAGCGCGGAGCTGGGCGGGGACGGGGGCGAGGCGCTGGCCGTGATCGTACGGGACGGGCTGCGCGAGCACGTGCGCCCGGGACTGACCGCGCTGATGGCGGCGGGGATCAGCGAGGGCTTCCCCGGCAACCCGCTAGACGGGCTGGATGAGGACCGGGCGCTGCTGTGGTGGGAACGGTACCTGGAGCACCTGGTGCCGCCGGTTCTGCACGCGTACCTCCGCCACGGGATCGTGCTCGAATGCCACCTGCAGAACGTGCTCGTCGCGGTGGACGAGCACGGCCTGCCCGCCCAGGCGCTCTACCGTGATCATGAAGGCGTCAGGGTCGTCGCGGAGCGGCATTCCGAGATCCCGCGCACGGGCCTGGTGAGTCCGTCCTACGGCTGGGAGCGGCTGGTCTACTGCCTGGTGACCAACAACCTCTACGAGCTCGCCGGGGCGGTCGCAGAGCGCCATCCGCGGCTGTGGGAGGAGCTGTGGGCGCGGGCGAGGGCCGTCTTCAAAGGCGCCGGGCGGGATCATGGCGATCCGGAGGACGTGCGGACCCTGCTCTCCAGCACGCACATTCCGGCCAAGGCCAATCTCCTGCTGCGCTGGACGGACGCGGCGGGAGAGGCGATGCGGTGCGTGCCCGTGCCCAACCCCTTGCGACTCTTTACGGCATGAGCCACTCTCGCCCGCTCACGCATCGGGCGGCAGGAGTTGCTCGGGCAACGATTTCACGCGGCCGATGATGGCGGTGGTCGAGCGGTCGGGAACGTAGCCGAGCACCCGCACCTCGCCGCCCAGGGCGCGTACCAGCGGCGCCTCCTCCAGCATTTCCGGTGTGTAGTCGCCGCCTTTGACATAGAGCTCGGGGCGGATCATTCTGAGCAGCCGCTCCGGGGTGTCCTCGTCGAACTCGACCACGTAGTCCACGTCGTTCAGCGCCGCGAGCACCGACATGCGGTCCTCGCACGGGTTGACCGGCCGCCCCGGGCCTTTCAGCCGGGCCACGCTCGCGTCGCTGTTGACCGCCACCACCAGCACGTCGCCGAGCTGCCCCGCCTGCTCCAGATAGGTCACGTGCCCCCGGTGCAGCACGTCGAAGCAGCCGTTGGTGAACACGACCCGCTCGCCCCTGCGCCGGTGCTCATCCAGCAGCCGGGCCAGCCGCTCGGGAGTCTGCACCGCGCCCTCGCGGCGGCGCAGGGCGTGCAGCAGGTCGTGCCGGGTGCAGATGGCGGTGCCCGAGCGGCGTACGACGACGCCGGCCGCGGCCTGGCCCGCCTGCGCCGCCTCCTCCGGCGACGCGCCGTCCGCCAGCCAGAGCGCGAAGGCCGCGGTGTAGGTGTCGCCCGCGCCCGTGGTCATGTGCTGCGGCGCGGGCTGCGCGTAGGTCCGGTACGGCGGGCAGCCGCTCCTGTGCAGCAGCGTGCCCTCGCCGTCGAGCGTGGTCACCACGATCTCGGCGCCGGTCAGCTCCAGCAGCCGGTCGCTGCGCGCCATCAGGTACGCCGGCCGGTCCACCTCGCCGTCCTCGTCGCCCAGCAGGCGTACGACCTCGGCGTAGTTGGGCAGGACCGCGGCCGGCGCGCACTCCCGCCACGACGCCACCGCGTGCGCGTCCACCACCAGCAGAGCGACCTCGGCGAGCACCCGGCGCACCGCGGGCGTGCACACGCCGCCGCCGTAGTCGCAGGCCACCACCACGTCGGCCCGGCCCACGGCCGCCGTCACCCGCCGCAGCAGCTCGCTCTCGGCCTCCGCGGGGAGGACGTCGTGGTCCTCCTCGTCGTAGCGGGCCGTGAGCTGGCCGCTGGCGACCAGCCGCCGCTTGTGCGCGGTACGCCGCCCGGGCACGGTCACCAGGTCCGTCTCCACGCCGAGCAGGCGCAGCGACTGCACCAGCTCGTCACCGGGCGGGTCGTCGCCCACGACGCCGACGAGCCGGACGCGGGCCCCGAGCGCCACGAGGTTGGCCGCCGTGTTGGCGGCGCCGCCCGGCGCGTTCTCGGTCGCCTCCAGGCTCATCACGGGCACCGGAGCCTCCTGGGCCAGCCGTTTCGCCGAGCCGAGCAGCCACGAGTCCAGCATGACGTCGCCCACGACCACGGCGTTGACGGTCTTCTCGTTCGCGGTGCCCATGAGGAGCGAGTACCTGTGAAAGCTCTGCTCAAACCCATGAGGCTGAACCCCGCGCCAGGTATGGAGGGGATGTCCTGGGGTAGCCGGGCGGCTATGCACGGCTGCTCGGAACTGGTCGACGGCGTGGAGCGGATCGCGGTGCTGAGAGCCAACGCGATCGGCGACTACCTGCTGGCCGTGCCGGCGTTGGAGGCGCTCAAGCGGGCCTACCCCGGTGCCCGGCTGACCCTGCTCGGCACCGCCTGGCACGCCGAGTTCCTCACCGGGCGGCCAGGGCCCGTGGACGACGTGGTGGCGCTGCCGCCGATCTCGGGCGTCTCGACGTCGGAACGCGGGCACCCGGCGCCCGACGAGCTCTGCGAGCGGCTGCGGGAGCGCGGTTTCGACCTGGCGGTGCAGATCCACGGCGGTGGCCGGTTCTCCAACCCGTTCATCCGGCGGCTGGGGGCGCGGGTGACGGCCGGACTGCGGGCGCCGGACGCCGAGGGGCTCGACCGCTGGGTGCCGTACACGGACTACCACCACGAGACGCTGCGTTTCCTGCAGGTCGCCGCCCTGGTCGGTGGGGTCGCGGACGGGCTGGAGCCCCGCCTGGCGGTCACCGGCGAGGACCGGGGCGAGCTGGCTCGCGTCTTCGGCGAACCGCCGCCGGGGCTGGTCGCCGTGCACCCGGGGGCGAACGATCCGCGCCGCCGGTGGCCGGTGGAGCGCTTCGCCGCCGTCGCCGACCGGCTCGACCGGCCCGTCGTCGTCACGGGCACGGACAAGGAGCGGGACCTGGTGGAGGGCGTGGTGGCCGCCATGCGCCGCCCGGCCATCCCCGCCGTGGGCACGTTCGGCCTCGGCGGGCTGGCCGCGCTCTACGAGCGCTGCGACCTGGTGATCGCCAACGACACCGGCCCCCGGCACCTGGCCGCCGCCGTCGGCACGCCCACGGTCGCCATTTACTGGTGCGGCAACCTCATCAACCACGGGCCGATGTCCAGGACCCGGCACCGGCCGCTGATCTCGTGGACCACGGCGTGTCCGGTGTGCGGCGCTGGCGGCGTGGACCCGCGGGCGGAGCGTTGCCCGCATGACCCGTCGTGGGTGATCGACGTATCCGTGGGCATGGTGATGGAACAGATCAGAGACTTGCTCACGGTGGAGGGGAGATGTGGACATGAGTGATCACGCAGTGCTTGACGAGCTGCGGCAGGCCATCGACGAGGCGTTCGGCGAGCGTGACCGGGTCGCGATCCGGGAGGTGTACGCGGCGGCGTCCGAACACGTGAACCTGCCCGCCGACCTGCTCGCGCACCTCAACGAGCTGCCCGAGGGCGCCTACAGCCGGCAGGAAGTGACCGAGGCGATCAACGACGTCATCCGGCGCCGGGGTGAGCAGGACAGCCTGGGGCTGCTGGATTCTCCGGATTCAGGCGCATAGCGAGGCGGCAGCGCGGCGTCCCGCACTCATGCGGCTCCGGTTCCTGCTCGCCGGTGGCGATCAGCACGCGGCCGAGGACCTGGTGCAGAGCGCGCGACCGCCACCACACCCTGACCGGGTGTTCTACAGCCTCGACGGTGAGCCACGGGACGCGCCCGACGGCTAGCGGTACGTGGGCTAAGGCCGTGCTGGTGCGGTTCCTCTCGGTGGTCTACGGGTCCTAGGCGAGGGACACAATGGCGATGCCGAGGCACATCTCGTCGCTGGTGCCGTCGCCCCACACCACGTACCGGGGCGGCTGCTTCTGGAGTTGCGGCAGCAGGGCGCGCAGGCCGGCGTCGTGGGTGCAGGTCACCCGGACCACGTCGCCCTCCTTGAGCTGGACGGGCGCGGGGAGCACGCGCAGCGCCTGGTCGTCGAAGTTGTAGTCGGGGACGTCCAGCAGTGTGCGGGCCCCAGGCACGCCGGGGTTGAGCTCGACCTTGATGGCGCGGCCGAGCAGGTGCATGTGGCCGGCCAGGGCGTGGACGGTGGCGGGGCCCCCGATGGGCAGGTCGCAGTGCTGCGTGGGGCTCGGCCTGGCCGGGCGGCAGAACTCGGCGAGTTCGGTCAGCTGGTCCTCGATCTCCTTGCCGAACCTGCCGATGACGTCCTTCACCGCGGCGGCCCGGTCGCACAGCGGGCCCGACTCCTTCGGCGTGCAGGGCAGCTCGACCGGGGCGGGGAACAGCGCGGTCTCGAGCGGCGTCAGCGACTGCTCGGTGAGGCGCAGCCGGATCCCGGAGCGGTCGGTGCCCGGCTTGCCCTCGACGCCCAGCAGGTTGTAGTGGACCTGCATGACGAGCTGGCTGCCCGGCGGCAGCTCGTAGCCGTATTTGGAGTCGAGGAGCGTCTCGTTCGTGCCGGGCGCCCAGTGGGCCACCCACGACGCATCGTCGACGCCCGAGTCGCCGAAGCAGGTGTAGCCCTGGCCCGGGGTGGCGGCGTCGAGCTCGCGGGCCTTCGCGGCCTGCTCGGGGTTGAGCCTGAAGAAGATGGCGTGGTGGACGAGGTCGGTGTTCTGGGGCTGGAACTGGGCGCCGGTCAGGAACATCCGGTTCGCCAGCTTCGGGTCGATGAGGAAACACCGGTAGTCGTCCGTGCCGCCGTTGGGCGGGCCCGGCGTGTACGGCTCCTCCATCGTCAGTGAGACGAACCGCTCGCCGGCCCGGAGCGGGGAGGCCGTGGGCGTGGATGTGGTGCTGTGGCCGGAATGACTCGAGTGCCCGCCGGCCGCCGGGGTCGTGGCGGTGGTGGTGGACGCGCCGCACGAGGCGAGCAGGACGGCCACGACGAGGACGGCGGCCGTCCGAGCTAGTCGGTTCATGGAAATCACACTGGCCTGGCCGGGTCCGCCAGGGCATCCTTCCCCGGAACCCTTTTGCTCCTTCGTTGGGATGACGTCGCCATCAGACCGTGGTCGGTCAGGGTGGGGAGATGGGGAGGGTGGCCCCGACGTGGAAGCCGCCGTCCACCACCGGACCGGCCTCCAGCGTGCCGCCGGCCAGCTCGACCCACTGCCGTACGTCATGCAGACCGCCCACGTCCGTCCAGCCGAACGTGGTCGCCTCCTTGTCCGGCGGCGTGTTCTGCACGCTGATCCGCACGACGCCCGCGAGGTAGCGGACCTCCACCCGGGCGTCCGCGCCGGGCGCGTGGTCGCGGACGTTCGCCAGGGCCTCCTGGACCACCCGGTACGCCGTCCGCCCCACCGCGCCGGAGACGGGCACCGGCGTCCCGCTCACCACCAGCTCCACGGGCACGCCCGCGCAGGCGGACTCCGAGGTCAGCGACCGCAGGTCGGGCAGCGGCAGCCCCACATCGAAGCCCTCCCCGGTGCCGCGCCGCAACAATGCCACCATGTGACGCAGCTCCTCCAGCGCCTCGCCGGCCGTGGCACGCAGTTCCTCCGCTGCCGCCCGGCCGCGCTCGTCGGCCGAGGCCGCCGCCAGGGCCCCGGCCTGCAGCACCATCCGGCTGACGCGATGGGTGACGACGTCGTGGATCTCGCCGGCCAGCCGCTCGCGTTCCACCCACTCGGCGCGCTCGGCCAGCACCCGCTCCAGCCGTGCCCTGACCTCCGCGTACAGGCCGTACAGCACCGCCAGCGCGATCACCACTTCGGTACGCAGGACGAGGGGCGCGGCGGCCGGCCACTCGGCGAGCAGCAACACGGCCAGGGCAAGCGTGATCACCGGCAGCCACCGCAGGGTGCGGCGATGCCTGGCGAACCGCATCGCCGCATACCCGGCGAACGCGCACGACGGCGGCCACACCAGCACGTCGTACAGCGGCGGCACGACGGACGGGGCCAGCACGCACAGCACGGGCAGCGCGAGCGCCGTGCCCGCGCAGATCCACGCCACGGTGAGCGGCGCGCGGCGCATCCACAACACCGGCAGCGCGGTGGCCAGAAGGATCGGCAGAAGCGGGCCCGCGGAGTCGATCGCCAGCGTCAAGCCTGCCGCGACCAGGACCGCGACCACGTCGGCAGGCCGCGGACGGGCACCGTCCACCGGCTCATCGTACGATCGCCGACCCGGCCTGCCCAGCCTCCTCAATGCCCCGGCATCAGACCTTGGTGATGCGGACGGCGTCGGCGATGACGTACCCGGTCGTGGAGGTCCAGCGGCTCACGCCGACCACGTTGTACGTGCCCGCGTTGAGGGAGAACGTGCCGATGCTGCGCCACGCACCGCCCCCCGACCGCTGGTCCACGGTGACCGTCTGGTTGCCTCCCGACGCGGCCACGATGTGCGGCGTCGCACTGTTGTAGCCGGCGTTGGCCGGATGCCACACCTCCACCCGGTAGTCGCCCGCGCTCGGAATCGAAGCCTGGAACCAGGCGGGATCGCTGGCCGCGACCGGGTCGGCGAACCGGTAGTCGCTGCCGTACGCCTGCGTGGAGTACGTGGAGGTTCCCCAGTTGGCACTGGCCGTGAAGCCGGACCCGGCGTTGTCGATCACCACGCTGTACCCCGAGCCGCCGGAGGCGACCCGGCCGGCGCTGGGCGCACTCTCCTGGTGCGTCCTGTTGAGCGCGGTCACGTAGTAGGTCTGCGTCCCGCCGGCGGTCGGGTCGGTGAAGGTGGTCTTTCTGGTAGTGGTGATCAGGTTGCGGGCGTCGGCGAAGAAGCACGGGTCGGCGGCCGACGGGGAGCCGGCGACGCGGTAGACGGCGTACGAGGTGCCCGAGCCGCTCCAGGTCAGCTGGACGCCGTTCGTTCCTTGGGTGGCGGAGGTGATGACCGGCGCGGCGGGGGCGGCGGCCGAGCCGCGGGCGGGATGCAGCGCGGGCTTGGTGTAGTGGGCGTTGACGAGCCTGGTGATCGCGCCGATCCGGTCGGCTTTGACATCCTTGGCGCTGAAGTAGACGTCGCCGACGACCTCGGGATGTTTCCTGTTGTCGGTGAGGTGGTCACTGAGCTCGGCCGGGTCCTGCCAGGCGGCGTCCTGGCCGGAGGCGCCGGCGCGGTAGGCGGCCTGGCCGACGACGAGCTGCACGCCGGTGTCGCGTACGACGTCGGACCACCAGGCGGTGAGCACCTCGTAGGCGGCGGTGGAGAAGCCGATGTGCCAGTAGATCTGCGGCGCGATGTAGTCGACCCAGCCCTGCTTCACCCACTGCCGGCTGTCGGCGTAGATGGAGTCGTACGACTGCAGCCCCGAGGTGCGCGAGCCGAGCGGGTCGGTGCCTGAGTTGCGCCAGATGCCGAACGGGCTGATCCCGAAGGACACGTGCGGTTTGGCGGCGTGGATGCGCTGGTCGAGCTCGCGGACGAGGAGGTTGACGTTGTTGCGCCGCCAGTCGGCGATGTTGCCGAACGAGCCGCCGTACTGCTGGTAGGTGGCCGTGTCCGGAATGCTCTGGCCACTGACCGGATAAGGGTAGAAGTAGTCGTCGAGGTGCACACCGTCGAGGTCGTAACGCGAGACGGCGTCCATGATCGCGTCTTCGATGAAGTCGCGTACCGTCGGGATGCCCGGGTTGTAGTAGAGCTTGCCACCGTAGGCGAAACGCCAGGACGGGTTCTGCCGCGCCGGGTGCGTGGAGACGAGCCTGGTCGGATCGTCGTGGTTGGCGATCCGGTACGGGTTGAACCAGGCGTGGAACTCCAGGTTGCGGGCGTGGGCCTCGTTGACCATGAAGGCCAGCGGGTCGTACCCGGGGTTGCCGCCCTGAGTGCCGGTCAGCCACTGCGACCACGGCTCGTACGGCGATGGCCAGAACGCGTCGGCCGTCGGCCTGACCTGCACGACCACGGCGTTCATGCGCTTGGCGACGGCCAGGTCCAACCAGGCGCGGAACTCGGCCTGCTGCGCCGCCGCGCTCAGTCCGGTGCGGCTGGGCCAGTCGATGTTCGCGACAGACGAGATCCACATGGCCCTGAGCTGGCGTTTGGGGGTGGCGGGATCGATCGTGCAGGCGGCGGCGGCTGCGGAGGCGGTGGGAGTGACGATGCTGACGAGTGCGGCGGTGAGCGCCGCTAAGACGGTACGCAAAAGCGCGGTCACGAAGGGAAGTTTCAGGGCTATGAGACTAAAGCGCAATAGTCTTCACAGAACCTGTGGGCGGAAAGTTTCACCTAACTCCTAAGTAATGTCAATTATCGACATCAGTCAGGACATGCCATACGTTGCTCCCGTCACCCTTGTGTAACGAGGAGCACCCATGACTCTCGCCCGCACGCGATTAGCAGCCCTGGCCACCTCGATTCTCGCCGTCCTCCTCATAGCCGCAGGCCAGCCCACCATGGCCGCGGCCAAGGAGGCCCCGCTGCCCGCCGCCTTCGCCAAGGCGGCGGCCGAGTACGGCGTGCCGCGCGACCTGCTCGTCGCGCTGGCCTACGCCGAGACCCACCTCGACGGCCACAACGGCGAACCCAGCGCCAGCGCCGGCTACGGCATGATGCACCTGGTCAGCAACCCGACCAACCACTCGCTCGAGAAGGCCGCCGAGCTCACCAAGCTCCCGGCCGAGAAGCTGCGCAAGGACGACGAGGCCAACATCCTCGGCGGCGCGGCAGTCCTGCGCTCCCACGCCGACGCGCTGGGCCTCGACGAGACCGCCAGGAAGGACCTCGGCCGCTGGTACAAGGCCGTCGCCAAGTACGGCAACGCCTCCTCGCCCGAGCTGGCCCGCCTGTACGCCGACGCCGTGTACGAGCAGCTCGGCCTCGGCATCGACGCCCGCGGCGTGCAGGTCAAGCCGCAGGAGGTCACCGCCGACCGCGGCGACCTGGCCACGGCCCGCGACCTGAACGCGCAGGCCGCGGTCGCCAGCCCCGACTACCCGCCGGCCGCCTGGGTGCCGGCCAACTCCGGCAACTACCGCGTCGCCAACCGCGAGTCCGACTACAACATCGACCGCGTGATCATCCACGTGACTCAGGGCTCCTACGCCGGGACCATCTCCTGGTTCCAGAACCCCAGCTCCAACGTCTCGTCGCATTACGTGGTCAAGTCCTCCAACGGCGCCATCACCCAGATGGTGCGTGACAAGGACGTCGCCTGGCACGCGGGGAACTCGACCTACAACAACCGGTCCATCGGGATCGAGCACGAGGGCTTCGTCAACGACGCCTCGTGGTTCACCGACGCGATGTACCGGGCCTCCGCGGCCCTGACCAAGGCCATGTGCGACAAGTACGGCATCCCCAAGACCAGGACCGGCATCATCGGCCACAACGAGGTGCCCGGCGCGACCCACACCGACCCGGGCTCGCACTGGAACTGGACCACGTACATGAACTACGTGACCGGCGGCGGCACCCCGACGTGGACGACGACCGTCGACAACGCCACGGCCGGGCAGTTCACCGCCAGCGCCAACTGGGGCACCTCCACCTACTCCAGCCAGCGCTACGGCGCCGACTACCGCTTCGCCGACCCGGTCGCCGCCAGCGACCCGGCGTGGTACTCAGCGACGATCCCCAGCGCCGGCACGTACCGGGTCGAGGTCTGGCATCCGGCTGATCCCGGGTACAACAGCTCGGCGCCGTACATCGTGGCGGCATCGGGCGGCAACCAGACCGTGTACGTCGACCAGCGCTCGGGCGGCGGGACGTGGCGCAGCATCGGCACGTTCTCCCTCAACGCGGGCACGTACAACGTGGTCGGCGTGAGCCGCTGGACCTCCGGCACGGGCCTCGTCATCGCCGACGCGGTCCGCATCAGCCGGCTCTGACACCCTTCGCACGGCCCGCGCCCGCCCCGGCGGGTGCGGGCCCTACCCTTCGTACGGCCCGCGCCGCCCAGCGGGTGCGGGCCCTGCCCTTCGCTCAGCCCACGGCAACAGGCCCATCGGCCTCCCACCGGGTGAGCACCGCCCGATGGCCGACCTGGAGGCCGGTGCGCGGGTCGATCGCGAAGGCGCCGAACAACGTGCTGGTCTCCAGCGCGCCGGCGACCGCCCACACCTCCTCACGCTCAGCGCTTCCCGCCTCGGCGGCGCAGTGGGTCGCGATGATCGCGGTGGCCGCGGCCTGGACGGCGGGATAGTCGGGCGACCTCCCGGACCGATCCCGATAGGCCAGGACGAAATCCCGCTCGCCCATCCCGATGGCGGCCTCGCCACCACTCCCCGGGAACCATTGCCCGACCCCGTAGATCCCTCGAGGGTCGTCCACGGCGTCGCCGAACTCCCGCACGCCCGCTGCCACGGCACAAACGACCCGCGGACTCCACGCCCGCTTGATCACCTCGACGTCCTCGTCAAACGACCCGGCACAGAGCAGATTCCACGAGCCGTCCCCCGGAAGAGCATCCCCGGGCCCGACACGGATCACCGGAATGCCGAGCTCATCCGCGCACGCCTGCGCCCCCGCCGCCACCTGCCGGCCGAAGCTCCCCTTGCCCTCGGCGATCCACAGCGGGTCCCGATTGCCCAGGTGCCGCACGAAGGGCTCGGCGTACCGGCTCGTCGGCGTAAGGACCGAGACGACATGCCCGGGGTGAGCCGCTTCCACGTCATCGCCCGAACCCCCGTGGTTCCAGATCAGCCGGTCCAGTTCCGCGGCGATCCGGCCCGCCCGGCGCATGAGCCGTGTGGAGTACGGCCCCAGAAGGAGGTCACACCGCGGCGACAGCCGGCGGAGCACGCCCTCCAGCACCTCCGGGTCGCTCCGGTCATCCTCGGCGATCAACTCCATGGACGGGTTGAAACCTCGCCAGATGTCGAGCCCCAGCCCGACCTGCTCACCAAATCGGGCGTACCTTCCAGACAGGGACAGGGGCACTCCGATCCGGAGTCGTCGGTCGGCGGCGTTCGGCACACCACCAGCCTGGCATCATCGACCTCGGCGTCTGTTCGGGGGGCAGCAGGCGCGATGATGGTCGGGTGACCGAAGTCCTGAGATATACCGCCTTCACCACCACTCCCTCCGGAGGCAACCCCGCCGGAGTGGTCTTGGACGCCCAGGGGTTGTCGGACGCGGAGATGCTCACCATCGCCGCCGAGGTCGGCTACTCCGAGACGGCCTTCCTCTTCCTCACGGGAGAGCGCCAGTACCGGATTCGATACTTCAGCCCGCTGGCCGAGGTCGCCTTCTGCGGTCACGCGACGATCGCGACCTCGGTCGCGCTGGGCGAGCGGATCGGTCCAGGAACCGTGCACCTCGCCACCCAGGTAGGACCAGTCCCGGTGGAGATCGTCGCAGACCCGGCCGGTGGCCTCACCGCCACCTTGACGAGTCCGCCCACCTCCACCCGCCCGGCCTCTGACGAGGAGGTACGGCCGGCGCTCGCCGCGCTGGTCGGCCGACGACCTGGACCCCGCCTACCCAGCGCACATCGCCAACGCCGGCAACGACCACCTCGTGCTGGCCGCGGCCTCCCGGGACCGCCTGGCCGACCTCGACTACGACTTCGACGCCCTTGGCAAGATCATGGCAGAACTGGGCTGGACCACCGTCCACCTCTTCTGGGCCGAATCCCCTGCTGTCTTCCACGCCCGCAACCCGTTCCCGCCCGGCGGCGTGGTCGAGGACCCGGCCACCGGCGCGGCGGCTGCCGCCTTCACCGGCTACCTGCGCGCTCTGGGACACCTCGAAGAGGGCGCCGTCGTCACCATTCATCAGGGCGTCGACATGGGGCGGCCCAGCCTCCTGATGTGCACCGCGATTCCCGGCGACAGCCGCGTCAAGGTCTCCGGCACCGCGGTGCCCATTTAGAAGTCGAATTCTCCGAGTTTGGCGCCGCCCACAAAGGCACGGAAGACACTGCCCCGAAGGATCATCGGTGGGACGTCGGGCTGCTCGGAATCACGGATCGCGTAACGGTCGCCGCTCAGCTTGGCCGCGTAGAGGCAGTCCCCTCCGTCCGGGCCAGAGAGCGTGGACTTGGTCCACAGCGCGGTCTCCAGCTCAGCACGCAGCTCGTTACTGATCTTCATACCTTGCCGCCACCTCACGCACTAGTCGCTGGCTCACGTGTATAGGATGCGCCCATTTGTGAATTGCGTCGTATATGACGTTAACCCGCCTTACCGTCTCCTCGCGAGCGGAAATGGCGCCCTGCGCGGAGGCATCAATGCTGACGTGATCCGGCATGCCGTCACCCTGAGCAAGCGCGAAGCCTCCGAGCACACCTGCCGTCGCGCCTACTTCCAGCGGCACGATCTGGAACGAGATGTTGGGTCGCTCGGCCATCCGCAGCAGGTGCTCTAGCTGCTCGCGCATCACGTCGTTCCCCCCGACGGGCCGGAGAAGAACGCATTCGTCGAGCAGCGCCCAGTACATGGGCGGGTCTATGCGTTCGAATACGGATTGCCGCCGGAGTCGTGTCTCGACGGCCTCTTCGATCCACTGCTCAGTGGCCCATGGTGCGACCGACAGGATGGCCCGCGCATAGCGAGCCGTCTGGAGAAGTCCCGGGATCACGAGCGGTTGCCAGGTCCGGATCGTGTGCGCCTTCTCCTCGGCCTTCGGCCACTCGCTGAACCACTTCGGAGTGGACATGACCGTCGTGTTGGGCAGGAGCCCGTAGAGCTCTCCGTTCAGCCCCAGAACCGCCTCTGCCGCCAGGGTGAACTTCTTGCCCGGCCTGCGCTTGCCCCGCTCGATCAGGCCGACCAGGCTCTCGCTGCATGAGAGCAGCTCGCCCAGCGCCGTTTGCGACAGTCCGGCCGCGTTGCGCGCCTTCTTCAGTACCTCGCCGTACACCTCTGTCGTCATGCCATGCCCTTTCCCAGGACCCCGACAAGCGCCAGCACGTCTGTCCGGAAACGGACCGTGACGAGCCGATTACAAGGTAGCCCCGAAGCGTCACCCTGGGGAGTGTTTCCGGACACATGCTCAGCCAATTGTCAGAGCCAAATGGCCGCACAACAGAACAAAGTCGGTGATTTTGTGCGAGCAGGAACCACACCAACGGAGCTGCCAGATGTCGTCCTATGGCGCAGTACGACACTGCGCCGAAACGACAGGACGGCATGGCAGGCACGGCAGGCGACCGGACTATGGCTGGCCGACAGCCATCCATCGCTCCGATCCGACGCACTCCAGATCGTCGCCGAACTGGTGGCCAACGTCGTCCAGCACGTGCCTGCGGGCTGGCGGCGCGACTGGCTTAAGGTACGGCTGGGCTTCGGTGACGGCTTCATCCGCCTTGAGGTGACCGACCCGGGCACTCCGGCACCGGAGCCGCGGTTCGTTCCGCACCAGGTGGACCCCATGGGGGAAACAGGACGCGGCCTCGGCATCGTGGCCCGGCTGAGCATTCGATGCGGAACGCATGTCATCGAGCACGGCCATCGCGTCGTCTGGGCAGACATCACCGTAGGTGCGTGATGGCCGTAACGGCAGCGCGGCGATTCCCCGGCTGGGACATCGTCGATGGCGCCGGGGGCGGCTACATCGCAGTCCGTAAGGTCCCGGTGCCCGAGACCAGCGGGCTCTCCAACGTACGGTGCGGCGCGACTCTGCCCGAGCTGTACGAGCACCTGGAGGAGGAAATGCACCGCCAAGAACGGGAGTCTCCGGCCAGGAAATTGCCGGGCGCGGCATAACGGATAGGGTGTGGCGAAAAACGGAGATCGGCTTGCCGCGATTAGCGTTAATGGCCTGGCTGGGGGCCCTGTCCGCCGCCGCCTTCCCGACATGGGATCTATGGAGGGTCCGCTTCGAGGAGGCGCCGTATTTCTTTTGCGGCGGTTTCGACCCCTACTACGAGAGCGTGTGGGACTGGCTGTTCCTGCCGTTCCTCCTGCCCCTTCGCGGTGACCTCAACGCGCTCCATGGCTTCACCCTGACTTGGGCGGTCCCGGCCATCGTGGTGCTGGTCTGCTTCGCCCGCTGGCACTCGGCCGTCGCGGGACGGCAAGCGGCGGGGATCCTCACATTCTTCGCGGTGCTCGGGCCGCTCGCCTGGCCGTACTTCGACCTTGAAGCCTGCGCCACCGTCCCCCTGCTCAGCGCCCAGTGGTGGGCGGAGATGATCGATATATGGGGGACGACGGAGTTGTCGCTCCTGATGGCCGCCGCGCTCGTGCTGCTCGCGACGCAGGGGCTGGGTCCGGCCGAGGAGTCGCCCACCGCGCCGGTCAGCCTGGTGGCGCGCCGGTCGGCGGCATTCGTGATCGACTACTGGGTCGTCGTGGTGTGCGTCACCCTTATCGCGCAGCCGTTCCCGGACTTCCTCGAATACGGCCTGTCGGACTGGCTCCGCTTCGACAAGATCGTCGAGGAGCCCCTGCGACTGCTGGTCCCCGCGGCGCTGATCCTCTACGTCCTGCCGAGGCGGACGCTCGGAATCTGGCTCACGAGACTGCGATGAAGGTCAGGCGGTGGCGCCGCCATCGATCACGTGGTCCTGACCGACGACGAAGCTCGACTCCGGGGACGACAGCCACAGCACGGCGGCCGCGATCTCCTCGGGGGCGGCGACCCGGCCGATCGGCAGCGCGCCGCGCAGGCGCTCGTCCCGTTGCTCACGCGTCTCCCCCGGTCGGGTGGACATCGGCGAGTCGATCGGCCCGGGGCTGACGGCGTTGACGCGGACGCCGTCGGCGATGTGGTCACGGGCGGCGGTGCGGGTCAGGTGGCTCACGGCGGCCTTCGACGCCGCGTATGCCGCCGCGCCCGGGAGGCGCCAGTGCGCGCCCACGTTGGAGGCGACGTTGACGATCGCGCCGCCGCCGTGCGCGCGCATATGGGCGATCTCATGCTTCATCGACAGGAACACGCCCTTCAGGTTCACGGCCAGCACGTCGTCCCAGACGTCCTCGTCGTAGTCGGCCACGGGCGCCAGCATGCCGAAGACACCGGCGGCGTTGCAGGCCACGTCGAGGCCGCCGTAACGGGAGACGGCGGCGGCCACCATGGCGGCGGTCTCGGATGACCTGGTGACGTCGCCGGCGAACGAGCTCGCCCGTCCTCCGTCGTCCTCGATCCCCTTCACGAGCCCGGCCAGCCGGGCCGTGTCACGCCCCACGGCCAGCACGGCGGCGCCCTCCTCCGCGTACGCACGCGCGACCGCCCCGCCCACCACCCCGGTAGCGCCGGTGACGAGAGTGACCTTGCCCGTAAAACGTCCCATAATTCCATACCAATCGTTCTTAAATTTGGACAGCCGTCATGGCCTGATCGACCGCGTCACGAAGCCGGCGCGGGTCCGGATCGGCCCGGCCGAGCACCCTGATGCCCTGCAGCAGCACGAGCAGGAACCTGGCCAGCGCGTGCGGGTCCTTGCACGCCGGGATCTCCCTCTGCGCGCGGGCCCTGACGAGCGCGGCGGCCATGGCCGTCTCCAGCTCCGTCCAGCTCGCCGCCACCTTCCGCGAGACCACCGCGTCGCGGGAGCCGAACTCGACGGCCGTGTTGACCACCATGCAGCCCCGCCGCAGCTCATCGGCCAGGCATTCCGCGACGTACGCGTCGAGGAAGGCGCGCAGCGCGGGCAGCGCGCGCCCCGGCTGGGACAGCGGCGAGACCACGTCGCGCCGCGCCAGGTAGAGTTCCAGCGCCTTCAGGTAGAGCTCGCGCTTGCCACCGAAGGTCCCGTAGATGCTGGCTCGCGCGATGCCCAGGTGCTCCACGAGGTCCGCCATCGACGTCCCTTCGTAGCCGCGCTCCCAGAACATCTCCAGCGCCTTCTCTAGCGCGGCCTCTGGGTCGAACTCCTTGCTCCGTGCCACGTCGGCAACGCTAACACTATCGAGAACGATCGGTCAAAAATGCCTTCTTCACGGTCCCGCCCGAGATCGCCCAGCGCCGAGCGGACGGGTAGACGAGCCGCGCCAGCGCGCACTGTCGCGTGGTAGATGTCGGTGCTTCGTGCACGACATCTTCCGTGGGGTGTCCTGCACGTCGCCGGTGTAGCGGGAATCTGCGGGGACGGAGACGCGAAGGGATGAGGCCCCCAACGCTGCGGCTCAGGCGACATCCGGCGCCTTCGGGTTCCTATGGCACAGTTTCACTGTGTCGTTTGACGATCTGCCGGACTGGCTACCGGCGTGGTGTCTGGACCATCTCGGGGACCAACCCGCCGACGTGCTGTTCCGACAACAATCGGTGTCGACGGTGTTCGGTCTCCGGTTGACCGGCTGTACGGACGTCGTGGTCAAGGCCCGCGGCGACGACGGCCGGGCGGGGGCATGTGTTACAGCGCAGGCCCGGCTGGCCGAGAACGGGTTCCCCTGCGCCCGCCCACTCACGCCGGTCGTCGGTGTCGGTCCCCTGGCCGTGCACGCGGAGGAATTCCGCCCTGGAGGAGAGGTGTTGCGCGGAGACGCGCCGGACATCGCTGTGCGCTACGCAGAGGTCTTCGCCCGGCTGATGACCGCACTGGCGGACCTCGCCGTCACGCCGCCGCTGCCGAATCCGCGCTGGGTGCGGTGGGATCACGCGGACCCCGGGCTGTGGCCGTCGATCGAGTCACTCGACGAAAAGGACCAGAGTCTCGTACCCACCTACGTCATGGACACAGCCGACAGGGCCCGTCGACGAATGCTAGCCGCTGACTTGCCCTGCGTGCTGGGCCACGCCGACTTCGAGGCACACAACCTCCGGTGGCACGACCAACAGGTGTGGACGTTGCACGACTGGGACAGCCTGGCATGGCAACCGGAAGCTGCCCTGGTGGGAGCCGCGAGTGCAGTATTCCCCAAGATGGGACCGGCCACCCTGCCGCCGATCGAAAGTACCGAGGCGTTCCTGGCCGCCTATCAGGACACTCGGGCCCGCTTGTTCACCGCCGAAGAGCAGCAGATCGCGTGGGCGGCCAGCCTGTGGACAGCAGCCCACGACATCCGATGGGAAGCACTCCACGGCTACACCGCAGTGTCCGGTAAGGCACTCTGGGCACAAGCGGCCGAACGCCTCCACCGAGCGAACGCCTGAGGCATCGCGGTTCACGCCACGCCCATGCCTCCAGAAGCGCAGCGGGACGAGCCCTTTGCGCAACACCTGGCGCAGGGTTGCCGTTAGCGTCACCGGCGCTTGACCTGCATGTCCCGTCGGCCTTCCCGGCGTCCAGCGGCGTGGTCAGTGCATCCCCGATCGGCCCGTTGTCGTTCGGCGAGTTCTCTTCGAAGTTCGCCACGGTCACCGAGAAGCCTCCGCTCCGGGTGCCGTGGCGCAAGCCGGGGGCTCGGCGCTGATCAGGACAGCACGTGCTCCGGACTGTCCAACCAGATCTGCTGACCTTCCTGCGTGATGGTCATGCCGAATCTGTCGCGGCCTGGCTCTCCCCAGCTCACCCAGCGGAAATAGGCATCAACAACCTCATCCCACACAGGGCGGTCGCCGACTTGGTAGACGCTGTACTGCTCCTGGTCCGGCCGCCACTCCACAACGGCCCACGAATAGGCGGTTGTCGGATCGGACACCCACATCCGGAAAAGCTCGCCGTCCTCGTCCGCATCCTTCATGCTGCTTGAGGACAGGCCCGTGATCGCGGAAATGGCCAGATCCGCTCCGGCCGAAGCGTAGGCGATCGTGCGCGGGTCGATGCGCGTCGTGACCCAGTGCTTGTCCCGCGGCCCGCATGCCGGTTGGTCCGGGATGTAGCGCTGCGAGCGTATCGGCATGTAGGAGGCGAAGCCCCGGAATCGTCCGACCGCCGTACCGTCTTGCAGCACCATCAACCGGACCGAGTGGTTTTCCCCGAAATTGGGGCAATACGGCAAGACGATCTTCGCTCCTGGACGGCACTGCTCAACCCAGGCGTACGGCACGGCACGAATGCCGCAGGTGACATGGACGCGATCGAAGGGCGCGTGTTCGGCGTGGCCCTTCGTGCCGTCGCCCACGATGAGATTCGGGTGGCACCCGGCGTCGTCCAGACTCTTGGCGGCCTGTTCGGCAATCTCCGCGTCAACTTCGATCGAGGTCACACTGCCATGGACCCCGACGAGCTGCAACAGCAGAGCGGCGGTCCAGCCAGTGCCCGTGCCGATCTCCAGCACCCGATTGCCAGGGTCGGGGTCCAGGAGATCCAGCAGGTCCGCCACTGTGCTCGGCGCGGAGGCGGAGGACGTGTAGTCGCCTTCCAACTCGCTGAGGGCAGTGGTGCCGTCGTTGAGCTGGGTGACGACGCTCGTATCCGAGTAGACCGTGTCCAACCAGGTATTGGGGTCTGTGCTGTGGTCGATAAGGAACGCTTTGCCGGTCTTATCGCGCGGCGAGATGAGCCCGACCGTGGGTATGAACAAATGGCGCGGCACCGCGCGGATCGCCTGCTTGACGAAGTCTCGAACCTCTCCGTCGGGGTCGAGCTCGGCGATCAGGCGATCCATCCGCGCAGCGTCCACTACTTCCCCTTCCCCTTGCCCTTGCCGCCGGAGTGCTGGCCGGATCCTGTCTTGTTCTCGTCGTTGTTACTGCCGCCCTGGCCTCCTCCCCGCTTGGGATCGAGTGGTCCTTCCTTTGGACTGCTGGGATCTTTGTGCTTGCCCACGTGGAACCTCCATGACTCGTGATTACTCAACGAGACCATAGGATTACGTATCGGCTTTGAACAAGTAGCACTTGCGACTCCACTCTCTAACTCCGCGTTGGACGTATTTGCTGAATGCCGACAAAGTCCTCAATGCAGGTGAGGACGTTAGGGTTGTGTCTTCTACGAGCCGTAGATGACCGACAGGAAGCGCACCAGCACCGCCTCCCGGCTGGCCGCGGGGAGCGCGTCGAGCACCGTGTTGACCATGGCCATCTCCGGTTGCCCCGCTCCCGGCCGCAGGTCCACGCCCACGGATGTGGCGAGTTCGGCGAACGTGGCGTCGTCCAGCGCCTCCAGGTCCATCCCCGCCACCAGGTCCACCAGCCCATCGGGCAGGACGGCGGGACCGCGCGAACGGGCGGCCTCCGCTGACTCGGCGATCACCTTCAGCATGGATTCCGCTCCTGCCAGCGTCACCCCGGTGACCGTGATATGCAGGTTGGCCGGGATGCCCGCGTAGGAGAGTTGTGGTTGGAGGAACCAACCGCGCCGCCGGGCCTCGTCCGCCAGCACGAACACATCGATCCCGTCCCCGGCGAACGCCACCAGAGACGACTCCGGCTCACCCAGCACCCGCAGCCCGGAGATCGCGGTGAGGCCCTCGCGCAGCCGCCGCGTCGCCTCCAGCGTGACCCGGCCGAGCTCCTCGTACCCCTGCCGGCCCAGCGCCTGCAGCGTGGCCCAGGCGCCGCCGAGGGGGCCCGCCGATCTGGAGCTCTGAACGGTCGCGTTGATGATCGTGTAGCCGGGCCAGCCGGCCGAGGCGAAGTACGCCTTGCGGCGCATCGCGGGGTCAGCGAAGAGCACGACCGAGGCGCCTTTGGGGGCGTACCCGTACTTGTGCAGGTCGCAGGAGATCGAGGTCACGCCAGGCACGGACAGGTCGAACGGCGGGATCGCCGCGCCCGCGGCACGCAGCCACGGCAGCAGCCACCCGCCCACGCACGCGTCCACGTGGCAGGGCACGCCGGCCGCCAACGCGACGGCGGCAACCTGCTCGATCGGGTCGATCATGCCCTGCGGGTAGGACGGCGCCGAGGCGACGACGAGGATCGTGTTCTCGTCGATGGCCGCCTCGACATCCTGCGCCCGCACCCGGTACGTCTCCAGGTCCACGGGCACGGCGACGACCTCGACGCCCAGGTAGTGGGCGGCCTTGTGGAAGGCGGGGTGGGCGGTGACCGGCACCACGAGGTTCGGACGCGGCTTGGCTTGAAAGTCCCTGGCCGCCTTCACCGCCAACATGATCGACTCGGTGCCGCCGCTGGTGAAGATCCCGTGACCGCCTCCAAGCAGGTCGGCGACCGCGCCGACGACCTGCCGCTCCATCTCGACCACGCTGGGAAACGCGGTCGGGTCGAGGCAGTTGACCTCCAGCATCTCGAAGTACGCCCGCGCCGCCGCGTCGTTGACCTCGGCCCGCCCGGTGTCGTAGACGTAGGCGGTCACCTGGCCGCCGCGCACCGGTAAGTCGTGCTCCTTCATCCTGGCCACCTCGGCCAGCAGGTCCTCGGCGGTCCGTCCGGTCAGGGGGAGGTTCACGGGAGCTCCTTCATGGTGCGGCCGTGCGCGAGACGGCGAACGACCGAACATAATTCCGCCGCGCTCTCCCGGTCAATGGTCTCAGTCCGGCGCCCAGTACTTCTCCATGATCTTGTCCAGCTCCCGGACCACAGGCCGCCAGCTCACCGGCAGCGTGTAGCGAGTGGTCTGCCGCTCCTTGTAGGCCAGCCGGTAGGCGATGAAGTCCGCCCCCGGCGGCCGCGTCTCCGACCGGCCGATCCGCAGGTCCTTCAGGTACGCCTGGAGCCTGCGCTCCTCCTTGGCGGTGAGGCACTTGTCGATGGTGGGCCCCGTGCGGCGGTCCAGTCGCACGCAGCCGTTGCCGTACACGATCATGTGGTCCTGGAGCCCCGCGAAGCCGCCCTCCTTCCTGAAGTCGACCAGCACCTTCTTCTGCGCCGGCACGCCCATGGCCGGCGGCGCGGCGGCGCTCACGGCCAGGACGAGCACCGGCAGGAGCGCGACTTTCCAGATCCTCCTCATGCATCCTTGGACGCATCGCGGCCGCGAATGGACCGCCGTCATGGAGTGGATGGCCGCAGGACGAGGGACGCGGCCGCCTGCATCCGTCTGGCCTCGGCCTCCACCAGCGCCTGGCCCTCGTCGGTGATCCTGAAGTAGCGGCGGTTGCGGCCGTTGACGACCTCTTCGCGGTCCACGGCGATCACGCCGCGCTCGTTCAGGCGCTCCAGGATGCCGTAGAGGGTGCCGACAGACGGCTGGACCCGGCCCCCCGACAGCTCCTTGATCGACTTGCTGATCGCGTGTCCGTGCAGCGGCCCCGCGCGCAGGGCGGTGAGCACGAAGTACATCGGCTCGCTGACTTCAGACGTTCCCCTCGGCATAGCTGACCTTATTCCGTTGAACGGAGCGTCTGCAATGCCTGTGCCCGGCGGCCCGCAGGCCGCCGGGCGGGCGATCATCGGCAGCGGTCGCCGTTGAGGTGGAACACCTCGGGCGCCGGATTCGGTCCCCACGGGTTGGCGCCGGTGAAACCGAAGGTCACGGACCTGCCCGGCCTGATCTGGCTCTGGCCCTTCGCCGTCACCACCGAGCCGGACTGCGACAGCTGCGCGCCCCAGTCCTGCCGGACCCGCTGGCCGCTCAGGAAGGACCAGCGCAGGCTCCAGCCGTTCACGGTGTGCCTGCCGGTGTTCTCGATCACGACCTGTGCGGCGAACGTGCCCGAACCGTGCGCGGTGTAGCGCACCCGGCAGTCCGAGCGCTGCCCCTTGTCGGCCAGGAAGGCCGACACCCAGGCCAGCGGCGAGTTCCAGTTGATGGTCAGCTCGTTCGTCGACCACGACTCGATGTGGTCGATGTAGCAGAACTGCGGCTTGCAGCCCTGGAGCAGCCGCTGCGCGAGCGGGTCCTGGATGCTGGAGTTCGGGCCGCCGGACAGCGTGCCGCGCGGCGGGTTGGGCAGCGCGGGGTCGAGCTGGTGGGCGTACCAGCGGCTGTGCTGGTTCTTCGAGGCCACTTCGCCGTAGCCGGTCACGTACGACTGGTTGAGCGCGTTGCGGCCCAGGATGTAGTCCATGCCCTCGCGCACGGCCGACCGGTACTTCTCCTGCCCGGTCAGGTCGAACGCGGTGGCCATGACGACCATGTTGTTCAGCACCAGGTTGTTGGAGCCCCAGTCGAAGTCCGGCGGGTTGTACGGCAGGCCGTACGGGTGCGCCTTCTGGATCGCCAGGTACTTCTCGGCCCCCTCGATCACCGACTGCCGCACCCGCGCCCGGTCGGGCAGCCCGTTGGGCACGGTCGCCAGGTCCAGGCGGCCGAGCTGGGCGGTGTTGCCCCAGTCGAAGCCGCGATCACGCCAGATGTCGCCGGTGTGGTGCGGCGAGGCCAGGACGAAGTCCTTGAACTCCTTCTCGCCCGTCGTGATGTAAAGCTCGGCCGCCGCCCAATAGAACTCGTCGGTCACGTTGTCGTCGTTGTAGGCGCCGCCGCCGGTGCCGTCGTTCGGGTCGGCGTACTTGGCCGGGTTGGCCTTGGCGGCCGCCCACGCCTTGCGGGCCGCCTGGAGGTTCTTGGCGGCGAACGCGGCGTCGTACGGGGCGAACAGCCGGGCCGCCTGCGCCGCCGTCGCGGCCAGGTTGAGCGTGGCGGCCGTCGAGGTCGGGTGCAGCTCGCGCAGCTGCGGGTCGAGGTGCGGCAGCAGGGGGAGCCCGGTCCAGTTCTGGTCGTGGATCTTGTGGTGCGCCATCCCGGCGAGCGGCTTGCCGTCCGGTACCTGCATGCTCAGCAGGAACTCCTGCTCCCACCGTGCCTCGTCCAGAATGTCGGGCCTGCCGTTGCCGCTCTCGGGGATGTTGAGCTGGCCGTCCTTGAAGGCCGCCTTGTCCCGCTCGTACGCGGCCATGAGCTGGTAGACCGAGATGCCGCCGTTGACGACGTACTTGCCGTGGTCGCCGGCGTCGTACCAGCCGCCCTTGACGTTCAGCGAGTAGTCGCAGACGCCCGGCTGGCACGGCACGCTCACGTCGCCCTGGTTGGGCGCCACGCCGACGTGCCCGGCCGGCCTGCCGTACCCCGGCCGGAGGTTGTCGAGGATCTCGATGCCGCTGCGCTGGGTGTAGTAGAACTTCAGCGCGTCCGCGGGCAGCTGGTCGTAGATGCCGGCGTCGATGTCGAACGGCCGGCTGGTCTCGCCGTCCGCCGTGATCGTGTAGTCCTTGCCGGGCTTGTGGTATCCGCTGAAGTCCAGTGTGTGGACGTTCTGCCCCGAGCTGGAGTCCACGCCCCTGGGAGTGGTGCTGCCCTTGGCGACGGTCACGTTGGCGGCGTTCTTGAGCTCCCAGTCGAGCGCGGTGGTCGCGGTGGTGACCACGGTCGCCTTCTTGGGGCCCGTGGGGAGGTAGCCGACCATGTTCACGCGGACCCGCGGGCCCGTGTCCGGCTCGTAGACCTCGGGCTCCGCGCCGCCCTTGAGCGACACGTCGTCCATGCAGAACCTCCAGGGCTCGGCGCTGCCGCCCAGCTGGAACACGACCTGGGAGTTCGGCAGCGACGCGGGAGCGGTGAACGTGTAGGAGTAGGAGTTGCCCGAGACGCTCATCTCGGGAGCGGCCGACAGATACTGCGTCCACGGGTCCACGGGAAGCTGGATCAGCGCCCTGCCGACCTTGGCCGGGGTCGCGGAGGCATAGAACTTGTAGGCGTACGTCTCGCCTTCCACCAGCGGGATGTCGTTCTGGCCGATGATCACGTCCCACGGGTTGGCGGTGCCGCCGGGGATGTCGGCGCAGAGGCGTCCCTCGTCGACGGCGAGCGTGACGTTGGCGGTGCCCCACCAGGGGGCGGTTCCGGCGTCGAAGGTGCCGTTCACGATCTGCTCGGGTCCCTCGTCCGCGGCGTGTGCCGCCGTGGCGGGGGACAGGGCGACCATGGTGAGGAGGGCCAGTAAGGCGGCCCGGCTTCGTGTCATGGAGGTCCTTCGGGGGGTTGGGAGCGCTCCCATTAGAGCGATCCGATCCTCCTTTCCCACCGCCGCCGCGTCAACGGGTCCGCACCATCGGTCCTTGAAGACTGTGAAAGTTTCACGATCGGCCGCGGCCTTGCCGGGTCACGAGCCGCCCGGCCGCCACATCGGCCAGAACATCGTCCCGTCCGGCAGCGCGAACGGGTCGCGGACCTGATAGCCGTGACGCGCGTAGAGGTCCCTGCTGCCGGTGCTGCTGGCCGCCAAGTACGCCGCCACGCCGCCCAGCCGGCTGTGGTGGTGCCGCAGCAGCGCCGAGCCGAGCCCTTGGTTCTGCCGGTCCGGGTGCACCGCCAGGAACGCGAGGTAGTGGTGCGGCTCCGCCGGATGGTGCTCCTCGAACAACCCGTCGAGCACGCGGAAGTGCTCGACCCACTCGCCGGCGCACTCGGCCAGCCGGCGGTCGTAGTCGCGCGGGGCGGGCAGCGGCGCGGTGTGGGGGAACCAGACCGCGGCCGCGTGAGCGTCGTCGATGAGGTGGATCTCGCCGTGCTCGAGGGCGTGGTCCACGAAGATCCGGAAGTTGGCGGTCAGGATCTTGTGCCGCTCCCTGCGGTCGGGCACGAGGTAGCTCACCACCTTGAGCTGGGCGAACGCCGTCGCGATGAGCTCGGCCACCTGCGGCGCGTCCTCTTCGGCCGCGTGCCGGATGTCCGGGCGCATGACGAAGGTCTCTCCCATGGCTTATCCCCTCTCGTCAGATCAGGTGATGTCCCGGGCAGTGGCCGCCTTGGCGCCCATCCCCACGTGAGAGTAGACCGCGGGTTGCCTGGACCGCAGCCTGATCGCCCACAGCAGACCCACGACGGCGGCGACGCCGTAGACCGCAGGCAGGATCCAGGCGAGCGGGTCACCCTCGGACACGCCCAGCAGCGTCGCGAAGTTGTCCAGCGCCAGCCACACCATCACGGCCAGCGCGATCGCGGCGGGCACCGGAGCGATCAACCGCCGCCCGATCGTCTCACCGCTCGGCTCGCGGAGGAAGAACGCGATGATCGCGACGGACGTCACGAAGATCAGCAGCAGCACGCCGAACCCGCCGAACGAGCCGCCGTAGAAGAACAACTGCACCAGTGGGTCGAGCCCGAGCAGTGCGTAGACGGCGATGGCGGCCAGCCCGAACACGCTCTGCGCGATCGAGCCCGCCTTGGGCGCCCCGCTGCGGGCCCGCGTGCGGCCGAAGACGGCAGGCAGCACCCGCTCGCGCGCGAGCGCCCGGGTAGGCCCATTTATTGCAAGTCCGGATATTGACGGAATTAACGCTTAATGTGCCTATTTATCCGGTCGGGGAGGCGAATGGCCCAGGTTGGCCGCGTAGTGGGCGGGCCGGCAAGCGCCCGGTACGGTCGGGACCATGCGCGCGTACCTCGTGGCACTCACCACGCTGGCCGCGCTGTCCACCGCGTGCGGCGGCGTCGTGCCCACCGCGCACGAGACGGCGCTGCCCGCCGGACCGTCTCCCGCAGACTCGCCCGACACCCGCTCGCCCGCCGCGCGGGCGCTGGACGGGAAGGTCGTGGTGCTCGACCCCGGACACAACGGCGGCAACGCCGCGCATCCGGAGGAGATCAATCGCCAGGTCGACATCATCACCGGTCGCAAGGCCTGCAACACGACCGGCACGCAGACCGACGACGGATTCCAGGAACACGCCTTCACCTGGGACGTCGCCGGCCGGCTCAAGCCGATCCTGGAGCGCATGGGAGCCAAGGTCGTGCTCACCCGGCCCAACGACAAGGGCGTCGGCCCGTGCGTCACCGAGCGGGCCGCCATCGGCAACGAGGCCAGGGCGGACGCCGTCCTGTCCATTCACGGCGACGGGGCCGAGCCGAGCGGACACGGGTTCCACGTGATCATGCCGGGGCTGCTTCCCGGGCACAACGACAACGTCGTCAAACCGTCCCGGCGGCTGGGGCTCGCCGTGCGCGACGCCTACCGGAAGGGCACCGGCCTGCCCTACTCCAACTACCGGGGCCGCGACGGGCTGGAGACCCGGACCGACCTGGGCGGGCTCAACCTGTCCAAGCGACCGGCGGTGTTCATCGAGTGCGGCAACATGCGCAACCCCGGCGACGCGGCCAAGATGTCCGATCCCGCCTTCCGCCAACGCATCGCCACCTCCCTGGCCAACGGCATCAAGCGCTTCCTGACCGAGTAGCCCCGTACGCCCAACGGCTGCATCGGCGGGCCGACCTCGACGGCGGAAGAGCCCTCAGCCGTCGCGGCAGAGCGGCTTGCCTCCCACCACGCACGCGATGTCGCCGAGCTGGCAGCTCAGCAGGGTGCCGTCCATGCCGAGCACGAGCACGAGGTCGCGTCGAGATGGATGTGCAAGCATGACCCTGCCGACCACGCCATTGTCCAAGACAACGGTCGGGCGGCCTGCCGCGATCTCCATGCCCTCGTGACTCCTCTCCGATGCGGAACCCTCCTCACCAGGATGCACAGGCCGGTGTCCAAAGCGCATCGGCCATCCGGCTGTATTTACGGTCATCCTCGGCGTTACAATCCCGCCCCGGCGACCACTGCCGCGCGCACGCCTCAGGCGGTCTCCGTAGCCCTGCCGGGGTGGCGCCTCAGTAACGAGAACGTGTTCTCTTCCGGCTGACCGTCCTGCCGGAGGAGCCGAGTAGGATTGGTGCCACATAGCACCTGGCGAAGGAGACGGCACACACGTGACCGAGCTAGAACGCGTTCCGCCCGGCATCGACCCGAGTGTCCCGAGTTCTGCCCGGGTGTACGACTACTTGCTCGATGGCAAGGACAACCTCGCCATCGACCGGGCGGTTGCCGAGAGGCTTCTCGCGGTGGCCCCGGACACACGCCTGGTCGCCAGGGCCAACCGGGTCTTCCAGGTCGAGGCCGTTCACCACGTGGCCGCGCTGGGCGTGCGGCAGTTCATCGACCTGGGCACCGGCATCCCGACCTCGCCCAGCATCCACGAGACCGTCCGCAAGGTCAGCCCGGCGTGCCGGGTGATCTACGTGGACTACGACCCGGTGGTGCGCATGCACGCCGAGGTGATGCTGGCCGACGCCCCCGGCATCGCCTCCATCCAGGCCGACCTGCGCCGCCCCTCGGAAATCCTCGACGACCCCAACGTCACCGGCCTGATCGACTTCGACCAGCCGGTCTGCGTGCTGATGGTCGGCGTGCTGCACTTCGTGATGGACGCAGAGGATCCCGCCGGCATCGTGGCCGCCTTCAGGGAGCGGATGGCGCCCGGCAGCTTCCTGATCATCTCCCACGCGATGGCGGAGAGCGACCCGGAGGCGATCGCCCAGCTCCAGATGGCGACGGCCGGGACGTCGGCCCAGGGCAGGTTCCGCGGGCACGAGGAGGTGCTGCGGCTGTTCGACGGGTTCGAGCTGATCGGGCCGGGCCTGGTGCCCGTGCACGAGTGGCACGTCGACCCGGCCGACGATCGCCTCCCGCTGCTGGACGACAAGCCGCGGCTCCTGATCAAGGGCGGGGTCGGGCGGCTCAAAGCCTGATCCCCCGGTAGTTCAGTATGTCTTGAGCTCGATGTCGGTCGCGAGCTTGTCGCCCATCTTCATCATCAAAGCCAGCAGGAAGCGGTATTTGAAGATCCAGTTGCGCAGCCGGATCCCGGCCGGAGTCGCGGGGGCGAGGAAGGGGCCGGCGTTGCCGTTCTTGGCGATCTTGGCGTATCCGCGAAGCTGACGCTCGTACTCGGCGAAGGCCGCATGGTGGTCGCCGCCGGCCGCGGCCAGCTCGCCGGCCAGCACGTACGCGCCCACCACCGCCAGGCCGGTGCCGAAGCCGCCCAGGGTGTTGCCGTACGCCGAGTCGCCGAGCAGCACCACGCGGCCCTTGCTGTAGCGGTCGATCCTGACCTGGCTGATCGAGTCGAGGTAGACGTCGCCGGCGCGGTGCACCGCCTTCATGACTGCGGGAACCTGCCAGCCCACACCCGCATAGACCCGTGCCAGGATGTCCTTCTGCTGCCCGGCGTCGTAGCGGTCGTAGTCCAGCCGGTCGGAGGCGAAGACGAAGAACGCCGGCGCCTTCGGTCCGCCGATCGCCACCATCCTGCCGGGCTCGTTGTACATCATCGCGGCCGGGCCGAAGTCCTCGTCCAGGTCCACCAGGGCGTAGTAGTGACCGAGATGCCGGACATAGTCGGACTCGGGGCCGAAGGCCAGGCGGCGCACGGCCGAGTGGATCCCGTCCGCGCCCACGACCAGGTCGAACGTGCGGGGCGAGGAGCGCTCGAAGGTCACGTGCACGCCGGTCGGGGTCTCGGTGAGCGAGGTGATCGAGTCGCCGAAGACGTACGCGCAGGACGGGGCCGTCTTCTCGTACAGGAGCCTGGACAGGTCGCCACGCGTGATCTCCAGGTCGCCGCCGGTGAACTCGCCCGGCATGATCGCCAGCGTGCGCCCGTTCGCGTCGACGATCTCCTGGTCCGTGCCGCCGGTCTGGAGCCTGCGCACGTCGTCCAGGATGCCCATGCGGGCCAGAACCGTACGGTGGGTCTCGCCCTTGAAGTCGACGGCCTGGCCGCCGAGGCGCAGGGCCGGGGCCTTCTCGACGACCGTGACGGTGAAGCCGTAGCGGATGAGCCAGTGGGCGAGGGCCGGGCCGGCGATGCTGGCGCCGGAGATGAGGATGTTCGCGTTGCGCATGCACGCAGCCTCGGCTGAGTCGCTGACAACTCAGCGACTACCGGCTGACAGCCGCCGCACCCCCTGTCAGCACCGACAGTGCGTCGTCTTGCCCCATGGCCGCGCCCCTGGCGTACGCCGCCGCGAACGCCTCCGGACCGAGGACGCGGGTGGCGGCGGCCGCGACCTCGGCGACGTCCCGGTCCCCGGCCACCGTCGTGCCCCGCAGCGCCACCGCCACCCCGAGCAACACCGCCGCCTTCTCACCTGCCTGAGGCGAGGTGCCGGCGAAGAGGGTGTTTCCCGCCAGACCCTCGGCGACGTCGGCGAGGTCGGTCACCAGCGGTGAGGCCAGCGCCGCGGCCAGCGCCTCGTGGTGCCTGCGGCCCGCCTCCGCCACGTCACCGCGGGCCTGCGCCAGCCGCCCGAGCGCCGTCAGCACGCGTGACCTGCTGCCCGTGGCGGTGAACACGCCGCCCTCAGAGGAGACCTCCAGCGCGGAGGCCAGCCGATCGTCCGCACCGGCCAGGTCGCCCTGCCGCCGGGCGATCTCAGCCCGCCGCAGCTGAACCTCCGCCGTGAGCCCCGGCCTGCCCATCGCCCGCGCCAGCTCCCCGGCACGCTCGCAGTCGGCGCGTGCCGCCGACGCGTCCCCGGCACGCAGGCGAGCGCCGGCCCGCCGCCCCAGCACGTCCACCAGCTCATCCAGCGCGCCGAGCTCTTCGAGGAGTCCGATCGCGTCCTTCCACAGCCCCATGGCGCGGGCCCAGTCGCCGCGCCAGCTCGCGATCAGCGCCAGCGAGTCCAGCGCCTGCGCCTTCCCCCAGCGCTCACCCACCGCGCTGAAGTCCGCCAGCACCGTTTCCAGCTCCCGCTCGGCGCGCCCGACCGCTCCGTTCAGCAGTGCCAGCAACGCGTTGCCGAGCGCTTCCAGCGCCCGGCTCCACGGATCGGCGCCTATCCGCCGATCCCGCCCGGCCGCTCCCGGCTCGGGCGGGCCCACGGTCATGCCCCACAAGGCGGGGCCGAACCGGGAGCGCATCGGCCGGTCCAGCGAGCGGATGATCGCCCGTGCCCGCTCCCAGTGCGGCGACCCGGTGTCGGGCAGGGCGTGGAGCACGGTCAGCACGTACTCCTCGCCGAGCCCGGCGGGCGGCTCCGGCCCGATCGTGTCGAGGAGGCGTACGGCGGGCGCGGTGGCCTGATCACGCCGCCCGCTCAGCCACCAGTACATCGCCAGCGCCGCCACCAGCCGCAACGCCGTCGCTGCGTCGTGCGCCACGCTCCAGCGCAGCGCCGCCCGCAGGTTGGCGTTGTCGGCCGACAGCCGGGCCAGCCAGTCGAGCTGCTCGGCCCGGTAGAGGTGCTCGTCGGCGCGGCGCGCCAGCTCCAGGAACCAGGTCGCGTGGGCCTGCCGCAGCCGTTCCTCCTCACCTGCCTCGGCCAGCCGCTCCGCGCAGAACAGGCGGATGGTGTCGAGCATCTGGTAGCGCTCGCCGTCCGTCTCGACCAGCGACTTGTCCACCAGGCCCGCGAGCGGCCCGGCGGCTTCCTCACCACAGACCCGCTCGATCGCCTCGAGGGTCGCACCCCCTGCGAACACCGAGAACCGCCTGGCCAGCTCCTGCTCCTCGGCGTCGAGCAGGCTCCAGCTCCACTCGACGACCGCGCGCAACGTCTGGTGGCGGGCGGCGGCCGTGCGGTCGCCGCGCGAGAGCAACCTGAACCTGCCGTGCTCGGCCAGCCGGGTGGCGATCTCTTCCACGCCGAACGTCCGCACCCGGGCCGCCGCCAGCTCGATGGCCAGTGGCAGGCCGTCGAGCGCTGCGCAGATGCGGAGCACCGCGTCCACGTTGTGCGGTCCGACCGTGAAGCCCTGCCGCACGGCCGCCCCCCGGTCGGCGAACAACCGGACGGCGGGGTAGCGGTACGGGTCCTCGGTGTCGGGCGGCGGGGTGGGCAGGGGTGCCAGCGGGACCACGTGCTCGCCGGTGATGCCCAGTGGCTCCCTGCTGGTGGCCAGGATGGTGAGGCGGGGGCAGGAGGCCAGCAGGCGGCGGGCGAGCGTGGCCGCCTCGGTGATGACGTGCTCGCAGTTGTCCAGGATGATCGTCAATTCCTGCTCGGCCAGCGCCGTCACCAGCCGTTCGGCCGGATCAGGCGGCTCAGCGGCATGGGGAGACCTGGCGGTGACGGGCGGCCGAAGCGCGGACTCCCGCAGCCCGAGCGCCCCGAGCACCGCCGCCGCCACCTGCCCCGACCCGTATGCCCCCGTCAGGCGGCCTGCCGGTCCCGCGGCGTCGACCGGCGCCAGGTGGCCGGTTGGTCCCGTGGCGTCGACCAGCGACAGGTCCACGAAGCACGCCTCCCGACCGGGTCCGGCTTCGATGGCGAGGCGGGTCTTGCCCGTGCCGCCGGGGCCGACGATCGTCACCAGGCGGGCCTCGCGGAGCGCGTCGAGGCGGGCCAGCTCCTCCTCTCGCCCCACAAAGCTGGTCAGCTGGGTCGGCGGCGGCGTCCGGGCGACCCGTTCGCGGTGCCGTTCGCCCCGCAGGATCTCCAGGTGCAGGGCCGCGAGCTCGGCCGACGGGTCGGCGCCGAGTTCGTCGGCGAGGAGCCGCCGCGTGTCCTCGTACACCGCGAGTGCCTCCGCCTGCCGGCCGGCCGCCAGCAGCGCCCGCATCAGCAGCCCCCGCGCCCGCTCGCGCAGCGGATGGACGGCCACCAGCTCCCGCAGCGCCCCCACCGGGCTGGCTTCCGGGAGTGCGAGCTCGGCCTCCATCAGGTCCTCCAGGGTCGCCAGCCGCAGCTCCTCCAGGCGCCGTGACTGCGCGGCCGCGAACGGCGCGTCGGACACGTCCGCGAGCGCCGGGCCCCGCCACAGGTCGAGTGCGTCCCTGAGCAGGGCTGCCGCGCCCGTGTACAGCCCGTTCGCGAGCAGCCGCCGCCCTTCGCGGACGAGCCGCTCGAACCGGTGCGCGTCCACGTCCTCCCGGTCGACGGCCAACCGGTAACCCGCCCCGTGGAACTCGATCAGGCCGGCGGGAAGGCGGCGGCGAAGCCTGGAGACCTGCGCCTGGACGGCGTTGGCGGCACCTGCCGGCGGGTCGTCGCCGTACTGGCCGTCGATGAGCCGTTCGACGCTCACCGTCCGCCCCGCGTCGAGCAGCAGCATCGCGAGCAGGGCACGCGGGCGGGCGCCGCCCACCGCGACTGCGTCACCATCGGGCGATCGCACCGACAGCGGCCCTAGGATGCCGAACTGCACGACCCCGATTGTCCCTTATGCCGGGGTCGACGGGTGAAAGTTTCATGCCGTCCAGCCCCGGGTTGACAGAGCATTGACACATGATCGACACGTACGTAGCGTGTCGTGGGAGCGCTCCCAAAATCGTCTGTCGGGGGGAACATGGGTCTTCGATTCGGCATCCTCGGACCGGTACGGCTGTGGCGAGACGGCGTTGACGTGCCGCTGGGGACGACGAAACAGCGGCTCATGCTCACCCGGCTCCTGCTGGAGCCGAACCGCGCGGTCTCCCACGACCGGCTCTTCAGCGCGCTCTGGGAGGACAGCCCGCCCAGGTCGGCGCGGGCCAACGTACGCAGCTACGCGAACCTCCTGCGCAAGGACCTGGACGGCCGCCTGCGCGCGCACCCGCCCGGCTACCAGCTCACCGTCGAGCCCGGCGAGCTGGACGTCGCCGACTTCAACGAGCTGGTACGGCAGGGGCGCGGCGCGATGGGCGGCGACCGATACGAGGAGGCGCTGGGATACCTGACCGCGGCGCTCGCGCTGTGGCGGGGCGCCGCCGCCGATGACCTGCCCAGGACGGTCGGGGTGGCCGCCCAGCTCGACGCGCTGGAAGAGCAGCGCTATCTGGCGATCGAGGAGTGCGCGCGAGCCCGGCTGGCACTCGGCAGGCACAGTGAGATCATCGGCGGTCTGCGCGAGACGCTGGCGCTGCAACCCACCAGAGAGCGCCTGTGGGGGCACCTCATGCTGGCGTTGTACCGCACCGGGGACGTGGCGGGCGCGCTGACGGTGTACGCCGAGGCACGGCGGGCCCTCCACCGCGAGCTCGGCATCGAGCCGGGGCCGGAACTGGCCGAGCTGCACCACCTCATGCTGAACCGCGATCCGCGTCTGAGCGGCCCCACGCTGGGCTGGCGCGGCCGCCGCCCTCGCTGCCACCGCCGCCCCGTCCGGCTGCGCTTCACCGGCCGCCGCTGACGCCCGCCGCCTGCGCCCTCACCCGCGACCCGTGCGCCCGCGCACGAGCCGCCGGGGTCAGGCGTCGGCGGGTTGGTAGCCCTGGGCCTGCAGGTCGAAGAGCTTCCGGTAGAGCCCGTCCAGCCTGATCAGCTCTTCGTGCGAACCCTGCTCGGCCACCTGCCCGTCGTCGAGTACCACGAGCACGTCCGCCTCCCGCACCGCCCCGAGCCGATGCGAGATCAGCAGGCTGGTGCGCCCCGCCCGGTGCTCGCGCAGCCGGTTGTGGATCTCGTGCTCGGCCTCGGCGTCCAGCCCCGAGCTCGGCTCGTCCAGGATCAGCAGGTCGCGCCCCTCGCCCAGCACCGCCCGGGCCAGCGCGAGCCGCTGCCACTGCCCGCCCGACAACACCACCCCGGCCTCCGGGTCGGGCCCGAAGAACATCCTCGTCAGCATCGTGTCGTAGCCGCGGGGCAACGCGCTGACCGTTTCGTGGACGCCTGCCTTCCTGGCCGCGGCCTCGATCCGGGCGGCGGAGGCGGCGGGCTTGTCGCGGCCCGCCACGTCGCCGATCGCGATGTTCTCGGCGGCGGTCAGGTCGTACTCCATGTAGTCCTGGAACACCGCGCCGATCCGGCAGCGCAGCTCGGCGGGGTCGAGGTCACGCAGGTCGACGCCATCCCACAGGATCGCGCCCCGGTCCGGGTCGTAGAACCTGCACAGCAGCTTGACGAGCGTGCTCTTGCCCGCGCCGTTCCTGCCCACCAGCCCGACCGAGGAGCCGCACGGGATCGTGAAGCTGACGCCGCGCAGCGACCAGGGATGCTCAGGGGAGTAGCGGAACCACACGTCGCGGAGCTCGATGCCGTGCTGGAGGGTGGGCGGCACCACCGGCCTCGCCGGCACCGGCAGGTCGGGCCCGGCGGCGGTCACGGTCAGGTAGTGGTCGAAGGTGAGCAGCTGCTGGTGCGCCATCGTCACCTCGCCGACCAGCCCGGCGAGCGCCGCCTGCACACCGACGATCGAGGTGGCGAGCAGGGCGATGTCGCCCGCGGTGAGCCGGCCCTCGACGGCGGCGAACAACGCCCAGATCAGCCCGCCGCCGGAGATCACGCCCGACACCAGCCCGAGTCCGCCCTCGAGGCCCAGCTCGCGGCGGTCGAGGCGGCGGCGTTCTGAGTCGGCCGCGAGCCGTTCGGCGTTCATCCTGGACCTGAAGTACCGGCCGGCGCCGAACAGACGCAGCTCCTTGGCGGCCCGCACGCTGGACAGGAGCTGCCGGTAGAAGAACTCGCGCCGTTCCATCGGCCCGATCCGCCACATCATGGACGCGCGCTGGCGCGACAGGCGCAGCTCGGCGGCCAGCGCGGGCAGCGCCGCCACCAGGACCGCGCCTGCCAGCAGCGGGCTGATGACCAGCAGCGAGCCGAGGAAACCCAGCACCGTGACGAACCCGCGGCAGACCGCCAGCGCCCCCGAGACCACGGCGCTCGGGGCGGCGCCGCCTGACGTGTGAGCCAGGCTCATCCGGTCCAGGAACGCGGGGTCCTCGAACTTGGCCAGGCCGGCCAGGCGCTCCACGCCGGCGAAGAGCCGGTCCTGAGCCAGACGGCCGGTGCGGCGCTGCAGCTCTTGGCGCAGGTAGCCGGAGACGTGCGGGAGCGTGATGGCCGCCACGCCCGCCACCGCCAGCCCCGCGCCCACCGCCACCAGCGCGGACGAGCCGGCCGTCCGGTGCGCGATCACGTCCAGCGCCGACTTGGTCAGCCAGGCGGCGGCCACGGGCACGGCCGCTTCGAGCAGGGCCAGCATCGCGTACGCGAGCACGTGCCACCGGCCCGCCTGCCAGGCCAGCCCCAGCGCGCGGGCGAGCGCCGCCGGGCTGGCCTTCATCCGCACGTCCGCCACGGGTGCGGCGCTCTCCGGGAAGATGGTCTGCGAGGTCACGGCCGTTATGCCCGGGCGAACGAGAAGACCTGGTTCAACCGCAGCCCGCTGGCCATGATCCGGCCACCGCCGCCCACGATCGCGAAGACGGGGAACGCCTGCACCTGCAGCGCCGACGTGACCGGCCCGCCCATGTCCTCGACCACCACCCGGGCCACCGGCTCCAGCTCCGTCCGCAGCGGCCCCGACTCTCCCTTCTCATCGACGATCACGGCGAGGACCTGCTGCGGCCCCCCGGGGAAGCGCTCGGCCGAGGCGAGGAAGTCCGGCATCGCCTTGTGGCAGGCGTCGCAGCCGGGAGAGAAGACGCCCACCAGGACCGGCTCCGTGATCAGGTCCCGTGAGACGGCGGCTCCGTCTGTGGCGATGGTGTCGTACGGCGGCGCGACCGCGCCCTCGCGCAGGATCGCCTGCCGCCCGTGCCCGTCGTCGGAGCGGGCCGCGAGGGCCTCGGAGTGCTTGCGCAGCCGGCGGATCACGCCGACGGTCAGCGCCAGATTCAACAGGCAGAGCACGCCCAGCAGGATGACGAGCGTGACGATATAAGGCATGGCTGACCTCCAGGTCAGGCAGTCGGGCTGAACAGGTCGATCAGGTCGTCGCCGAGGGCCACCACGATCGCGGCGACCGCTCCGGCGGCGACGGCGGTCAGCATGGCCGCCACGTCCCCGGTCACGGGCGCGTACGTGAGGAGTCCCAGGGCGGACACGGCCATGAGGATGAGGTTGCGTGCCAGGTGGCCGCGGCCGAGTGGCCGGTCGGAGGCGCCGAAGCACGCACACGGGGTGCGCTCGGCCCGCCGCAGCGCGGCCGCGATCGCGCAGGTGAACGCCGCGAGCAGGCCCAGTGCCAGGGCGAATCCCGCCTGTACGGTGCCGGGCACGGCGACGAGCACCACGATCGCGAGCTCGGCGGCCACCACGGCCGCGGCCGCCACGCGGACCGGCGGCCACGGCGGTGCGAGCCTGCGAGTCGCGGCCAGGAAATCGGCGTATGCGCTCCTGCCGCGCAGCTTGCTCGCCGCCGACACGAGGAACAGCAGGGCCACCAGACTGCGGCAGCCCAGGGCGACGTACTCCACGCAGCTTCCTCCACTAATGCAGACGGCGGAGCGCCACTCCCAGCAGGGTGCCGGCGTCAATGAAGCCGCACTGCCGTGAGTCGAAGCTGGCCGACGGGTTGTCACCCAGGACGACCAGCCGGTCCGGCGCCACCCGGTGCTCCGGCACCACGGCCTGGACCGAGTCCGGGACCGGGTCGCCAGGCAGCGCCACCACGCGTTTGACCATCCAGCGCCGTTCGGGCGGCGGCGGCTCGCCGATGCCCAGCCAGTCGGGCGTCTCGAACACGACGACGTCCCCGACGGAGATCCGGGTCAGCCGCGTCCGCCTGACCAGGAGCCGGTCGCCCGCGTGGAAGGTCGGCTCCATGCTGAGGCCGGACACCACGACGACGGCGAGCCGGCGTCGCAGGAGCAGGAGCGCGAGCAGGAGCCCGGCGACCGTGAGGAGACCGGCCGTCCACGCGAGCATGGTCATCTATGCGGCCGTCAGCAGCAGTTGCAGTGCCAGGGGCCGCACGACTCGCCGGTGCCGCACGAGGCGCCCCAGGTGCAGCACTTGCGGACCAGGCAAGAGTTGCCCTCGTACCAGCACGGACACGCCGCCTGGGCCGAGTGCTCCGGGACCACCTTGGAGAGCAGCCAGTCGCTCAGCTTTCCGATTCTCACGCGAACCGCCTTTCATCTGGCGTTTGGGGATCATCGGAAACGTTAGAAACGGCCCTGACAATTCACATACCAGACGGGTACGTGCCGCATACATTCCGAGTGTTCGGCGGGCACAAGGCCGGGCGCGTCCTCGGCGAGCGAGCGCGTACTGTTGACGGATGTCCGTTGCTCGCCAAGGCGTCCTGTTCGGCGTGGCGGCGTACCTGCTCTGGGGGTTGTCGGCGCTCTACTGGCCGCTGGTCGAGCCCACGGGCGCGGTGGAGATCCTGGCGCTGCGCGTGCTCTGGTCGCCGGTCGCGGTTGGGATCCTGGTGCTCGCGCTGGGCCGCCGTCGCCAGGTGGCGGCGATCGTGCGCCGGCCGCGAGACCTGGCGCTGCTCGCCTTCGCGGGCCTCCTGACGTCCGTCAATTGGGCGTTGTTCATCTGGGCCACGATGAATGGCCACGTCGTCGACGCCGCGCTCGGCTACTTCATCACCCCGTTGGTCAGCGTCACGCTTGGAGTGGCGCTCCTCGGGGAGCGGCTGCGGGCCGGGCAATGGGCGGCGATCGGGCTGGGCGCCGCCGCCGTGGCCGTTCTCACGGTCGCGTACGGCGGGTTCCCCTGGATCGCGCTCACTCTGGCCGCCACCTTCGGCGCGTACGGTCTGATCAAGAAGCGGGTCGGCGTCGGGGCCGTCGAAGGGCTGATGGTGGAGACGGCGGTGCTGTTCCCCTTCGCCGCGATCTACACGGTCGTGCTCCAAGCGTCCGGCCAGGCTACGTTCGGGCACATATCCGTGGCCAACACACTCCTTGGCGTCGGCTCCGGGTTCGTCATGATGGCGCCGATGCTGCTGTTCGGCGCGGCGACCACGAGGATCCCGCTCAGCCTGGTCGGCATGCTGCAATTCCTCGAGCCGGTCGTGCAGTTCCTGATCGGGATCCTCGTGTTCCGTGAGGTCATGCCGGCGGCCAGGTGGGCGGCGTTCGCACTGCTGTGGGTCGCGCTCGCCGTGCTGACCACCGAAGGGCTCAGGACACGGAGTCCGACGTCCGCGGATCGTCCAGCTCCACGGCGCTCCTCTCGATCATCTCGAACTGCGTCATCAGCCGTTCGAGATCAGGAGGCGAGACCGTGAACGTGTCGTAGACGGCCTCGCCCGCGGCGGTGTAGCTGAGCTCGTGGCCGCACGAGCCGTCCCACAGGGCGCTGATCACCCGCATCGCGGTGGGGAGCCGGTCGACATGCACCCGGCGCACCCGAACTCCGGCGGCGATCTGCTCGCGCGCCAGTTCGTCGAGCTCGTCGCTCCACTCACGGTAGATGAACACCCTGCGGATCTTCACGCCCCGCTTCAGCGCATTGAGCTGTGCCTGCCAGTATTGCCTGCCGACCGGCTCGCGCCACCAGGTGAGATCCACCGAGGGCACGCTGGTGGCGCACATGGTGTGTTCCGTCTGGTCGATCAGGCGCTGGAACACCGCGTTGTCGCCGTAGGGCGTACGGAAGTGGCCCCGCTCCAGGTCGGTGAGAGTGCGCAGGCACTCCTCGAACGCAGCCCGGCAAGCGTCGACGGCCGGAGTGTTGGGGTATTCGCGCTCCACGTGCTTGGCCGCACGGAGCATGGGCACCATCAGGTCGGGAAGCCATGGGATCTTCTCGATCGTGGAGACCAGTTGGCCCACGGTGGTCTCGTGATCGACCCTGCGTTTCTCCTTGAGCAGAGTCTGCACCTGTAACGTGATCACGCCGCCGATGAGACCGGCCACGAGCGCCAGTCCCTGGGCGGTGTCCTCACGGACGTAGAAGATCACGCCGAGCAGGACCGACAGAGCGGTGCCGATGATCAGGACGGGATCCAGCACGAGTGGCGATGATTTCCTCGCAGGCCTCTTCACAGAATCTCCTGAAGATGGGGGAATGCAATATTAGTTTGGCATGCTCCTGTGCGTCAGCGCCTGTCACAGAGCGTGAATGTCCGGCCCGCTCCGGACACGTCGGCTCAGCCCATCGTCGCCGTCGTCAGGTCGCGGCCCACGATGATCCGCCCCTGGTAGCGCCTGCCACGGCCGTGTCCACGGCGTAGGCCAGGCCGTCGCGCCCGACCCACCAGGCGCCGTCGGTTCGCAGTACGTTGACGCTCACGCCCTCATCGCCTTCATCAGTCCCAGCAACCGGGCCACGTCGATCTCGTTGTCCTCGCGTAGCGCCGACATGACGGTGCGCAGCAGGCGGGGGGAGGGGTTGGCGCCGAGGAAGTCCCAGGCGGCTGAGCGCTACACGGCGCCGTCCAGGAAGAAACGCCGTACGCCGGCCGCCACCCAGATCGTGCCCAGCCCGGCGTACGTGCTCAGCAGCGCGACGGCCGGCGCACCGGCGATCACCGCCGTGCCGGCGGCCACCACCAGCAGGCCGGTCCAGCCGTAGAGGACCGCGCGCCCGCGCGGCGAGCTGGTGTGGGTGGTCTCCTGCACAGCGGTGACCAGAGCCATGACCGCTGCGCCTGCCGTGCCGACGGCCTCCTGGCCGAGCGCGATGCCAAGGGCGAGCACCCCGGCCCCGGCGAGCACCAGAGCGCAGCACGCGATGGCCACGCGGGCTTCGACGCCCTCGAACAACAGCCTGGTGGCCCTGGCGCGGGCCAGCCGCACCACGGTCACCGACTCGCCGACCCACGCCGCCCAGTGCAGCAGCGCGATGAGCACGAAGACGGCGATCAGCGGCGGGACCACGGGCAGCAGGAACACCAGCCGCCAGCCTCCGCGGTAGCGGCGCCGCAGGTTCGAGAGCAGGCGCTGGAGCGGGTTGCGCTGCTTGAGCGCCTTCACCAGGAGGTCCCTGGCCGGGCCGAAGCCGGGGTCGAGGCGGAGCACCTCGCGGAAGGAGTCGGCGGCCGCCCGGGGATCGCCGAAGGCCAGCGCCGCCCGGCCGGCCGCCAGGTGCGCGGTCGCGCTCTCCGGGTCCAGCCGTACGGCCTGCGCGGCGGCGGCCCTCGCCGGCCCGGCCTCGCCCAGCTTGGTGTGGGCCATCGACAGCAGGCTCACCAGGTCCGGCACCTCAGGATCGATGGCCAGCCCGCGCTGGGCCGTCTCCGCCATCCGACGCCACTGGCCCTTGATCATGTGGGCGCGGGTCAGCAGCTCCCAAGCCGACGCCTGCTCAGGGGACTGCGCCAGGGACGCCTCGGCGGCGGCGATCGCCGGGTCGGCCAGGCCGATGCGGTAATACACCTGGCCCGCTATGTAGTGCGGATACCAGTGGCCGGGGGCCAGCCGCACCGCCTCCTGCGCCGTGGCCACCGCCTCGGCCGCCTTGCCCTGGCGGACCAGGGCGAGGGCCAGCAGGCAGTGCGCCATGTCCTGCTGCGGCTCGACGGCGAGCACGCCGCGCAGCTCCCGTTCGGCGTCGGCCGGTCGGCGCAGCCGCAGCAGGGTCCTCGCGCGGCCGATCGCGTCGTCGACCTTCACCGTTTGGCCTTGATCCACGGCATCAGCTCGTCCCAGGCGCCGGATTCGTTGGCGTGCAGGACGTAGTTGCGGGCCGTGGCCAGCCACTCGCGTACCGCCGTGGGCTTGGCGCCCTTGGCGGCGGCCAGCAGGTCGGCGGTCGACATCGGGATGGGGCGGCCCGCGCTGATCGACTGCTGGAGCTTGACCTCCACCGCCCGGTCCACCACGCCCTTCAGGTCCGCGCCGACCAGGTGCTCGGTGGCCCGCGCCACCGCGTCGAAGTCCATCTCGGCCAGCGGCTTGTCCCGGCAGAGGATGCGCAGGATGGCCGCGCGGGCGGCGGCGTCCGGCGGCGGCACGAACACCATCTGGTCGAACCGGCCAGGGCGGCGGAAGGCCACGTCGATGTACCAAGGCGCGTTCGTGGCCGCCAGCACCAGGACGCCTTCGTTGGCGTGCTGGTCCACGCCGTCGAGCTCGGCCAGGAACTGGTTGACCAGCTGCCTGGTGTGCGCCTGGCGCATGTCGGAGCGGCGGGCGGCCAGCGCGTCGACCTCGTCGAAGAACAACACGCACGGGCGGTTGCGGCGGGCCAGGTCAAACGTGGCACGCAGGTTGCGCTCGCTGGAGCCGACGTACATATCCAGGATGTCAGCCAGGCCGACGTTGACGAACGCCGCGCCGAGCTCGCCTGCGGCGGCCCTGGCCAGGTGTGTCTTGCCTGAGCCCGGCGGGCCGTACAGCAGGACGCCGCCGCCGGCGCGCTTGCCGTACGCGGCGAAGAGCTCCGGCTGCTGGATCGGGAGCAGCAGCTTGACCCGCAGCGCTTCCTTGACCGCCTCCATTCCTGCCACGTCCGCGAAGGTGAGCTTCGACCGCTCCACCTCCTCCTCCGAGGAGTCCGGCGGTGCGGCGGCCGGGGGCGGGGGCGGGGAGGAAAGTCCCGTGGTCGCGACGGTCAGCCGCTCGGCCAGCTCCGGGTCGGCGACCGACGGATCCCTGGAGATCGCCTCGTAGTAGCGATAGGCCGCCTTACCCGTCTCACCCTCGCCGAGCAGGGCCCGCGCGGCGATGATTCCCAGCCGCGGCGGATAGCCGGGCGAGGCCAGGAACGGCTCCAGCGCCGACAGAGCCGCACCGTACGCGCTCTGCCGTACGAACGCCTCGGCCAGACCCGCCGTGATATCCGCGTCCTTGGGCGCGAGCACGAGCGCGGCGCGGAACTCGGCCTCGGCGTCGGCCAGGTAACCCTTGGCCAGGAGCTGCTCGGCGAGGTGCCGTCGGAGAGGGAGGTTGTCCGGTGACAGGCGCGCCGCCTCCCGGAGCGCCTGAAGGCCGGCATCGTCGAGCACGTGCCCGTCCCTTCTGTCGCGGAAGTCCCGTCGTTACCAAGCTACGCAGGCTACCGGAGGTGGTGCCGGCTGGATCGAAAGGACCGGGCTGCTGCTCAGGCCGCTCCTGCTGCTCGCCGCAGTGGAAGCTCGAAATGGAGCGTCTGGAGGTGCTCGGGATCTCCGTCGCGGTCGTCGAAGACCGGCTCGGCCAGCGAGCGCCAGAACGCCTCCGCCCCCGGCACCCGGGTGTCGGTGTGCAGGTAGATCGACCGGTAGTCGCCGCACTCCGCGACGAAGCGGCAGGCCTGGTGGACCAGGTCGCGGGCCAGGCCGTGCCGGCGATGGGCGGGGGCCACGTACACCCGGAAAAGCTGCGCCGTCGTGCCGTCCGGGTAGAGCCTGGCCAGCCACTCCGGGTGGGGCGGACTCTTCGGCCCCTGCGCGCGCACGGCCGTGGTGCCGACCACTTCGTCGCCGTGCAGGGCCACGAGGAGTGTGTGCCGGCACGGCAGGAGGTACGTGCCCTCCAGGTCGATCACGTCCCCATGCCATTGAGGCTGGTAGCCGTAGCCGAAGTCGCGGTAGAAGGTGTCCAGCATGACCTGCCGCGCGCCGTCGAGGTGGCGAGGCAAGGCGGGCTGGATGACGTAAGGGTTCATGATCTTTCGTCCCATGTGAGCCGGCCGTCGTCGAGCGTGGCGACGCGGTCCGCCAGTCTGGCGACCACGTCCATGTCATGACTGATGAGCAGCAGCGTCAGGCCGAGGTCGCGACGCAGCTCGTCGAGCAGGTCGAGGATGGCGGCCTGGACGAGCGCGTCCAGGCCGGAGGTGATTTCGTCGCAGACGAGCACGCGCGGGCCGGCGAGCAGGGCGCGGGCCAGCGCGGCGCGCTGCAACTCGCCGCCCGACAACGCCGACGGGCGGCGTCCGGCCGTCTGCTCGCCGAGGCCGACGCGCTCCAGCAGACTGCCGGCCTGCGCCGTGGCCTCCTGCGTGGTGGCGCCGCGTAGCCGCACCGCCGTCCTGGTGACCTGGGCGGACACGGCGCGGTACGGGTCGAACGAGGCTCTGGCGTCCTGGAAGACGTACTGGACGTCACGAGCGCGCCTGGCCAGGTGGCCGGGGAGCGGGCGACCGCCCAAGGCGATCGTGCCGGAGGCCGGCCGGTGCAGGCCCGCGACGCAGCGGGCGAGCGTGGTCTTGCCGCTGCCCGACCTGCCCACGACGGCCAGGCAGGCCCCGGCCGGGACGCTCATGCTCACCCCCGCGAGCACGGGCGGGCCGCCCCGGTGCGCCGCCACGAGATCCCGCACCTCGAGCAGTACGTCACCAGCGCCGGTTGCGGCCCGGGGTTCCGGGCGGGCGGCGAGCAGGCGCCGGGTGTAGTCGTGTCGTGGTGTGTCCAGGACGGAGGCGGCCGGTCCCGACTCGACGACGCGGCCCGCGTGCATCACCGCCACCCGGTCGGCCAGCGTGCGCACCATGGACAGGTCGTGGCTGAGCAGGACCAGGGCGATGCCCTGCGCACGCAGCCGGCGGAACTCCTCGATGACCTCGGACCTGAGGAGGCCGTCCTGGCCGGTCGTCGGCTCGTCGGCGACGATCAGGGCCGGGTCCGGCAACAACGCCTGGGCCAGCACGACCCGTTGCTGCTGGCCGCCGGAGAGTTGGTGCGGGTAGCGGCCGAGCAGTTCCACCGGCAGCCGGGCCCGCCGCGCCGCCTCCACCACCCGCTCATCAGCGGCCTGCGCCAGCCGCCGCCGTGTCCAGCCCTGTGCTCCGCCGGCCTGCTGACGCCGCCGTGTCCAGCCCTGTGCTCCATCGGCCTGCTGTCGCCTCCCGTCGGCGGCCCGCGCGACCTGCCACCGTGCGACCTCCCACAGGACGCTGCCCACCCGCCGCACCGGGTTCAGCACGCTGGACGGATGTTGCGGGACGTAGGCCGCAGTGCCGGCGAGGCGGACCTCGCCGGTGATCCGCACCCCGGGCGCGTGCTCGCCCAGCAGCGCCAGCCCTGTGGTGGTCTTGCCGCTGCCCGAGGCGCCGACCAGCGCCAGCACCTCGCCCGCGGCCAGCTCGAAGGACACACCGTCCACCAGGACGTGCCCGTCCACCTCGGCCCGCAGCCCGGAAACCCGCAGCATCACCGCCTCCTCGCCCGGTCGAACGTCAGGTTCAGCCCCACCGACAGGGCGACGATCAGCAGTGCGGGCACCAGCACCGCCCACGGCTGCAGGAACATCCCGGTACGGTTGCGGTCCACCATCACCGCCCAATCGGCGGCGTCCGGCGCGAGACCGACGCCGAGGAAGCTCGCCGAGGCCACCAAATACAGTGCGCCGACCAGCCGGACCCCGACGTCGGCCAGCAGCGTGGTGAGCATGGACCGGCCGGCGTACCCGATGGCCCGGCGCCACCACGTCTCGCCCTGCAGGCGCAGCGCCTCCATCGCCGTGCTGCTCGCCGCTTCCAGGGCCGCCGCCCTGGAGATCCGCACCACCTCGGGCATCCCGATCAGCGCCACGATCCCGACCAGCACGGCGGGCCCCGGCGAGAACAGCCCCGCCAGCATGATGAGCAGCAGCAGCGACGGGACCGCGAGCAGCAGGTCGAGCGGGCGCATCAGCAACTCGTCCACCCACCGCCGCCCGGCCAGGGCCGCCGCCATCCCGAGCGGCACCCCGGCCGCGTACGCGAGCGCCGTCGCCAGCACCGCCACCGTCACCACCGAACGCCCGCCGAGCAGCACCTGCTCCCACACGTCGCGCCCGACGAAGTCCGTGCCGAGCGGGGGGACGGCGGCGAAGGAGACGCCGCGCGGCTCGGGCGCACCCGCCAGCCATGGCCCGGCGAGCGCCAGCACCAGCGGCACGGCCAGCAGCACGACCCCCACGCTGCGCCTCATGCGAAAGCCTTCGGCGCCAGCCGGTACGCCGCCAGATCCGCCATCAGATTGACCACCACGGTCGTCGTCGCGAACACCACGCAGAGCGCCTGGATGACCGGAATGTCCCTGGCCGCCACCGAGTCGTTCAGCAACGTGCCGAGGCCCGGGATCACGAACACCGACTCCACCACGATCACCCCGCCGAGCAGCCAGTCCGTGGTCCTGGCCAGCTGCTGCACGCCCGGGGCCAGGGCGTTCGGCAACGCGTGCGTCAGGATCACCCGCCGGCGCGGCAGCCCCAGCCGGCGGGCGTGCGCCGCGTACCCGGAGCCGAGCGCGTCGATCATGCCCGCGCGTACCAGCCGGCTGATCGAGCAGACCGGCCTGGCCAGCAGCACCGCGACCGGCAACACCAGCAGCGCGGGCTGCTGGAGCAGGTTGGGCGGCGCGCCGACCGCCGTCGGCGGGAACCAGCCGAGCCGCACCGCGAACACCGCCACCAGCACCACACCCAGCGCGAACTCCGGGATCGAATACAGGCCGACGGTCACCGTCGTCAGCACCCGGTCCAGCGGCCCGCCTTGACGTACCGCCGCCGTCACGCCCACGGCCACCGAGATCGGCACGAGCAGCAGCAGCGTGAGGCCGGCCAGCACCAGAGTCGGCGGCAGGCCGTCGGCGAGCACGCCGGGCACCGGGCGCCCGGAGACGAGCGAGACGCCGAGGTCTCCACGTGCCAGCCCGGCCAGCCAGCCCGCCCACCGCTCGGCCGCCGGACGGTCCAACTCCAGGGCGTGCCTGATCTGGGCGATGCGTTCCTCGTCCGGGATGTCCCCGGCCAGCACGACGGCGGCGTCGCCGGGCAGCGCCTCGGTCAGCACGAACACCAGCGTGGCCACTGCCACCACCTGTGCCACGCCGAGCAGCAGCCGCCGCAGCGCGTAGCGGGCCAGACTCAAGCCAGCCATACCTTGTCGAAGCGGGCCCAGTCGAGGGTGTTCGCAGGGGCGTTGGCGATCCCGCGCACCCGCGGAGAGGTGCCGAGCAGCCAGTCGGCGAAGCCCCAGATGAGGAAGCCGCCCTCGGCATGCAGCGTGCGCTGCATCTCCAGGTAGATCTCGCCGCGCTTGTTCTCGTCGGGGCTGGCGACGGCCTGGTCGTAGAGCGCGTCGAACTCGGGGCGGGCCCATTTGGTGGCGTTCGTGGTGGAGCCGGTGAGCAGCCGCTGCGAGATGTGCGTCTCGATGGGCATCGCCCCGGAGCGGTAGCAGCAGATGACGCCCTTGTTCAGCACGTCGGCCCAGTAGGTGTCCTTGTTGCCGGTGGCGGCCGTCATATCGAGCCCGGCCTGCCTGGCCTGGTCGGCGAAGACGCTGGCCGCCTCCAGGAAACCGCTGGCCGCCGCCGAGGTGTCGAGCCGCACCTTCATGCCCTTCGCCCCGGCCTTGTCGATCAGCCACTTGGCCTGCTCGAGGTCGGGGGTGCGCTGCGGGATGCCGGCCGCGTAGTACTGGTAGTCCTTGCCGAACAGGTCGTTACCCACCTGCCCGGCGCCCGCCAGCACGCTGTCGATCATCTGCTCGCGGTCGGCCAGCAGGAACATGGCCTGCCGCAGCTGGGGGTCGTTGAAGGGCGGCCGGTCCACCTTCATCGCGAACGCCTGCATGCCGCTGTTGCTCAACCGGGTGATCGCCATCCGGCCGCCGCCCTGGTGAGTGCGGGCCGTGGCCGGGGCCAGGTCGTGCGCGTAGTCGGCCTGCCCGCCGAGCACGGCGTTCACCCGGGCGGACTCCTCGTTGGCGATCAGGTATTCGAGCTCGTCCAGGTACGGCGGCCCGTCCCAGTAGTTCGGGTTCCTCTTGAGCAGCAGCGACCGGCCAGGCTGGAACGAGCCGAACACGAACGGCCCCGACCCGACGGGCTTGCTGAACTCGTCAGCACCCTCAGGCACGATGTAGGCGCCGAAGGCCGCCAGCACGTTGGGGAACTCGGCGTAGGGGCGCTTCAGCGCGAACTCCACCGTGCGGTCGCCGATCGCGCGGCTGTTCTTCAGGTCGATCAGGGCGAGGTTGGCCTTGGCGCGGAAGGTGCGCTTCTCGTCGGCGATGCGGGCGTAGCTGTGGAGCACGTCGGCCGCCCGCACCGGCCGGCCGTCGTGGAAGGCGGCCTCGCGCAGCGTGATCCGCCACGTGCTGAGCTTCTTGTCCGCCTCCCACCCACTCGCCAGGCGCGGCACGATCGACACGTCGGTCCCGTAGTCGGCGAGCTTGTCGAACATCGCCTTGGACCGTGACGCCTCCAGGAACAGGTTGGCCAGGTGCGGATCCAGGCTCTCTTGGGCCCCGCCGCCCGCGAACGCCGCCCGCAACCTTCCACCCCTTCTGGGCTGAGACGACACGGTCCCGGATTCAGATGGGACGGCACATCCGGCGAGGACGATGGCGGCGGCGGAAAGGAAGGCACGACGATCGGGGCGCATAGCCGACAATGGTAACGATTTTCATTTATGCCGCAAGCTCTCTAGTCTGTGAGGAGTTTCACGATCGCCACGACGCCGATGCAGACGATCACACCGCGTAGGACCGGCTGTGGCAGTCTCCGCCCGACCCTGGCCCCGAGAAAGCCGCCCGCCATCGAGCCCAGCGCCACCAGCAGCACCGCGAGCCAGTCCACGTCGGCCACCACCGCATACAGCACGGCGGCCACCGAGTTCACCAGCAGCACGAGCACGTTCTTCGCCGCGTTCAACCGCTGCAGGTCATCGGCGAGGAGGATGCCCATCACGCCGAGAAGCAGGATGCCCTGCCCCGCGCCGAAGTAGCCGCCGAACATGCCGGCCGCCAGCGTGCCCAGCCACAGCCACGGCCCGCCGTGCGCACCGGAGCTCGACGCGGGGTTGAGCTCCGGCGCGTTGAGCAGGCGGCTGAGCCTGGGCTGGATCAGGACCAGCGTGCAGGAAATCGCGATCAGCACGCTCACGATCAGGTTGAAGCTGCTCTCGGGCAGGTTGAGCAGCAGGAAGCCGCCGATCAGTGAGCCGATGGCCGAAGCGGGGGCCAGCTTGAGCAGGCGCTCGCGCTGGCCCTTCAGCTCGGGCCGGTAGCCCATGACGCCGGTGAAGCCGCCGGAGACGAGGCCGATGTTGTTGGAGACGTTGGCGGTGATCGGAGGCAGGCCGACGGCCAGCAGTGTGGGGAACGTGATCAACGATCCGGACCCCACCACGGTGTTGATGGCCCCGCCCGCCACGCCGGCCGCCAGCACCGCGGCCATCTCCCAAGGTGTCATGCCGGGAGACTCTAGAGGACGTCTTATTGAATAAGACGATCGCTCTCGACATATGAGACTCGGGACGCCGCGAGCGCTCGTGGAGTTCGGCGCGCTGACCGGGTGACGGTCACGGTGCGGCGACGGCCTCGGCCGCGGCCTTGGCATGGCGGGCAGCCGGTGACAACCACGCCAGTGCCACGGCCGTCGTTGCCGCGACGAACGCGGCCAGGACCGGGGCAACCGGGGTGATCTCGTACAGGGCGGTGGACAACAGCGGCCCCACCACGAACGTCGACCCGATGACGGCGTTGACCAACCCGGAGATCGAGCTCTGCCCCTCGGGCCCGACGAGCAGGCCCGGCGCCGCCGCGACGCCCGGCATGGCGAGCCCCAGCCCCACGCCGAGCAGCCCGAACGCCACGGTGATCAGCCACAGGCTGTGGGCGACGGCGAGCAGTCCGAACGCGGCCACTGCGATGGGCGCCCCCACCCGGATCAGCCGGAGCGCCCGCCACCCCAGTGCCGGCACGAGCGCTCCCTGCACGCCGACGATCACGATGCCCGCCACGGCGAGCGCCAGGCCCACGCCGCCCGCCGTGGCCTGCGGATCCACATGCAGGCGGTCGGCGATCAGGAACCCCAGGATCACCTGCACGAGCCCGAGCGAGAGGAAAACGCAGAAGCCGATCGCGAACAACGGCCACAACCGCGCATCCCACAACCGCGGCCGGGGACCCTCGACGCCTTGGGGCGCTCTGGCAGGCTCACGCCGTACGGCCACCAGCACCCAGACCGCGAGCAGCAGACAGATCGCCGGCGACACGTAGAGGGGCAGCAGCAGCGACGCCACGGCCAGCACGCCGCCACCCGCGGGCCCGACGACCAGCGACAGCCCCTGCGCCGCACCGACCAGCCCGGTGACCCTGGTCCGATCGGCCTCTCCAGTCGTGACGAGCCCCGCCACGGTGAGGGCGGCGACAGGCAACGCGGCAAGCCCGAAGCCGAACAGAAGGCTACGAGTGGCGATCATCAAGGCGAACGTGACCGGCGGCGGCACCACTTCTTCCAGCCCGAGAGTGACGGCCACGGCGAACCCGATCAGGCCGGCGCTCGCAAGCCCGAGCCCGCTCAGCAGCACCGTACGCAACCGCATCCTCCGCATGGCCCGCCCCCACATCGGGCTGGCCACGGTCAGGGTGGCCGCGGAAATCGTGATCACCAGCCCGAGCTGCGTCTCCGTCAGAGCCAGCTCCCGCGCCAGCGGCGCCAGCACCGGCGTGAGCAGCTGCTGCGCGGAGAAGACGGCGAGGATCGTGACGAGCAGAGGAGCCATGGCCTTCCGCACGCTCGCACCCCTTCCGGTCAGCTTCCGGTCAGCTTCAGGTGCTGATGACGCCCGATCTGGCCAGCCAGTTCACGGCCTCGGAGATGGCCTCGAGCGGCGTGTAGCGCGGCCGGTGGCCCAGCAGCCGCTCGGCCTTCTCCATGCTGCAGTGCGGGCTGTAGGAGATGTGGTCGAGCGTGACCTGCGCGTCGAACTCGGACACCGTGGTCCGCCACTGCTCCCACGGCAGGTACGTCAGCCGCGCCTCCCGCCCGAACCACCCGGCCACCGCTTCGGCGTACCCGCGCAGCGTCAGCGCGCTCGAGGCGACCGAGTGGAAGCTCTCGCCCACGGCCACGGACGGACTGGCCATCGCGTCCATGAAGATGCGCGCCACGTCATCGGCGTGCACGTGCTGCACGGTCTCCAGGCCGAAGTTCGGCAGCGCCAGCTCTTCCCCGTCCGCCAGCGTCTGGAAGACGGCGGGATTGACGTTCCCGGCAGGATTGACCGGCACCCATCCAGGGCCGGTGATGTGCCCCGGATGAATGATCGTCACGGGGAAGCCATCCCGATGGGCCCGCTCCAGCAGATACGCCTCGATGGCGGCCTTCTTCCGGCCATAGTCCCCGAGCGGTGCCTTCGGCCGATCCTCGGTCGTCGGCACCTGCGCGCTCGGCCCGTGCGTCCAGATCGTCCCGCAGTGCAGGAACTGCCGCACCCGCCCGTGGAGCGCCTCGGCGAGGTGCCGCGCGCTGTCCTCCTCGAAGCAGATGAGGTCGATGACGACGTCGCCCTCCAACTCGACGATCCGCCGCCCGAACGTCCCGTCGGCATCCTCCGCGTCCCGGTCGGCCGTGACGGTGGTGACCCGCTGCCACGCCCCGTGCGGGCTGTAGGGGTCCCGCTTGCCCCTGCTCACCGCGACCACGTCATGACCTGCTTCGACGAGCCTTGGGACCAGATAAGTGCCGATATGACCGCTGGCGCCGATGACCACTACACGCATGGACGCAGCGTAACCCGCACCAGGGCAACCCGATACGCTCCTTAACGTCCGATTTTCGGAGGTCAGTTCAGCGTGTCGGGGGTTGTCGCGGCGTTCGCCGCCCTGGTGTCCGTTGCCGTGCTCGGCTACCTCGTCGGCGCCTGCGGCTTACTGCGTGCCAGCGACGAGCTGGTCCTGTCCCGGCTGGCCTTCTTCGTCGCGACACCGGCACTGATGTTCGCCACGGTCTCCCGCGCCGACCTGGCCACGCTCCTCTCCCCGGTGTTGCTGACCGAGGTCGTGGCGGTGGCGTGCGTGCAGCTCGCCTACGTGCTGGTGGCAAAGCTGCTCTGGCGCAGGGACCGCCGCGAGACCACGATCGGCGCGCTGGCCTCGTCGTACGTCAACGCCGGCAACCTCGGCGTCCCCATCTCCATCTACGTGCTGGGCGACGGCGCCCTGGTCGCGCCCATCCTCCTCTTCCAGCTGATCGTCATCACCCCGATCTCCTTCCTGATCCTCGACAAGGGTGCAAGGTCGATCCGCTCGGCCCTCCTGCTCCCGCTCCGCAACCCCCTCACGGTGGCCTCCCTCCTGGGCCTGGCCTGCGCCCTGACCGGCCTTTCCATCCCCGTCACGGTCATGCGCCCGATCGAGCTGCTCGGCGGCGCGGCCATCCCCGTCGCCCTGCTCGCCTACGGCCTCAGCCTGTACGGCTCCCAGCGCGCGCCCACGGAAAAGAGCGGCGGCCTCGGCTGGGACATCGGTCTCGTGGTCGCGCTGAAAGCGGTCGTCCAGCCCGCGATCGCGTACCTGACCGCCCGCTTCGTCCTAGGCCTCGACGACAGCGCGTTGCTGGCCGCCACGTTGTTCGCCGCGCTGCCCACGGCGCAGAACATCTACGTGTACGCGGTGAACTACGACACGGGCCGGCGCCTGGCCCGCAGCGCCGTCCTCATCACTACGGTCCTGTCCATCCCCATCATGACGGCGATCGGCGCAGTCCTGGGCTGAGCCATGCTCACCCTGCGCCTGCGGTTACCCTTGGCAGGGTCGCCGCCCGTGCGGCCGACGGAGGGCTGAGGATCGCGAGCCGGTATTCACGGGTCGTGGTCAAGCTCAGCGGTGAACTGCTGGCCGGGCCTTCGGGTTCGGGCGCGGACTGTGTCACGCAGACAATGACCCGCGCCCACGCCGTCGGCTGACGGGACCCGTCAGGCCGCGGCGATCTTCGCCCCGGCGGGTTCCCCCTCATCCGGGCGATGGGGTTCCGGATGAGTGGTAAGCACGGCGGCGGATCCAAGAAGAATGAGCCTCTCCCGCAGATCCAGCTCGTCCCCGTGCGATCATGTGAGACGCCGTTGCTGCACAGCTTCGGTCATCACGACCCCGTCGACACAAAGCGTCTCCAGGCTGATCACAGATGGTTCGTTTCATCCTCCGCCCCTACCCAACAGGCGGCAAAGCGTACGTCACGGCCCGCGAGCGCTCAGAAGTTGGCCGGGGTCAACTTCAGCGTTTGGACATCAATGTAGTGGGTCGGCACCGTGGCTCCGATGGCATAGAAGGGTTCGCCTTTATTGTCAATCTTGATATCTCCCGACTTGTCACCTCCGGTCCAGTGGAGCATCGCTTCCCAGGCTATTACCGTCGAGCCATCCGAACTGTTGCCGTGCAGAACGATCACTTCCGGCTCTTCATTGTTTACCATGTAGGGGAACGGAGTGACCTTGCCGGACGCGTCCGGCACCGGCGTCGCTACGGGATTGTCCGGATTGAATTGAAAGTACCGCTGCGGGATTCCCGCACCGCAGCCCTCGGGATCCTCGTCACGTAACTCAATAACGGACCCGCCACCAAGATCGGACTTATTCATCTTGATAATGGGTTTGAGTTCATGCAGCACTACGGCATTTGAATCCTTACCTGTGACGGTCAACTCTATGCCCTCGCGGTCAGTCCCCAGTTTGGCGCCGGACTCGATCAACGCCTGCTCCGCATAGGCGTATCGCTTAGCTATCGATGTGTCGGACGGCAGCTTCTGGAGCTTTTTCCGAACCGCATCAAGCGCGTCCTTCGGCGACACATCTGCGAGATAGTACGGCGAGCAACCACCATCTAACGGCTGCTTCTTAATGCGAACCTCTACCAGCGGTTCGCGACTTTCGAACAGTGCGGCGAAAAAACTGAGTCCGCCCGTCTGAACCCAGCCCGCCAGAACCGCAACGAGTCCCGTCGAGATCGCAGTGATGACGGCTGGCCTACGCCACCAAGGGCGTTGTGACGATGCCGGTTGTTCCGCCCCTTCTGGGGAATCAGGCATTTCCCACCCTATGGCCGCAATTTCTGCTAGATCTGCTCAACAGGTTCACACAAGGATCCCGATCATCGCAAGCCTTGACCGCAATCCGGTGCCTGTGGAGTTGCGATGCTCTCGCGCCACACGGAGCGGCCCCCGAGTCGGGCTTCACGACCTTACCCGTGACCGATCAAGGCAGACTTGAGTATGACCTCCCCCAAGGGCTAGCGTCACATGCGCCAGCCTCCAGACCTCGTCCCGCCCTGATCACCTCGTACGTCCTCGATCCACCGCGAAGCGGCAGCGGGCCCGGGGACGGAGGCGCGAGCTCGGCCTCGCGTGTACGTCAACCGGTCGCCGTTCCTCGATCATTGCAGGTCGCCTGCTGTCAATCGGTGGCGCAGACGCAGCTGCCGCACCGCCTCCTCGGAAGGGTCGGGAGTCATGTCCGCCCGCCCATTGATCACCATGCGCCGGAACAGGTCACCTCGGACATGCACCGAACGAGGCAGCCGTTGAGCCAGCCACTGCGCGATGGTCGACTTCCCGGCCGCCTGGATCCCGGTGATGAGGATGACGGCCTGCTGGTGTGCTGGGATCACTGTGCGGTGTCCTTCGTGGATCGGCGGCTCACGTCGGCGGCGTAGGTCATCCAGTCGCCGCTGCCGGCGCGTTGCCAGGCGACGGCGACGTCGATGTGGATGCCGAGCATGTGGGTGAGCAGGGCTGCGAGGAGTTCGGTGGCGAGTTGGAAGAGTGCGGCGGAGCGTGCCGGCGGACGGCGTAGAGCAGGGTGCGTGTTGGTCCCCCGTTACGCTGGTCGGGTCGCCGCCCGCGCGGCCCCGACGGAGGGCTGGAGATCGTGAGCCGCTATTCACGTGTCGTGGTCAAGCTCAGCGGCGAGGCGCTGGCTGGGCCTTCGGGCTGGGGCGCGGATCCGGCGAGTCTCGCGCAGTTGGCGGATGAGCTGCTGTCGGTCCACGCACTCGGAGTCGAGCTCGCCGTGGTGATCGGCGGCGGAAACTACTTCCGGGGCCGGATGGCCGAAGGATGGGGCATCGGACGAGCCGAGGCCGACAACATCGGCATGCTCGGCACGGTGATGAACGCGCTGATGTTGCGCGGGGTCCTGACGGCACGCTCCGAGTCGGACGTGCGGGTGATGACGGCGGTGCCGATGCAGAGCGTCGCCGAGCCATTCATCCGCTTGCGCGCCGACCGGCACCTGCGGCGCGGACTGATCGTGCTGCTGGCAGGCGGCATCGGGCAGCCGTACGTCACCACCGACTACCCGGCGGTCCAGCGGGCGCTGGAGTTGGAAGCCGACGCGCTACTGGTCGCCAAGCGCGGCGTGGACGGCGTCTACGACCGCGACCCGAACCGCGATCCCGACGCCAAACGCTTCACCACTCTCACCTATCGGGAGGCGCTGGACGCAGGGGTCAGGGTCATGGATCAGAGCGCTTTCGTCCTGGCCAACGAGCAAGGGCTCCTCATGCACGTCTTCGACGTCGCCGAGGTGGGCGCGATGAGCGCGATCTGCCAAGGCGAGGACATCGGCACCCGCATTACCCGCGATTGAGCACCTGATCGGGTGTGTCCAGCCAAACGCGCTGCTCTTCGGGGGTCACCGTCATCCCGAACCGGTCCCGTCCGGGCTCGCCCCAGCCGACCCACCGGAAGTAGGCATCGCACACCTCCTCCCACAGGGGACGCTCGCCCATCTGGTAGACCGTGTGCTCCGGATTACCCCGCTCATGGACGGCCACCGCCCACTGACCGGGATCGGCCGGATCCAGCACGTATGTCAGGAACCTGTTCTCCTCCCGGCTGATGTGCGCGTACAGGTCGGTGACAGCCGCCATGGCCAAGTCTGCGCCGGGTGGCGCGAGCCCGATGGTGCGCGGATGCACCTGGGTGGGGTGGCGCCGACCGCTGCCGTCGTCAGGGGCAGCTGAAGCAGGCCGCTGCAACCGCATCATCATGTAGGCGGCATAGCCGGGGAACCGCCCGATCGCAGTGCCATCCGGCAGCGCCACCAGTCGCAGCACGTGATCGCCGAAGCCAGGGCTATAGGGCGCTACGATGACCCCTCCCGGCCGGCACTGCTCGACCCACGCGTAGGGGAGGGTGCGGATACCACAGGTGACGTGCACACGATCGTACGGCGCCCGCTGGGGGCACCCGTCCGCGCCGTCGCCGATGACCATATGCGCCTGCACGCCGGTCTGGGCAAGATTCTTCGCGGCCTGCTCGCCCACAACCTCGTCTATCTCAATCGACGTCACGCTGCCGTGCGGGCCGACCAGGTGAGCGAGCAACCCGGCCGTCCAGCCCGTGCCGGTCCCCACCTCCAGAACCCGGTCGTCCGGCTCAGGGTCGAGGAGTTGCAGCAGATGCGCGACCGTACTGGGTGCGGACGAGGAGGACGTGTACGCGCCCACCCCGGCCCTGATGTCGCTGCCGCCGTCGTCGAGTTGGGTAACGATGGGATTCGGGGAGTAGACCGTGTCCCACCAGGAGTCGGGATCTGTATCCCGATCGATGACGAATGCCTGATCGGGATCGCCGGGCGTCGCCAGCGCCACATCGGGGATGAACCGGTGACGAGGGACCGCACGAATGGCCTCGGTGACGAAGCTCTGGATGTCCTCGAAACCACGAATGTACTCGACCAGGCGATCGACACGCTTTGCGATGGCCTCATCCACTACTTCTTGCCGTCCTTGCCTTTGTCGTCCGCATGCTTGCCGCCCGACTCTCTGTGGCCATCGGGCGTTGCCCTGCTGGGGTCGGCCTTGAACGGCTGGTCTTTGGGACTCTTGGGGTCCTCATGCTTGCCCACGTCGGGGTTCTCCTTTGCCTTAAGAAGCACTCATCGTGACCGTATGACTGCATAGTGGATCGGGCGAGGCAGGATCGACTTTCTCGAGCGCTTCACGCCGCGCCACGCAGTCGCCTGGGCGGCCGCTTCTGGCGGCCAGTCTCCTGCTCCAAGTGCTCAGAGAGCTCAGAAAGGGTGGCGCCGCAACGCACGTTGGAGAGTCCGCTGTGATCGGGCACCAGGACCGTACGGAAGGCGATGTAGCCGCCTCCGGCGCCGTCCATGATCTCCCAGCCCGGGTAACTCTTGGTCGTTGTCACAGCGCTTCTCCGCAGGGGTTGTCATTTGGTGGCGGAATGGCGCAGGCAGGGCATGGCGGCAGCACTATGGCAGGACGCCCGGCCTGCGCCGGATTGTGTGGAGCGGCGGGAAGGTCGTCACCGGTCCGCCCTGCCCGAGGCATAGCACTGCAATGACTGGCTCAGCATCAGACGGTGACGTTGAGCGTGTGTGAGCGCCATGCTTAGACGGTAGATGCGGGTGTAGTCAGAGCTCCAGAAGCTTGCGGATGTTTGCGAGCATTAGCCCATCGCGTGCTTGGCACGCTCGATAAGAGCCCGTGCCTGCCGTCCGAACACCGCCGCGTCGTAGAGGCCGACGAAGGTCTCCGCATAGAGCGTGACTTCCCGTGGCTGCCTGATCGTGAGAAAGCCTGAGACGAGCTCGACGTTCGCTTGCTCGTCGTCGAACATGTAGAAGTTCTCGACGGGCCATCGTCCCGCGCGTTCCACGTCAGGAGGGATGATCCCGAGAACGACCGAAGGCAGCGACATCGCCTCCAGGAGGTGGCTGAGCTGCTCCGCCATGACCCCCGGCCCGCCACGCCGATAAGACAGGGCGGCTGCTTCGAGAATGAAGACGAAACGGTGTCCCGGCGCGCGCAAGATGTGCTGGCGGGCCATGCGCTCGGCGACAGCGTCGGCCACGTCGTCTACGGGCACACGACGTCCGTCACGGATGGCCGACAGTGTCGCCGTGGTGTACGCCTCAGTCTGGAGAAGTCCGGGAATCACGTCTTGGCAATACGAGCGATACAGCCTCGTGCGCTCGTAGAGCTCCCTGACGGCCACATTCAGGTGCGCCAGGCCGGTTTTCTCCGCGCGACGCCAATCCAGCCAGGCCAGGTCGACGGCCCGCAGTTCCGCGACCAGCTCAGGTACCAGCCTCGGGACGCCGCACACGTGCGCCCAAGTCGCTATGTCACTTTCCGACGGCTGCTTTTTGCCGTGCTCGATGCGAGACGTCTTCGCCTCGTGCCACCCCGCCGCGGCCGACAGCGCCCGCGAGGTCAGATGCGCGTCGAGCCGTAGCTCGCGCAGCCTCCTCGCAAGCGCCTGCCGAGCCGCCTGGGCACTTGAGCTGGAGTGTGGCGTGGAAGCCATGAGGACCGGATCCGAGCGATGCTAGACGTGATACTCCCTGTGATCCGCAGCCCGATCCCATGCCGCGGCAAAGGCGCCGGCGCATTGCTTCACGACGGCCGGAGAGTCGTTCTCGTCGTTGGCCACCCAGGACCCGTCGCCGGCGAAATGGCAGAACTGGACCAGCCGGTCGTCGAAGATCCATACGTCGTTTCCCGGAAGCAGCAGATCCGAGGCCAGACGTCGGGGCAGCCAGCGAATCCCCTCACCAGCGGCGAGATTCACCCCGGGTGTCACCGCGTGCTCGAAGATGATGTAGGCGCTCACCGGCTCAGAGACGATACGCACGCGGCGCATGGCCACTCCGCGATTCACCGCCGACCTAGCGGTGGCAGTCCAGTCGGAATACAGCTGTACTGCTCTGCCGAGGTCGCCCGCCTCCCAGGCCAAATAGCCTGGATCGCCAGTCATGTACTGGTCGCGCATCTCCAGCTTGAAGGCTGTGCGCTCACACCTCGCCAGAAGTTCGCTGAAGTCTGCCAAGACATGCCTCCATGATGATCTGGATCATGCGCTCGGGGAGACGCACGACTGACTCGGTGTCCAGGATGGGGCTTTTCGCTGCAATCCATGTGAGGGTCTCGGGATCTGCCACGGTCTCCCCCTGGAAGTAGAAGTCGCCAGTGGAAGGGTCCCGGAAGACCGCTGGGCAATTGTTGCCCGGATTGTCCGGGTCCTTGCCATAGAACACTAGCGCCATGACCGTCTCCTGTGTCGTTGGCTTGCGGATCCTTGCATCCACGAGCCTGTAGGGCATCTCAGCGGCCGTCAAGGGAAATGCATACGTTGAGTGGTCGTTGGTAAGCATTAGGTAACCGTGGTGTCGACCTCGCCTAGATTCAGCTTGGGCAGCAAAAGCCTGCCTTTGAAGCGCCATGTGATCTCTTGATGCGGTTGGTAGTGGCAGGTGGATCGCGTAGAAACCGACGCGCGCAGGTGGGCGGCCAGTGCGGGGTGGGCGTGGTCGAGTTTGCGCAGGACGTCGCGGATTCTGGCCGGCCGCCCGCCTGTCGTCGCCCAGCCCCACGGCCCGGTCGATTTCCTCGTCCAGCTGGGTCAGGCGGTGGCGGTAGCGGGTTGTGGCCTAGTCATCCAACGTGTCATCGCCGCCTATTCGGCGGGCCGCCACGAGGCGCTCGCCGCCTTCCGGGGCCAGCAGGCGTACGGCGGGTACGTGAAGGAGGGATCCATGGGGTCGGTGCACGGCGGGCCGGGTCCTGCGGTCGATCTTCACCGGCCGTCGTGACGGCGGTCGTCGCGCTGGTTCTGCTTGCCGTCGACGACGGTAAAGGAGGCGGTGGCGACCTTGTTGCCGACCTTGACGGGCACGGTCTTGGTGGCGGGCTTGGTCTTGGTGGGCACGGTACGTCAAGTGGCGCCAATGCGGTGCTAAGCCGCCATTCGGGACCATTGCCATGGAATGATGTTTCATTGTGAGTGACAGCAACGCTGCCGCGTCGGCTTGGGCCCGCGTCGACACCGCCGTGCCGCACTCCGCGAGGGTCTGGGACTTCCTGCTCGGCGGCAAAGATCACTTCCAGGTGGACCGCGAGGCCGGCCAGACCCTGCTGCGGTTGTTTCCCGACTTCGCGATGGTCGCCCGGCTGCAGCGCGAATTCCTCATCCGTGCCGTGCGCTACCTGGTGCAGGAGGCCGGGATCCGGCAATTCCTGGATATCGGCACCGGGCTGCCCACGGCGAACAACACGCACGAGGTCGCACAGGGCCTCGCGCCAGAATCGCGCGTGGTTTACGTGGACAACGATCCGATCGTGCTGGCGCACGCCCGGGCCCTGCTGACCAGCACGTCAGAAGGCGCCACGGACTACATCGACGCCGATGTCCGCCGTCCCGACCTCATTTTGGGGCAGGCGGCCAGGACGCTGGACTTCTCCCGGCCGATCGCGCTCATGATGCTGAGCATCGCAGGGCAGCTGACCGACGATGACGATCCGCAGGGCATCGTCGACCGGCTGCTGGAGCCCCTCGCCGCCAGAAGCTATCTGGTGTTGAGCGACGGCACGAACACCAACCCGGCCCTGATCGAGGCGGTCTCCGCGTACAACAAGAGCGCCGCCAACACCTACCAGCTGCGCAGTCCGGAGCGGATTGCCGGCTTTTTCACCGGCCTGGAGCTGGTGGAGCCCGGCGTGGTGCCCACACCGGAGTGGCGGCCTGAGCCGGACCGCTGGGACGGTCCGGCCACCGTGGTGAGCGCCGTGTGCGGAGTGGCCCGTAAACCATGAGCCCATGGCAGTCGATGGATGTTCCATCTTCACGACATCCCGTGCCATGACACGTGACACGTGACACGTGACACGTGACACGTGGCGCTGGGCGCTCAGAGGCGCCAGGCGGTCTCGTCCTCCGGCTGGTAGCGGCACGTCGACCCGGTGGAGATGGAGGCGCGCAGGTGGGCGGCCAGCTCGGGGTGAGTGTGATCGAGTTTGCGGAGCACGTCGCGGATCCTGGCCGTGACCGTCTTGCGGGCCCGCTCGGCTTCATCTCCCAGGCGGCGGGTACGGCCGCCGAGGCCCGCCGCCGCCCGCAGCTCCTCCAGCAGCGCCGCCCGCTCCCGGTCGAACTCGGCCGCCCGCACGTCGTCGCCCCGCTCCACGGCCCGGTCGATCTCCTCGTCCAGCTGGGTCAGGCGACGCCGGTAGCGGGTCTTGGCCTCCTCGTCGAGCACGTCGTCGCCGCCCATCCGGCGGGCGGCCGCGACGAGCTCGCCGCCTTCCGGGTCCAGCAGGCGTACGGCGGGCACGTCCTCGCCCGGGCGGCTGAGGAGGGTGTGCAGGTCGCGTAGGCCTTTCGCGTCCGGCATGTGTGCGGCTCGGCCGGCGAAGACCAGCGACCAGACTGCCCCGTCCCGCCGGAATTCTGCGCTCGGCGCGTGCTGGGCCGGGCTTCTCGGCCGGACCGGCAGGGGTGTCCAGGCGTTTCCGAGCAAGCCCGGCGCGTTGTCCTGGCCGGCGACGTGCGGGCCGTTCCACGGCGGCTGGGGCTGCCGCGCCGGGCGTACGGACTCCAGCACGTGCGGCATGCCCAGCTCGGCCGCGTCCCGGCGGACGCCGTCCAGGAGGGTTTTCGCCGCTTCCGCGTCGCCGGGCGACGCGCGGGTGAGCAGCGTCTCGGCCAGGTGCGCCCGGGCCAGGACCGACCATGGCCGGGCCTGCATGCGGTCGGCGGAGCGGTAAGCGGCGGTGAGATCGTCGACGGCCGCGTCCCAGCGGCCCTCCGCCGCGTCCACCATGCCGAGCCACAGGTCGTAAGGCCCGCTGATGTCCCAGCCCAGCAGCGCCACCGCCCATTGCCCGCGGTGCGGGGACAGCGCGGCTCGGGCCGCGGCGCACAGCTCCGGGTCCTGGGTGGCCACCGCCAGCTCGGCCTGCAGGCGCAGCCACAGCGGTTGGGACATGCGGTCGCGGGGCTCGCCGTCGGCCAGGTGGTGCAGGGCGAGTTCGACGTCGCCGCTCTGCAGCGCCGTCAGCGCCTCCAGCAACCCTGGGCACGGGTGGCTGCTGCCTCTGAGCTCGTTGAGCATCTCCTCCTGCTCCTCGAGCCGGCCTTGTAGCCACGACATCGCCCAGCGGTGGTGCCGCAGCATGTAGACCATGTGGCCGTGGTGAGTGTCCAGGTGGACGTCCGACAGCAGTGTCTCGGCTTCGGCGAAGCGGCCGGCGAGGGCCGCGATGATGCTTTCGTCGATCGCCGCGGTCATGACGAAGTGCGGTTGCTCGGTGCGGCGGCCCTTGGCAGCGTAGTCGTGGAAGTGGTCGAGGTAGCGGGGCTCGCCCTGCTCGATCATGGCCACCCAGCGCAGCGCCCTGGCGAAGTGCTCCAGCTCGGGGTCCGAGGTGCGGCGGGCGAGGGTGACCAGCTCGCCGGTCAGCGCCACGCGTTCGGCGGCGGTGCCCGGGCCCCAGATGATGTCGTGGTGCGCCCACAGGCTGAACGCCAGCGCGTCGTCGTCGCCTCCCTGCCTGGCCAGCTGAGCGAGGCGGACGACCAGGTCGAGCGCGAGCCGGTCGTCCGGCGCCGGGCCGCCGACCAGTCTGGCGTGGGCCTGTCTCAGCCGGTCGAGGGCCTTGTCGCGGCCGTAGTGGGAGCGGAGGGTCAGGGCGACGCGGGCGGGCAGCTCGGCGTCGTCGAGGTCGTCGGCGATGGCGGCGGCCTGCTCGAAGAGGCGCTGTGCCTCGTCGCCTGCGCCCGTGTGGTGCAGCTCCTTGCCGAGCTCGAGTGCGACGATCGCGTGGGTGCGGGGATCGGCGGCGGCGCTCACCTCGTATGCCCGCCGCAGGTGGCCCAGCTGCTCCTCGCCCGCCATCCGGCCCCGCGCGTCCCGGGCCGCGGCGAGCAGCAGGCCCGTCGCCCGGCCGGGGTCGATGCGGTCACCCGCCAGGTGAGCGTGCCTGGCCAGGTCGCTCGGCAGGATCCTGCCCGCCAGGCCGGAGGAGTCCGCGAGGCCGGGTGCGCGATCGAGGGCGGTGACCACTGCGGCGTGCAGGTCGCGTGGGTCGGCCAATGAGTCGTAGAGGGTCTCGCGGACCAGGTCGTGGGCGAAGGCGAACGCGCCGCCGCCCTTGGTCACCACGAGCCTGGCCACCACGGCCAGCTCCAGCAGCCGGTCCACATGCGCGACCGGCGCCGCCACGGTCGCGGCCAGCACCTGCCGGTGGAACTCGCGCCCCAGCACGGCCGCCGCCGGCAGCAACTCGGCGACCGGCCGCGGCAACAGGGAGAGGCGGCGCAGCAGCGCGTCGCGGATGCCGGGCGCGACGGCAGTGGCCGAGCCGCCGCTGCGCCACAACCGCGCGGTCTGCTCGACGAAGAACGGATTGCCGCCCGTGCGCAGATGGACCTCGGCGACCAGGTCAGGCGGTGGCTCCTGGCCGGCGGTGCGGGCCATGAGCGCCGCGACCCCCGCCTCGTCGAGGCCGGTCAGTGTGATGGTGGTGGCCTTGGCGACGAGCGGTGACAGCAGGTCGCGCAGCGGGTGGTCGACCGGCTCCACCTCGGCGTCGCGGTAGGTGCCGATCAGCAGCAGCCGCTCGAACCAGGTCTGCTGGGCCGCGAACTCCAGCAGCCGCAGCGAGGCGGGGTCGGCCACGTGCAGGTCGTCGATGACGATGACGACCGGGCGGCGCTGCGCGAGCGCGACCAGGGCGGAGGTGACGGCGTCGTAGAGCCTGAAGGTGTCGGGAACCTCGTCCCCGCCCGGGGTGACCGAGAGGAAGGGGGACTGCCCCTGCCGAGCCTGGTCACCGTCCGGCATCGAGGCTTCGCCGAGGAGGGCGGCCAGGCTGCCGCCCGCTGCCGCCTGCGCCGCGGCCCACTCCTCCGGCTCGGTCCCGCGGCGCAGGGCCCGGATGACCTGGGTCCACGGCCAGTAGCCCGGCGCGCTGCCGGAGTCCCAGCACGCGCCGCCCACCACCAGCGCGCCCTGCCGCCTGGCCTCGCGCGCCGCGCTCGTGACGAGCGTGGTCTTGCCGATGCCCGCCTCGCCGGTGACCAGCACCAGGCCGCCGTGGCTACCGATGAGCCGGGTGATCTCGGCACGCAGCAACGCGGCAGGGTGGTCCCTGCCGATGAGCTCGTGTGTGGCGGCGTCGATAGGCATGACGGTTGTTCACGCTACCCGCCGCCACTGACAATGCCACCGGCAGAGCCACCGGCGCATCCACTACCAGGCGACCTCCAGGGAGGACAGGCCGTAGACGATGCTGGACGAGCGGAACTGCGGTGTGTTCTCTGTCGGGCGCAACCCGGGGAAACGCCGGAACAGCGCCGGGAAGGCGATCTTCAGCTCCATGCGGGCGAGCGGGGCCCCCAGGCAGTGGTGGACGCCGTGACCGAAGGCCACGTGGCCGGGCAGGCCGCGTACGAGGTCGAACTGGTCCGCGTCGGCCATGAGCCCAGGGTCGCGGTTGGCGGCGGACAGAGCGCAGATCACCAGGTCGCCGGCCGCGATCTTCTTCCCGCCGAGCTCGACATCGGTCGTGGCGACCTTGGTGGTGCCCGAGTTCACGATGCTGAGCCAGCGCAGCAGCTCCTCCACCGCGCCGTCGATCCGCTCGGGCTCCTTCTTCAGCAGCTCCAGTTGCTCGGGATGGCGCAGCAGCGCCAGCGTGCCCAGGGAGAGCATGTTGGAGGTGGTCTCGTGCCCGGCGAACAGCAGCAGGCTCCCGATGCCGATGAGCTCGTCGGTCGTCAGGTCGTCGCCGTGCTCGCGGACCAGCATGCCGAGCAGGTCCTCACCCGGGTCCGCCTGGATGCGCCGGACCAGGTCCTCCATGTAAGCGCGCGCCTGGAACTGCAGCCCCACCCGCTCCTCGGCGGGCACGGTCATGTCGAGCATCCTGCTGGAGCGGTATTGGAAGCCCTCGCGCTCCTCGTACGGGACGCCGAGCAGCTCGCAGATCACCAGCGACGGGATCGGCAGCGCGAACGACGACACCAGGTCGGCCGGGGACCCGGCGGCCTCCATCGCGTCCAGGTGGTCGTCGATGATGCGCTTGATCCGCGGCTCCAGACGGCGCATGCGCCGGATCGTGAACTCGGGGGTCAGCATGCGCCGCAGCCGCGTGTGCTCGGGCGGGTCCGCGCCGATCAGGTTGCCCGCGTTGATCTTGGCGAGCTGCTCCTTGGTCAGCTCCGGCGCTCCGGGGAGCCGGGCGATGGTCTGTGGTGCGATCTTGAACCGCTCGGCGTCGCCGAGCACCTCGCGTACATCTGCGTACCGGGTCACGAGCCAGGCCTCCGCCCCGCCGCCGTACACGCTGGGGACCCGCTTGACCCCCTCCTCGTCACGTGCCGCCGCCAGCTCCGGAGCCGGGTCGAACTCCACCCGCCGCATGTGCAGCGGCATCGCCGAGGACTCGGTCATGGGAAACCCCTTGATGATCGTCGTTGGTCGCGTAAACCGTAACAACCTCGGAGGGCCCGTTCCAGGGTGATCGCCGATCAGATATGAGACCGAATCACGTCTTCCGCCACACTGATACGTGGCTGCGGCTCTCGCCGGTGAAGGGCTCGCGTTTCCAGCCGGCCCAGCGCTCGTGCAACGTCATCCCGGCCAGCCGCGCCATGAGATCCAGCTCCGCCGGCCACACGTAGCGATGGGGCGTCGAGCGGGTCTCGAGCTGACCGTCCACCACCCAGTAGTGATGGGAGTAGGCGATCTGCGTCGCGACGTCGTACTCCTCGAAACCCAGGTGCTCGGGCGTCACGGTGAACGGGTGGACGGTCTGGCCGGGCGGGAGCCGGCGCAGCTCGGGGACGTACACCTCGATGACGAAGCAGCCGCCGGGCTCCAGCTGCGCCGCCACCGAGCGGAAGCACTCGACCTGCTCGTCCTGTGTCGTCAGGTTGGTGATCGTGTTGCGCACCAGGTACGCCACCTTGAAGGGCCCGCTCACCCTGGTGGTCGCGAAGTCGCCGATCGTCACGCCGACGCGCTCGGAGCCGGGCGCGGCCCGCAGCCGCGCCGCCATGGCCGGGGACAGCTCGATCCCGTGCACGGGGACACCGCGCCGGCTGAGCGGCAGGGCGATGCGGCCGGTGCCGACGCCGAGTTCGAGAGCGGCGCCGGATCCGGCCAGCTCGGCGAGGAAGTCCACCACCGGATCGACCACCGCCGGGTCGAACAGTTCGGGCCACTTGGCTTCGTACGTCTGCGCGGTCCGTTCGTCGAAGCTGTTCTCTGGCATAACCCATCTGTGCCCGGGGGAACCGGGCACAGACGCGGCTTACTTGCGGTTGTACAGCCGCATGGTCAGCGTGCCGAAGATTGCGATCAGGACCCCCGAGGACACCAGGACCCATGTGATCTCACCGGCGTCCGGCGTGCCGCCCATCAGAGACCGTACGGCGCTCACCAGGTGGGTAATCGGGCTGGCGTTCACGAACACCTGTAGCCAGCCCGGCATGGTGGACGGATCGACATAGACGTTGCTCAGGAAGGTCAGCGGCATCAGCACCAGCATGCTGACCCCCATCACCGACTTCTCGCTGCGCATCAGCAGCCCGAACATGGTCCACAACCAGGAGAACGCGAACGAGAAGGCGAGCAGGAGCAGGATCCCGCCCACCGCGCCGGTGACCCCGCCCTGCGGGCGGAAGCCCAGCACCAGCCCGACCGCCAGGATGACGACCGAGGCGATCGTGTAGCGCAGCAGGTCGCCCAGCAGGTAACCGACCATGGTGGACGGCCGCCAGATCGGCAGGGTCCGGAAGCGGTCGAAGACCCCCTTCTCGATGTCCTTGTTGACCTCCACACCGGTGTACATAGTGATCATCACGACGCTCGTCACCATGATGCCCGGCAGCAGGAACTGCAGGTATTCGGTCGGTGACCCGGCCAGCGCGCCGCCGAACAGGTACGTGAACATCAGCGTCATCATCAGGGGGAACGCCGTCACGTCGAAGAGCTGCTCGGGCACGTGCTTGATCTTCAACATCGCCCGCCAGCCGAACGTGACCGACGCCGACCAGGCGCTCGGCCGCGGCGGTCTCGCCCCCGGCGCCAGGACCGTGCCCAGGGCGTCGGCCGCGGGGGAGTAGGTGGTGCCGGTGTCAGTTGTCGTGCTCATGCTGCGGCCTCCTCGGTGGCGCGGTGGTCGGTGAGGGCCAGGAAGACCTCGTCCAGGCTGGGCTGGCCGAGGGAGAAGTCGTCGACGACGATGCCGGCCTCGGCCAGCCGGTGGAGGGCACGCGAGGCCTGCTCCGCCTCGTTGCCGCTGCCTGTGACGCGCGCGGTCAGGGCGACCGGGTCGGACTCCAGGTAGACGGGCGCGTCCAGGGTCTCGGCCAGCACCCGCTCGGCGTCGGGGCGGGTGGCCGGGTCACGCAGCCGTACGTGGACCGAGCCCGCGCCGACGGACGACTTGAGCTCGCCCGGAGTGCCCTCGGCGATGACCCTGCCGTGGTCGATGACCGCGATGCGGCTCGCGAGCCGGTCGGCCTCCTCCAGGTATTGCGTGGTCAGCAGCACTGTGGTGCCGTGGGCCACGACGATGCGGACGATGTCCCAGACGTTGTTGCGGCTGCGCGGGTCCAGCCCGGTGGTCGGCTCGTCGAGGAAGAGCAGGTCGGGCGTGTTGAGGATGCTGGCCGCGATGTCGATGCGCCGCCGCATGCCGCCCGAGTACGTCTTGACCTGCCGCCCCCCGGCCTCCGCCAGCCCGAACGCCTCCAGCAGTTGCGCCGCCCGCTCCCTGGCGGCCGGCTTGCGGTGACCGAGCAGACGGGCGAGCAGGATCAGGTTCTCCTCGCCGGTCATCTCCTCGTCCACGGAGGCGTACTGGCCGGTCAGGCTCACCCGGCTCCGTACGGCGTCCGCCTCGCGCACCACGTCGTGCCCGAACACGCTCGCCTGACCGCCGTCCGGTTTCAGCAGCGTGGCCAGCATGCGCACCGCGGTCGTCTTGCCCGCGCCGTTGGGGCCGAGCACGCCGTACACGGCGCCGGCCGGCACCTTGAGGTCGAGCCCGTCGACGGCTCTGGTCGTGCCGAAGGTTTTGACCAGTCCTGAGGTTTCTATCGCTAGATCGCGCATGATGTTCCCTTCATGAGGCGTACGGCTGGGCGCGGCGGGCGTCCCGCAACGCCCGGCCCCACCAGGTGAGCTGGTCGAGCATGGCGGCGATGGCGCACAGGCGGTCGTCGGTGTCGCGGGGCCGCCCGCATCCGTCGACGCCCTGGCCGAGGAGGTCGAGCCCTACCCAGTCGCGCATGGTCACCGCATGCAGGGCACAGAAGACCGTACGGAGCTGCTCGACCGCGTAGAGGCCGGCGGAGCCCGAGCCGTAGGACACGAACCCGACCGGCTTGGCCTGCCACTCGTCGTAGGCGAAGTCGATCGCCTGCTTGAGCGAGGCGGGGAAGCTGCGGTTGTACTCCGGGGTGACCACGACGAACGCCTCCGCCTCGCCGATCGCCGCGGCGAAGCCACGCATGTCCGGTGTGGCCTCCTGCGGATAGCAGGCGGGAAAGGCGTATGCGGCCAGGTCGAGCACCTCGACCGCGAGGTCGTCGCGGCGGCGGGCGCGCTCGGCGAACCAGTTCCCGACCGTGTCGCAGACACGGCCGACCCGGGTGCTGCCGACGATCACCGCCACTCGCAACGGGCTCATGGTCGGTCCCTCCCTTCCGCGCCGTCACCCGGTAGGCGCTAGGAGGGCCGCTAGATCGGATCTAGCGGGCGGTCATCGGCTCGGCCGCGTTCGGGGTGCTCGCCGCGGCGCTCGTGGCCCTCGGCGGCGGCACGGTCAGGCGTCGGGACCTGATCGTGTGAAGGTGCATCCGATGAAAAGGTGAGACTCGCCTTAGAGAAATCGTGTGTCGCAGGTCACCAACCCCAGATCGCGGTCCCTGCCTGCGCTAATCCAATTCAAAAGAACGTGGCAGATTGCTCTTAGATTCGATCAGCAGAGTGTTCGGCGTGGGGATGACCTTCGGGGCTGAATTCAGATGTTCGGCCAGGTCCCTCCCGGATTGGATTCGAGACCAAAATGCGTTTCTCCAAGCCCCTCACCGTGACCCTCGTCAGCGCGGCCATGCTCGCCCTGCCCTTCTCCGGCGCGGCCCTCGCCGACTCCCGCACGCCGGCGCCGACGATGACGATCACGCCCCAGGAACCGGCGATGACCATCACGCCCGCGCAGCCGCCGCACTCGGACCGCGCCAAGACCCGGGACAGGTGGAACAAGAAGAACTCCCTCGCGGTGTCGGTCAGCCCCGGCCGCGTGCGCGCCGGCGATTCCTACACCGTGACGATCACCGCCAAGGGCGTCTCCTCGGGCACCGCCACCGTGACGAGCCCTGAGGGCAGGACCTACCGCGTCGCGCTCTCCGGCGGCCAGGCCACCAAGACCCTGACCCTGCCCGCTAAGACCAAGCCCGGCAGCAAGACCGTGAGCGTCAAGGTCGGCAACAAGGTCGCCACCGCCTCCTTCGCCGTGGTCGGCGGCAAGCAGCAGCAGCGCGACGACCACGGCCGCGGCCACGACGGCAGGTAAGGGTCGTCTGGCGTACCAGAGGCAGGCGCGCGCCGTCGCGGCCGCCGACGCCACCCCGCCGAGCCCAGTCCCCCAACCCTCTCCCCGTGGCTGGGCTCGGCAGGGTTCAACCCTCTTTCTCGTGGGTGTGCTTGGCGGCGGGCAGGCGTCAGCCGGCCAGCCGGTTGTACTTGCGGATCTGGGTGTCGAAGATCTCGCTCATTGGCCGCGTTGAAGAGCCCGCTGTCTCGCATACCAAGCATGAACTGCTGCCAGGCGGCGCCGGGGTGCAACCCTACTGCTGTAACAGCGCACCGTTGTCCTTCGAGCCGCCCACCACATCCAGGCACATGCCGCTCTTGTGACGGCCTGTTGGTAGACACCGCCCGCCACGGGTGTGGCTGCCGCCTGCACGTGTGACGATGGCCCACAGGCGACTGCCGTGGCCGCGGCCAGGGCGGCGCCTGTGAGCTTTCGCATGGACACGTAGCGCCCTCCTTCCTCTCGGCCACCGAGGAAGTTCCATAAATTTCACGCCGGAGCCGTGCTCGACCGGACGACGAGCGCCGTGGGCAGCTCGGTCCGCGCCGCGGGCTCGCCGGAGAGCAGGGCGGTCAGGGCGGCGGAGCCCAGCTCGGGCCAGGGCTGGCGGATGGTCGTCAGCGGGGGCGTGGCGTGCATGGCCGCCCACGAGTCGTCGAAACCGACCACGCTCACGTCGTCAGGGACGCGGTGGCCGCGCTCGCCCAACGCCTGGTATACCCCCACCGCCATGGCGTCGGAGCAGGCGAAGACGGCGGTCGGCGGCTCAGGGAGCTCGGCGAGCATCGCCCTCGTGGCTCGCAGGGCGAGGTCCTTCTGGAAGTAGCCGCACACCTCCGACCGCGGGTCCACCGGCAGCCCGGCCGCGGCCATGGCCTGGCGGTACCCGGCCAGCCGCTCGATGGCGGCCGGCACGCCGGGGCGGCCGGTCACGATGGCGATCCGCTCGTGCCCCAGGCCGATGAGGTGCTCGGTAGCGGCGCGGGCGCCGGTCTGGTTCGTGGCGCAGACGACCGGCATACCCGGCGGGGGGTCGCGGCGCGGGTCGACGACCACCGCGGGGATCCCGTGGTCGGCCAGCCAGGCCCGCTGCGTGGTGGTCGGCGACGTGCGTACGAGCAGCACCCCCGCGCTGTCGCGGGCGCTGATCCGATCCAGCCAGGCGGGCGGCGGCTGGCCGTTCTTGGTACGGGCGACCACGGCCGAGACCACCAGCTCCACGCCCAGCCGCCAGGCCCCGTCCTCCACACCGCCTAGGATCGCCAGCGCGTACGGCGAATCCAGGCCCTGCAGCATGACGTCGACCATGCTGCCGCGCGACGGCTTGGCGCGCTGTCTGGGGTAGCCGCGCCGCTCCAGCACCTCGGCGACCAGGCGGCGAGTATGCGCGGAGACGTCTGACCTGCCGTTGAGCGCCTTGGAAACGGTTGCGACGGACACCCCGGCCTCACGGGCGATCACCGCCAGCTTGGGCAACGGGTGGGGCGTGTCTTCGGCCGTCATGCCCCCACTTTCCTCCGCACCGCCCGTGAAAGGCCAGGCCATGGTCCCGAAAATTTCGAAATTTCGGCATTTGCCCTGGTGGCGGAGCTAGGTGCGTTCACATGCCATTGACGTTGCGTTCGTGCTAACCCAACGTTTCCTGCAACCGATTGCATTCCACAGTCCCACGAAGGAGTCGTGCACGTTGGCCGTCGTCCCGGCGCATCCGCCCCGCTCAAAACCCCGTCGGAGGGGGTGGACGCCCTATGTGCTGATCGCCCCGTCGTTGATCGCGATGCTCGGGTTCCTCGTGTACCCGATGGGCAGCGTGGTCTACTACAGCCTCCAGCACTACAACGTCACCAAGCCCTGGGACAACGGCTTCGCCGGGTTCGACAACTTCCGCACGCTGCTGTTCGAGGACCCGATCTTCTGGCAGAGCCTCGGCTTCAGCGTCAAGTGGGTGGTCGTCGAGGTAGTGCTGCAGTTCCTGCTCGGGCTTGTGCTCGCGCTGATCGTCAACGAGAGCTTCGTCGGCCGCGCGCTGTCGCGGGCGCTGGTCTTCTCCCCGTGGGCCGTCTCCGGTGTGCTCACCACCGCGATCTGGGTGCTGCTCTACAACCCGTTCACCGGCGTGTCGCGCTACCTGGCCGACATGGGACTGATCGAGTACGGCGCTGCGCCGCTGGCCAACCCGGACACGGTCTTCTGGGCGGCGGTGCTGGCCGAGTTGTGGCGCGGGGTGCCCTTCTTCGCGATCCTGCTCTTGGCCGACTTGCAGTCGGTGTCGAAGGACCTGTACGAGGCCGCCGCGGTGGACGGCGCGGGCCGGATGCGCAGGTTCGTACACATCACCCTGCCGCACCTGAGGGACGCGATCATCCTGTCCACGCTGCTGCGGTCGGTGTGGGAGTTCAACAACGTCGACCTGCTCTACACGTTGACCGGCGGCGGGCCCGCCCACCAGACGACCACGCTCCCGCTGTACGTGGCCTCGCTCGCCGCCCAGTCCCACGACTTCGGCTACGCCACCGCGCTGACCACGGTGGCCTTCGTGATCCTGACCTTCTTCTCCATCGTCTACCTGCGGCTGAGCAAGTTCGGAGCGAAGTCATGACCTTGGTGACCGAACGCCCGGCCGTGACCAGGCCCCAGACAGCGCCGGCACCGAGCGCGCAACGGGTGTCGCGGTGGCAGATCTACCTCCCGCTGGCGCTGTACCTGTTGTTCACCCTGGTGCCGTTCTACTGGATGCTGGTCTTCGCGTTCCGGCCGAGGGGGTCCACGGCGATCGTCCCGTGGCCGATCACGTTCGAGCACTTCGACACGGTCTGGAATGGGATGGGGTTCGCCATCTTCTTCCAGAACAGCCTGCTCGTCGGCCTCGCCTCCCTGGTCGCCACCACCATCGTGGCGCTGGCCGGCGGGTACGCCTTGGCCCGCTACTCCTTCCGCGGCAAGGCCGCGTTCATGGTCGGGATGCTGTGCACGCAGTTCATCCCCGGCGCCTTGATGATCATCCCACTGTTCGAGATCTTCCGGACGCTGAAGCTGACCAACTCGCTGTGGAGCCTGGTCATCGCGGAGACGGTCTTCCAGCTGCCGCTCTCCCTGATCCTCATCAGCGGCTTCATCAGGAACATCCCGTACGAGCTGGAGCAGGCGGCCTGGGTCGACGGCTGCTCCCGGCTGCGCGGCTTCCTGGCGATCGTGCTGCCGCTGCTGCGCCCCGCGCTGGTGGCGGTGGGCTCGTTCGCCTTCATCCACAGCTGGAACAACTTCCTTTTCGCCCTCATGTTCATCAACGATCAGGAGAAATTCACTGTGCCCGTGGGCCTGGCCTACAACCTCGGCGAGAACAGCGTCGATTTCGGCGCCCTCGCCGCCGGCGGCGTCGTGGCCGCGCTACCCGTCGTCATCGTTTTTGGCTTCATCCAGCGCTTCCTCGTGCAGGGCATGTCCGCCGGAGCGGTGAAGGGATGACCCAGACGTACCGCAACCCCGTACTGAACGCTGACTGGTCCGACCCCGATGTGATCCGGGTGGGGGAGGACTTCTACCTGACGGCCTCCACCTTCACCAAGGTGCCGGGGCTGCCGATCCTGCACTCGCGCGACCTGGTCAACTGGACGATCACCGGGCATGCCCTGACCAGCGGCTACGACGACGTACGGCCCGGCTGCGGGGTGTGGGCGCCGGCGCTGCGCCACCAGGACGGCCGGTTCTGGATCTTCTACGGCGACCCGGACGTGGGTATCTGCGTGGTGAGCGCCGAGGATCCGCGGGGGCCGTGGACCGTGCCGCACGTGGTCAAGGAGGGACTTGGGCTCATCGACCCGTGCCCGCTGTGGGACGACGACGGGCAGGCGTACCTGGTGCACGGCTGGGCGAGGAGCCGCGCGGGCGTGAACAACCGGCTCACGCTGCACCGCATGTCGCCGGACGCGCGGAAGGTGCTCGACGAGGGCACCGTGATCATCGACGCCGACCTGCTGCCGGGCTACCGGACGCTGGAGGGGCCCAAGCTGTACAAGCGCGAGGGCACCTACTGGATCTTCGCGCCTGCGGGCGGCGTGGAGGAGGGCTGGCAGTCGGTGTTCCGGGCAAAGTCGATCTTCGGCCCGTACGAGGACCGCATCGTGCTGGAGCAGGGCGGCACCGACGTCAACGGCCCGCACCAGGGCGGCTGGGTGGACACCCCATCCGGCGAACACTGGTTCATGCACTTCCAGGACCGCGGCCCCTACGGCCGGGTCGTCCACCTGCAGCCCATGGCGTGGAACGGCGGCTGGCCGGTCATGGGCGCGGACGGCGAGCCGGTGCCCGGCGGCCCCGTGCCGGTCCTTGGCGGCACGCCGAGCGCGCCCGCGAGCTCCGACGACTTCTCGGGCCCGGAGCTTGGGCTGCAGTGGAGCTGGCAGGCCAATCCCGACCCTTCCTGGTGGGAGCTGCACGCAGGCCGGCTCCGCCTGGCCTGCGTGCCAGGACCCGAGGACCTCAGGGAGCGGCCGTCCGTGCTCGGACAGCGGCTGCCCGGCGACCCCTGCACGGTCACCACCACTCTCACCCTCGAGGGTGAAGGGCGGGCGGGCCTGACTGTGCTTGGCCACACCTGCGCCTACGTCGGGCTGGAGAGCACGCCGGACGGGCCCGTCCTGGTGTGCGGCGACGCCGAGCCCGTGCCCGTCGAGGCGGGCAGGCCGGTCACCGTCGGCGCGCGGATCGGCAACGGCGCGCTCGTCACGTTCCTGGCCGACACCGGAGCGGGCCTGCACGAAGTGGGCGCGCCCTTCCAAGCCACGCAGGGCCGTTGGGTCGGCGCGGTGCTTGGCCTGTTCGCCGCGGGGAGCGGGACCGGTCAGGCGATCTTCGACGCGTTCACCGTGAACATCGAAAGGTAGAAACCAATGAGACGACGTGTGCCTGCCGCATCGGCTTCGGTGCTGCTGGCCGTGGCCGTGCTGACCGGATGTGGCTCCGACGCGGGCTCCGGTGGCAAGACCGAGATCACCTTCTGGGACACCAACGCCGGACCGGCCCGCACGCCGATCTGGCAGCACGCGATCGCCGAGTTCGAGAAGGCCAACCCCACCATCAAGGTCAACTACGTGGGCATCCCGATCGCGCAGGCCCCGCAGAAGATCGACACGGCGATCGCCGGCGGCGGCACCCCGGACGTGGCCGATGTGTCCACCTCCTCGCTGGCCAACCTCGTCGCCCAGAAGGCACTGGAGCCGGTGGACGAGCGCATCGCCGCCAACCCGGCGCTGAAGGGCAAGTTCAACGAGGCGCTCGTGACGACCGTCAAGAACGTGGTGCCGGACGGCAAGACGTACATCTTCCCGATCTCCACCAACGCGGGCGCGTTCTGGTACCGCAAGGACTGGTTCAAGGAGGCCGGGCTGGAGCCGCCGAAGACCTGGTCGGAGTTCTTCACCGTGGTGGACAAGCTGACCAAGCCGAAGGAGAACCGGTTCGGTTTCACCATCCGCGGCGGCGCCGGCTCCATCGCCCAGATGCTGGAGGTCGTCTACGGTCAGTCCGGCGTCACGGAGTTCTTCGACGCCTCCAGCAAGGCCACGATCAACGACCCGCGGAACGTGACCGCGCTGGAGAAGTACGCCGGGCTCTACAAGAAGAACACGCCCGAGGGCGACCTGCAGAACGACTACGTCAAGATGGTCGCCCAGTTCGACGCCGCCGGCAGCATCGCCGTCATGCAGCACAACCTGGGCTCCTACCAGGACCACATCAAGGCGCTCGGCCCCGACAAGGTGGCCTCGTTCTCGGTGCCGAAGTCGGACTCCGGGGTCCAGGCGGTGCTGTCCAACCCGGTCGGCGGCGTCGGCGTCTTCTCGGCCAGTGAGAACAAGGAGGCCGCTTTCAAGCTGGCGGAGTTCTTCGCCGCCAAGGAGATGGACGGCTACATCGCCGAGAAGAGCGGCGTCATCCCGGCCAACACCGAGGTGCAAGGAGCGCAGGTCGCGCACATCACCGAGGCGCAGCGGGTGCTCAACGACCCGGCCACCAAGGTCGTGCAGATGCCCTACCACCTGCCGGAGTTCAACGAGATCACCAAGACCTGGGCGGAGCCGCTGTTCCAGAAGGTGCTGCTGGGCGAGCTGAGCGCCAAGGACTTCCTCGACCAGTTCGCGGCCAAGCTCACCGAGGCGCAGGCCGGCTACAAGAAGCGGCACGGCTGATGGGGCCGGTGGCGGCGGCGGTCCTGGCCGCCGTGACGGTGCTGAGCCCGGTGCACTCGAAGGAGCTGGGCCGACAGGTCCTAGCGCCCGACGACGGATGGGCGGCCGCGGAGGGCGGCACCACGGGCGGCGCCGCAGCCGGCCACACGGTGACCGTCCGCACCCGCGACGAACTGGCGGCCGCCGTCGCCGGCGACGCCCCGAAGATCGTGTACGTCGAGGGCGCCATCGACGCGGGCGGGCGGACCTGCGCGGACTACGCGGTCCCCGAGTACAGCCTGCGGTCCTACCTCGACGCCTACGACCCCGCGCACTGGACGGGCCCCGCCTCGGGACCCCTGGAGGAGGCCCGCAAGGCGTCGGCGGCCAACCAGCGAAAGGACGTGGTGATCGGTATCGGTGCCAACACCACGCTCGTCGGCCGCCCCGGCGCCTCGCTCACCGGCCTGGCGCTGACCGTCGACAAGGCCGACAACGTGATCGTCAGGAACCTCGCCGTCCACGACGCCTACGACTGCTTCCCCGGCTGGAGCGGCGGCGACTGGAAGACCGAGTACGACAACATCTCGATCTCCGGGTCCCGGCACGTCTGGGTGGACCACGTGACGCTCACCGACGGCGACCACCCGGACCAGGCCGAGCCGCGGTACTTCGGCGCGCGCTTCCTGCACCACGACGGGCTGCTCGACGTCGTCAGGGGCAGCGACCTGGTCACCATCTCCTGGAGCCGGTTCGCCGGGCACGACAAGTCGCTGCTCTGGGGCAACACCGACAACCCGCAGTACGACGCAGGCAAGCTGCGGATCACCCTGCACCACAACGAGCTGACCGCGCTCAATCAGCGGGCGCCGCGCGTCCGCCATGGGCAGGTGCACGTCTACAACAACTCGTACGTGGTCCCGCCCGGCTCCGAGTACACCTACTCGTGGGGAGTCGGCGTCAACTCCGCCATCTACGCGCAGAACAACACCTTCCGCCTGCCCGGCGGCACGACCGCCGACAAGATCATCTACCGCTGGGGCGGGACCGCGATTCACGAGGAGGGCACGCTGGTGAACGGCAGACCGGTGAACGTCTTGGCGGCGTACAACGCGGCGAACGACCCCGATCTCGGCGGCGACGTGGGCCGGCGCCCGCACCTGCACGGGCGTGTCGATCCTGGGCACGCCGTGCCCGGCCTGGTCCAGGCCCGCGCCGGAGCGGGGAGGCTCTCATGAGGCTCGCACTCGCCGCACTCGCCGCGTTCGCACTCCTGACGCCCGCGCCCGCCCATGCCGAGGCCGTGCCCTCTCATGCCGCGCCCGCCGAGCAGGCCGACGGGTTCGCCGGGCTGAGCGCGCTCGGCGTGGACGGCACGACCGGCGGTGCGGGCGGCCAGACCGTGACCGTGGACAACCAGGCCGACCTGGAGCGGTACGCCACGGCGGCGGAGCCGTACGTCATCAAGGTCAGGGGCTCGATCAGGATAGAGCCCTACGGCAAGGAGATCGCGGTCGCCTCGGACAAGAGCATCGTCGGCGAGGGCGCCGGGGCCGAGATCGTCCACGGCGGGTTCATCCTCGACCACGTGCACAACGTCATCATCCGCAACCTGACCATCCGCGACTCCTACGTGCCCGGCGACTGGGACGGCAAGAGCAAGGACTACGACGGCGTCCAGATGGACGGCGCCCACCACGTGTGGATCGACCACAACCACTTCACCAGGACCGGCGACGGCCTGCTCGACATCCGTAAGGACAGCGACTACGTCACCGTCTCCTGGAACGTCTTCAGCGACCACAACAAGGCCGTCGGCATCGGCTGGACCCCCAACGTGGTGACCAAGGTGACCCTGCACCACAACTGGTTCCGCGGCATCTACCAGCGCAACCCCAGCATCGACAACACCGAGGCCGCGCACCTGTACAACAACTACCTTCAGGACGCCGGCCTCTACGGGACGATGATCCGCGGCCGCGGCCGGATAGTGGTCGAGAACAGCTACTTCCAGTCGGTGCCCGACCCCATCGTCTCCAAGGACGCGATCTCGCAGGTGATGCAGCGGGGCAACGTGTTCAGCGGCACGCGGGGCCGTGTCGACAACGCCGGCCCGGCGTTCGAGCCGTCCTCGTACTACGCCTACACCCCCGACCCCGCCGAGCAGGTGCCCGCGCTCGTCACGCGCGGCGCCGGGCCGCTCGGCGGGCAGCGGCCGGCCCCGCGGGAGATCACCGTGGCGCTCGACGGCAGCGGCGACTTCGGCAGCGTCCAGGCGGCGATCGGCGCGGCCCCACGCGGTGCCGTGATCACCGTCAAGCCGGGCGTCTACCGGGAGATCGTCCGCGTCTGGCCGGGCCGCCGCGACCTCACCATCAAGGGCGCGACGGGCCGGGCGGAGGACGTGGTCATCACCTACAACCTGCCGGCGGGCGGTCAGAAGTTCTACGGCGGCACGTACGGCTCCGCCGACAGCCCCACCTTCAGCGTGCTCGGCAGCGACATCACGGTCGAGGACGTCACACTGGAGAACGCCTACGACGAGTCGGTGGCTCCGAGCCAGGCGCTCGCCGTGCGGACGGTCGGCGACCGGATCGCCTTCAAGGGCACCAGGTTCCTCGGCAACCAGGACACCTACAAGGCCGACACCCCGAACAGGGACGTCGTCAGCCGCGCCTACCTGCGTGACTGCTACATCGAGGGCGACGTCGACTTCATCTACGGCAGGGGCACGGCCGTCTTCGACAACTGCGTGATCAAGTCGGTCGGCGCCGGCTTCGTGACCGCGGCCAGCACCAGCGACTCCAACACCCACGGCTTCCTCATCGTCGGCAGCCGGCTGGAGGGCCAAGTGGCGGACAAGTCGATCTACCTCGGGCGGCCGTGGCACCCGGGCAACGACCCGAAGGCCATCGCCCAGGTCGTGGTCCGCGACTCCTGGCTGGGCGCCCACATCCAGGACGCTCCCTGGACCGACATGGGAGGCTTCTCCTGGAAGGACGCCCGCTTCGCCGAATACCGCAACACCGGCCCGGGCGCGGTCGTCACCGCCGACCGGCCACAACTCACCGACGCACAGGCGGCCGAGTACACCGTCGAGCGGTACCTCGGGAGGTGGCGGCCCTTCACGGAGCGGCATCCGTAAATCCGCTCGACGGCTCTACGATCACGTCGTGTCCATCGACCCCAGCACGCCAAATCTCGCCCGCATGTACGACTACATGCTCGGCGGCAAGGAGAACCTCGCCGCGGACCGAGAGGCCGTCGACCGGCTCCTCGCGCACCGTCGACCACGACCCGGTCGTCGCCGCGCACGCCAGGGGGCTGCTGGTGTCGATGCTCCACTTCATCCAGGACGCCGACGACCCACAGGGCGTAGTGAAGATCCTGCGGGACGCGCTGGCTCCGGGCAGCTACCTGGTGCTCACCCACGCGGTGGCCACGCTCGTGGCGGTCACGGACCGGCGGCCCGACGATCGCCTGCTCGTCGGCGAGGCGCCCCTGCCCGGTCACCTGCTGGCGGGCGCCGCCAGGAAACCCCCCGGATAGGACCTTTACCTGGCCCACCGTCCAACCCCAGCGTATTCATACTGACACGCACAGTTACTATGTGTCACGTTCGTGCATGTACGCATCGTGCGGGCGCGTCCCAAAAGGAGCGGCCCGTACCCGGGGGGATGAAATGAACGACGACGACACCACGGCTGACAGGGCAGACATCGCAGAGGAGATCGGCATCGAGGCCGAGGAGCCGCTGCTGCACGCGCAGGACGACCCGGTGGCCGCTGCGGCGGTCGACTTGGCCGTGGAGATCGAGCTGCTGGAGAAGGACGACCTCGCCGACCGTGCGGCCGCCGAGGCCGAATGGCTGGCGGCCAAGGGGGAGAGCGAACGCCAGATCGCCGAGCTGGATCTCAAGGACCAGGACCGCGTCCGCCGGGTGCAGAGCGAGCTGCGTGCCCTCGGCGCCGACGTCTGGCCGGTCGCCAGATGGTGGGGCTTTGAGATCAACCTCAACGAGAACGGCGGGGTGCGCGCCGCCGAGATCTCGAAGGCGATCGGTGAGCTCGCGGGCATCGTGCTCGGCGGCTGGCTCGCGCCGATCGTCGAGCGGTCGGTCAAGGCCAAGGCCGACTGGATCACCTCGATCGCTCAGCCGTACGGCGTCAAGCTGGTCTCGTCCTGGACCACGCCCGCCGCGCTCATCCCGGTCCGCCTGGGTGGCGCGCCCGACGGCGACGCCCGGCTGTGGTGGGCGGTCTATGAGCCCGGCGAGGGGTGGAGCGACGACCAGCGGTTCGTCGATCATTTCACGGCATCGGGACCGGCCGTCGCCGAGTTCAAGGACCGGCTGTACGTCGCCCACCGCGGCAACGACGCCGACTCCGCCCTGTGGTGGACGGCCTATGACGCGGAGCAGGGGTGGAGTGAGGACCAGCGCTTCCCCAAGCACTTCAGCGCGAGCGCGCCGGCGTTGGCGGCGTACGACGGGCAGCTTTACTGTGTGCACCGCGGCGGCGGCGACGACAATCTTTGGTGGACACGGTGGGACGGCTCCAAGTGGAGCCAGGACGTCAAGCTGCCCAAGCACTTCAGCGCGAGCGCGCCGGCGTTGGCGGCCTACGACGGGCAGCTCTACTGCGTCCACCGGGGCGGCGGCGACGACAACCTTTGGTGGACCGTCTGGGACGGCGCCAAGTGGAGTGCCGACCAGCGTTTGTCCGGCCACGCCAGCCGGTCCAACCCGGCGCTGGCGGCGTACAGGGGCCACCTCTACTGTGTGCACCGCGGCGCCGGCGAGGACACGTCTCTGTGGTGGACCCGCTGGGACGGCTCGAGCTGGAGCGCCGACCAGCGCCTGCCCGGCCATTTCGCCGCCGAGGGCCCGGCTTTGACCGCCTACAAGGACCGGCTCTACGTCGTGCACCGCGGCGCGTCGGACCAGAGCCTGTGGTGGGCCTCCTTCGACGGCTCCAGCTGGAGCCCCGATGAGCGGCTGTCCGCGCACCACAGCGCCGAGGCGCCGGCCGCCATCGCCTACCGCGACAAGAACGCCACCCGCGACCAGCTCCTGGTCGTGCACCGAGGTAACCGCTGAGGCGCCGGGTGCCGGCTCCGCCGAGCCGGCACCCCCTCAGGGGCCGCTCACCAGCCGGCCAGCTGCGCCACGAACCACTCGACCAGCGCCTTGGAGACCGCACCGTGTGGATGGTTGCCGGTGTCGCAGCAGAACGTGTCGAGGAACGTGTCGTCCTTGGACAGCTCCCGCAGGTCCGTGTAGAGGTCGGCCTGCCAGTGGCGCGGATCCCTGGCCAGCGCGACCGCGCTGACCGACGGGACGAAACAGGTGCCGCGGAAGCGGTCCTGGACGGGCAGCCCCATCGCGTCGGCGACCCGCCCGAACGCGTCCAGAGTCCCGCCGGGCGCCCCGTCGAACGCGGCCACGTGCGAGGTCGCGCTCGTCCACACCGGCTCGCCGAAGCCGATCGCGCCGACGTTCCGCAGCTCGCCCATGTCGGGTTGGATCCTGGCGACCAGCCGCAGCGGCCCTTCGCCCAGGTCGAGTACGGGCGTGCCGGGCTTCAGATGCGGTCCACTGCCGTCGCCGGTCCCGTTGGCCAGGCCCAGCTTGTACGGCCGCATCGGGAACCACCCGATTCTGCGGAGATCGTCCAGGAACTCCTTCCGTAGCGGACTGGCGGTCACCTGGCCCGAGTAGCTCGCGCTCTCGGCCCAGGCCCACAGCAGCTGCTGCGCCGCCGGGCTGCGGATCAGCTCGGCCTGCCCGGCTCCGTCGTGCCGCGGCTGCAGCGACTCGTGCAGGTAGGCCAGTTGCTGGAGCACCAGCGGAATCCAGGCGCCGAGGTGCGGGGTGTCGTAGGAGAAGTACTTGTCGGTCTGGTGGTCGATCCGCTCGCTCTCCATGCGGGCCAGCGCGTAGCGGGTGACCAGGCCGCCCATGCTGGCCCCGCCGACCACCAGCGGGGTGTCGCCCTGCCGCTCGGCCAGCGCCCGCAGGACGCAGGCGACGACCACGCCCGCGTTGGCCTGAATGTAGGTCTGCCGCTGGTCGAAGCCCAGCAACACGACGTCGATGCCCAACGTCCGCAACTGGTCGAGGAGGCCGGGGACACCCTTCTCATACGGGGCGTTGAAGTGCCGCCACATCGCGTTCAGGTCGCTGGGCCCGTAGTTGAAGCCGTCGGCGAAGATCAGCGGCCGGGCCAGCGCGGAGTGTGCCTCCGCCAGGTAGACGTGGGCCCGGCCGGTCGCGATGTGCCCCCGATGCGGCTGGTCGCCCACGAGCTCCCACACGAAGTCTGGCCTTGCCTCGCCCGCGCCGGAGCGCGGCGCCGGCGGGGTGGCGAACCACACCCCCGGGTCGCCGAGCGCGCTCGCCACCCGCTGGACCTGCTCCGGGGTCAGGCTGCCCTCGATGGTCCTGGCGTTGATCTCGACGTCGATCCTGGGTTCCTCTGCCATGGTGGATCCCCTCCCACCTGCTCAATGACGTGTGATCACTCACAGTAATCGAGCAGGTGGGAGGGGTGGCGGCGGCCGGGGCCCCGGCGCGTCACCCCGCCGCACGGAATTGCCGAGCGGTACGAGAGGTGTTGATCGAGTCCTGACATGGGTCGTAAGGAGGTCGCCGCCGGGTATGTCAGCGTTGGGGCGTCGTTCGCCAGTCCGTCATGCAATCGCAGCGTCACGTCGTTTGCGGGCAGTCGCGGGGGTAGAGGCGCAATGAATGAAGCAAGCAGGGACGATCAGTTCCTGAGGTCACGGAGGTGAGAGTGATGGGTCTGCCCATGAGGCGAAATCGGGCACCCGTTCCGTGGGGCGGTGCCTGGCCGGCCCGGTCGTGGGATCCCTTCACGGAGTTCCAGCAGTTGTGGGATCAGATGGGGCGGCTGTTCGAGCAGAGCGCCGAGACCGACATCTCCGGCTGGCGGCCCCTCGCCGAGACCGAGGAGACGCCGGAGGCGTACGTCGTGCGCACCGAGCTGCCCGGACTCAAGCGCGAGGACGTCAACGTCGAGGTCAACGGCAATGAGCTGTGCATCTCGGGGGAGATCAACGAGGAGGAGAAGGACAAGGGGAACATGCTCCGGCGGCGTACCGGGAAGTTCGTCTACCGCACGATCCTGCCGACCGACGCCGACCCGGAGAAGATCGACGGTGACCTGCACGACGGCGTGCTGACGCTGCGGGTGCCCAAGACCGAGCGGGGCCGCTCCCGTCGCATCCAGATCAAGGGCTGACCGAGCGAGCACGGGGGAGGCGCATGGCCGGGACACAGGCGTTCTGGATCGACGCCGCGCACGAGGGCACCCAGGAGCGCTATGGGGAGCAGCTGCGCAAGTGGCGGCACGTCTTCACGGCCGCGGAAGGCGAGCCGGGGTCGGGCGGGATCACGCTGGACCCGCTGCACTTCGCGCTGGGCGCGTGGGAGGTCGCCACCCGCCCGATGGCCGAATCAGCCTACGTGCGCTGTCACCCCCGCGTGCTCGACGCGACCTGCCACCGTGCGGAGGAGACGCGCGGCCCGCTGGCCGTGGTCGAGCTCGCGGTCCCGGCCCCGTTCCCGCTGCCCGACGGCTGGTCCACCTGGCACCGGCAGAACGGGGACGACCCGGCGTACGTGGCGCCGCCGTACGAACGGCCGACCGCGCTGACCACGCTGGAGCTGCGGGTGCCGCTGGCGGCCGACCGGCTGCCGACGCCCACCCGGGCGCGGGCCGACGGGCTGCCGAACCTGGACGACGCCCAGGCCTCGCTGGAAGCGCTCGTGGCGGAGCTGAACGACGTCGTCACGCCCTTCCTGCGCGAACTGGACTGATCCCGATGAAGAAATCACACGACGACCCGGACGACGAGTTCTTCGCTCCGGTGCTGCGCGAACCGCCGCCCCGTGGCCCGGGGAAGGTGAGCGACACCGGCGTGCCGGGTGTGGCCGGCGCCGGCCGGGCCCGCTGGCCGAAGTCGCCGCCGCCCTCGAACGTCCTCGGTATGCGCCTGCTGGCGGCCGCCCTCGCCTTGCTCGCCGGGGTGGTGCTGGCCCTGTGGGCACTGCTGGCCGGGCAGGCGGCGCTGGCGATCCCGCCGGCCGTCGTGGCGTTGGGCGCGGCCGCGTACCTGGTGGTGTTCGGCGTGCGGCGGGCCCGTGACGACGGCGGGCCCCCGACGTTCGGATGAGCCGGGTTTCAGGCCTGTCGCCTGGGTGAGGAGAACGGCATGAAGCACCATCCTGAACTGACGCGGCTCATCGACCGTGAGTGCGTCCGGCGGCTGCTGGAGTCGGGGGACACCGACGCCACGCTGGTCTACGTGCGCGGCGACTGCCTGGTCATGCCGGCCGCTGAGGTGGACGACGCGCACAAGGGGCTGGTCATCGCCCGCCGTGACGAGGTCCTGGCCCACCTCCCGGACAGTGGCCTGACCGACCGGGTCCTCGAGGACCTGGCGGACCGGCTGGACAACGTGGTCCGAGATCTGGGCGCCTGACACCGGCAGGCCCTACCCCCGGCGCGGCTCCTCCTTGCGGCGGATGTGGTCTGGGGTCCTGGTCCCAGACGGGGTTCGCTCGCCGGGACGAGGAAACGCGGCGATCGCGCTCCTAGATTCATGGTGTGAGAGCACGGTGGTTGCGCAGAGTCGTCCTGTGGTTCGCGGCGTTGGTCGCGCTGGCGGTGGTTACGGGGTTCGGCTACGAGAGCCTCGCCCGGCAGGGGGACGGCACCCGGCATCCCGCGCCTGGCAGGCTCGTCCGCGTGGGGGAGCACCGTCTGCACATCACCTGCACGGGAGCCGGCACGCCCACGATCGTGCTGGAAGCCGGGCTCGCCGAGTCGAGCGCGAGCTGGGACGACATCCAGCGCCGGCTCTCCGGCGGCTCCCGCGTGTGCTCTTACGACCGGACCGGCTATGCCTGGAGCGAGGACGGCCCGGGTCCGCGTACGGCCTCGCAGGCCGCAGGGGAGCTGCACGCCCTGCTCGCCGCGGCCGGGGAACGCGGCCCGTACGTGCTGGCCGCCCACTCCTACGGCGGCACCATCGCGCGGATCTTCGCCGACCGCTGGCCGGACCTGACCGCCGGCCTGGTGTTGATCGACGTCACCGACGAGACCGCCGACGACGCCCTGGCGGTGTCCCGTCCGCTGATCGCGACCCAGTTCACCGGCTTCGGCCTGCTGGCGCGTGCCGGCCTGCTGCGGCTGGCCGGCGACGCCCTGGTGCCGGCCGAGGCCACCGCCGTGGCGCGGGCCCATGCTCCCGTGGTCTACGGAGGCAGGAGCATGGATGCCGCGCGGGCCGAGGCCTGGTCCAGCCTGGAAAGCGCCGCGCAGGTCAGCGCGACGGTACGGCCGGGGGCATGGGGGGATCGACCGGTCGTGGCCATCATCCCCGCAGGGCAGCCCGCCACCGCGGTCGACCGGGCCCGCCGCCTGGCCACGCTGTCCGGCCGCGGCCGCCTGGTGGTCGCCACCACCGCCGAGCACTACGTGCAGGCCTTCCAGCCTGAGCTGGTCATCGCCGCGATCCGCGACGTCGCCGGCGGTTAGACCGCCGTAAGCATTCCCTCGCCATCAGGTAACTCTACGGATCGTACTCGCATGAATACGTTCGGTAGTGAGAGAGGCTCAAGTGGCGATTGCGAGGGAACATGCCTTCCACGGATGCGCGGTCGAGCCTGGACGTCCGGGCCGCACGCAACCTGGCCACCACCACCAAGACCCGTCCCCAGATGCAGGCCATCACCTCCCGGTGGCTGCTGCGCATGTTGCCCTGGGTGGACGTGCGCGGCGGCACCTATCGGGTCAACCGCAGGCTGACGCACCGGGTCGGGCGGGGCCGGGTGGGCGTGGCGCAGCACGGGGCGGACGACGTGCGCATCATCCCGGAGACGCTCGCGGAGCTGCCCCTGCTGCGCGGCTTCGCGGACGCGGAGGTGCTGTCGGCCATCGCCGCGACGTTCACGCCGCGGGAGGTCCAGGCCGGCGAGGTCGTCGTCGAGGCCGGCGCCCCCATCACCGACACCTACGTGATCGCCCACGCTCGCCTCGAGCGGCTCGCCACCGGCCCGTACGGTGCCCAGCAGGCCCTCGGCGTCATCGCCGACGGCGAGCAGTTCGGTGACGAGGCCGTCGGCAAGGAGGACCCGCGCTGGGCGTATACGGTCAGGGCGGCCACCGCGGGGACGATCCTGGTGTCGCCGCTGGCGGAGCTCCAGCGGATCGCCGGCAGCTCGCCCGCCCTGCGTGCGCAGGTCGAGCGTTATCAGGTGGTCCTGCGCAGGCCGGTCAACCGCCGCGGCGAGGCGGCGGTCGACATCGCCGCCGGTCACGTGGGCGAGCCGGTCATCAACGGCACGTTCGTCGACTACGACCTCCATCCCCGCGAATACCCCCTCAGCGTCGCCCAGACGATCCTGCGCGTCCACACCCGCGTGGCCGACCTCTACAACGAGCCGATGAACCAGCTGGAGGAGCAGCTGCGCCTGACCATCCACGAGATCCGCGAGCGCGAGGAGTGGGAGCTGCTCAACAACCGCGAGTTCGGGCTGCTCCACAACGCCGACTACGGTCAGCGCATCTCCACCTGGTCGGGGCCGCCGACGCCCGACGACCTGGACGACCTGATCAGCATGCGCCGCAAGACCCGCCTGCTGCTCGCCCACCCCAAGGCGATCGCCGCGTTCTTCCGCGAGTGCAACAGACGCGGCCTGGTCCCCGGCAGCACCGAGGTCAACGGCCACGAGATTCCCGCGTGGCGAGGCATCCCGATCTTCCCGTGCGGGAAGATCCCGATCAGCGTCCTGCACACCACCTCGATCGTGGCCATGCGGACGGGCGAGGACGACCAGGGCGTCGTCGGCCTTTACCAGACCGGCATCCCCGAGGAGTACGAACCCGGGCTCAACGTGCGCTTCATGGGCATCGACCCGCAGGCCATGATGTCGTACCTGGTCAGCGCCTACTGCTCGGCAGCCATCCTGGTCCCTGACGCGATCGGAATCCTCGAGAACGTCGACATCGCCGCCCCGCGCTCCTGACCCCCATCGACCTCCGGAGGAGATGCGTCATGTCCGCCAACGAGACGACCCCGGCGCTGCGGCTCCCGGCTCTGCCCACGGGCCTGGGAACGTCCGCACTCAGCCTTCGGGCCGCGGATCCGGGGCCTACCTTCGAGGAAGGGGACGGGCACGAACCCGGCCTGCCCGGAGGCGGGCACCGCTACGACCTCGCCCCCCTGGCCTATCGGGAGCGGCAATGGGGCGACGGGACGTACCCGCCGCTCTACTGCCCCGAGACCGTCCGCGTCGACGACGACCTCGGCGCGGAGGTCGACCGGCGGCTGGCGGCGTGGGCGGAGCGGATCGGCCTGCACGAGGGGCGGATGGAGGAGTTCCGCGACACCGGGTTCGGACGGCTGGCCATGCTCGCCCACGCCGACAGCGACGACCCCGACGAGCTGCTGGTCGCCGCGCAGATGAACGCCGCCTGGTGGGCGGCAGACGACTACTACGCCGACGAGAGCGACCTCGGCGCCACGCCCACGGAGTTGCCGCCGCGGCTGGCGCTGGTGATGTCGGCCATGGACCCGCCGCCGGCCGCAGGCAACTACACCCGCCGGCTGGAGGAGGCGATCAAGGCCGACCCCGTCCTGGTCGCGCTGCGCTCGGCCATCAGCCATGTCTCCCGCCACGCGACCCCTTCGCAGGTCATGCGGGTGTGCGGCATCACGTCCCAGATGTACGTCAGCTGGTGCGCGTACGCCGCCTGGCGCTACCTGAAGACGCCACCGCCGGTCTGGCGCTACCTCGCGGCTCGCCAGCACGACAGCTTCTACACCTCGATGACGCTCATCGACATCGTCGGCGGCTACGTGCTGCCCGCCGACCTCTTCTCCGACCGGCGCTTCCACACCGCGCTCATGCAGGCGGGCACCGCCAGCGTGATCGTCAACGACCTGCACTCGGTCGCCAGGGAGGCGGCCGACGAGCTCCCCGACTCCAACGTGATCCTGCTCATCGCCGCCGAGGACGAATGCTCCATCCGCGAGGCGACCGAACGCGCCGTCTCGCTCCACAACGACTTCGTCAGGGACTTCGAGGCCGGCCAGCGCAGGCTGGCGGCCGTGCCGTGCCCCGAGCTGAAGCGGTTCCTGCGCGGCGCGCAGGCGTGGATGGCCGGATGCCTCGAATGGCACGGCAGCACCAGCCGCTACCAGTCATGACCCCGCATCGAAAGGAGCTCCCGGTGACCGCCAACCCCGTGCTCGACAGCCTCTACCAGCATGCCGTCGCCGACTATTGGAACGAGGAAAGGAACCCGGTCAATTTGCGGCTGGGTGAGGTGGACGGCCTCTATCACCACCATTACGGCATCGGCGACGTGGACTGGTCGGTCCTGGAAGGCCCCGCGGCGACCAGGGAGAAACGCGTCGTCGCCGAATTGCACCGGCTCGAGACGGTGCAGGCCGAGACCCTGATCGCCCGGCTCGGCCCGCTGCGTTCCGAGGACCGGGTCATGGACGCCGGCTCCGGCCGCGGCGGCTCCAGTCTCCTCGCCAACCTGCGCTACGGCTGTCACGTGGAGGGCGTCTCCATCTCCGAGTCGCAGGTGGCCTTCGCCAACGAGCAGGCCAGGCGGCGCGGCGTGGGGGACAAGGTCCGCTTCCACTTCCGTAACATGCTCGACACCCGCTTCGAGACCGGCTCCTTCCAGGCGATCTGGAACAACGAGAGCACGATGTACGTCGAGCTCGCCCTGCTGTTCGCCGAGCACGCCCGGCTCCTGCGCCGCGGCGGCCGCTACGTCTGCATCACCGGGTGCTACAACGACGCCTATGGCCTGCCGTCCCGGGCCATCAGCCAGATCAACGCCCATTACATCTGCGACATCCACTCCCGCAGCACCTACTTCCGGGAGATGGTGGCCAACCGTCTCATTCCCATCAGCGTTCTGGATCTGACCGCCGCCACCATTCCCTATTGGGAGCTGCGTGCGAAAACCCATCTGGCGACCGGTATCGAGCAGTCCTTCCTCGACGCGTACAAGAACGGGAGTTTCCAATATCTGCTCATCGCCGCCGACCGCGTCTGACGGTCACTTCTGTTCTTCCATGGTGACGGTCACGGTCCGCGTCGCGCCGTTGCGCACATAGGTGACGGCCACCTGCTGGCCCACCGTGAACCCGCGGACCTGGCCGACGACCGTGTCGCCGCCCTCGACCTTGGTTTCGCCGATCTTGGTGATGAGGTCGCCCTGCTTCAGACCCGCCGTGTCGGCCGGGCTACCCGCGGTCACCTGGCTGATCAGCGCGCCGGTCGCCTGGCCGGCGGAGTCGGTGACGCTCACGCCGAGGAACGCGTGGCTCACCCTCCCCTTGCTGATGAGCTGCTCGGACACGAGCTTGGCAGTGTTCACGGGGATCGCGAAACCGAGGTTGACACCCTCGGCGGACACCGCGCTGTTGATGCCGATGAGCTCGCCGGCCGCGTTCACGAGGGCGCCGCCGGAATTGCCGGGGTTGATGGCCGCGTCGGTCTGGATCATGCCGCCGAGCGTGGTGGTCTCGCTCTCCGCGCCCTGCCGGCTCCAGCCGGGAGGGAGCTGCTGGTCGTTGGGACTGCCTCCGACGGTCACCGTACGGTCCAGCGCGCTGACGATGCCCGACGTCACCGACCCGTCCAGGCCGAGCGGGCTGCCCAGGGCCAGCACCTCGTCGCCCACCTTGACCTGGTCGCTGTCCCCGAGCGTGGCCTTGGCCAGTCCCTTCACGCCCTCGGCGCGGATGACGGCGAGGTCGGTCGCCGGGTCGGCGCCCACCACGCTCGCCTTGGCCGTGTTGCCGTCGTTGAACTTCACCGTCAGGGTGTTCTGGCCGGACACGACGTGGTTGTTGGTGAGGATCAGGCCGTCCTCCGACAACATCACGCCGGAGCCCTCGGCCGTCTGCCCCTGGATCATCACGACCGACGGCTGCACCTTCTCCGCCACCTGCGCCACCGTGAGCTGGTCGGCGACCGTGCGGAACACCGGGGTCGCCGTGGTCGTGCCGGCGGTCGGGGCCGGGCGGGCGGCGCCGGCGACGTACGCGCCCACCGCGCCCCCGCCGAGCGCCGACATCCCCAGGGCGGCCGCGGCCGCCAGCGCGATCCCCGCGATCGCCTTGCGGGTCAGCAGGAACCCCTGCCGCTGCGGCTCGTTCGTGTCCATGTCATCTCCTTGGGTCCCGATGACACAAGGGTGATCAATGGCGAGTAAGTGCTGCTTAAGCCCAAGATCCCGGCGACCGGCGGTTGCTGATCCCGGCCTTATCGCCGCTGGCAGCACGCGGGCGCCACGGCCGGAAATCCGAGGAAATCCGTAGTCAGGAGACGGCGCGGGACTCGTCCGCCGCCCGGTAGAGCGACACCGAGAAGGGGCGTTGGACGTCGCGCTCGACACGTTCGGCGATCTTGGAGAGGCCGGGGGCGGCGTCGGCGAACCGGTGCAGCCGCGTGGCCTCCGGCCACGGGTGCACGAGGACGAGCAGCCCGCCGGCCGCCAGCAACGAGGTCAGGCGGTGCGAGGCGTGCCGTAACCGGTCGCCGCCGCCGACGTAATAGAGGGTCTCCGCGCAGATCACCAGGTCGAAGCCGGGACGCAGGTCATGCTCGAGGATGTCGGCGTGCAGGAAACGTACGCGGCCGGCGAACTTCTCGTTACGCAGGCGCGCGCGTTCGAGTGCCCTCTCTGAGATGTCGACGCCGGTGATCTCCGCATCCGGGTACGTGGCCGCGAGCAGCTCGGTGAAGACGCCCTCGCTGCAGCCGGCCTCCAGGACCCGCCGGTAGGCGGGGTCGGGCAGCTGCCCGAGCGTGGTCTGGTATTTGTGCTGTTCGTACGCGTCCGTGGACAGGCGCCACGGGTCGGGCCGGCGGTGCCACCAGTCGAAGTAACGACGGAGGACGGCTCCCTGGGATCGGCGGCCGAGCAGGGAGAAGGATCTGAAGAGAGCGCGATGCAAGATATCGGGAAACCTGGTCACAGGGCTCCTTCGGAGGACGGTCACCGATCTTGAACCTATGCGCAGGATCGCGGACCCGTCATCGTCCTATGGAAGGATTATCCCGTAATCTCTGGCACTCCCCTTTTACGCTTGCGTGAGCGTTTCCTCCGTTGCGCGGGATCGCTGAAGTGCGGCGATCACGGCCGCCTCGACGGTGGCGTGCACGTGCAGAACGGTATTCGCCTGAGTGACGTCCATAAAGCGCGCCACCTTGGGGTGAGGCGCGGCCACATGCAGGGTGCCGCCGTGCTGGCGGGCGAAGGCGTGGGTGTTGAGCAGGACGCGCATGCCCGCGCTGCCCACGAACCTGGCCTCGCTGAGATCGATCACCATGTGCTCGCCGGGCATTCGCCGGCTCTGCTGGATGTGGCGGTCGAGCCGACCGGCGTTGGCGGTGTCGATCTCCCCTGCCACGGAGATCACACTCACACCGGGGAGCCACTGGGTGGCGAACGTCAAATCCAGCATGCGAGGCCCACCGATCGGAATTCGGAGACGAATTTCGGAGATATGGACGCAGGCGATGGCTTGCCTCATCGCACAATAACCGGCGGCTCCCCATCGTAGAAGATGCCTCGCGTCTCTTTTTCACTCGAGGTCCAGTTATTTGTCAACGCCGTGCCCTTCGGGGGCGCATGATGAGCGCGGCGACGTAGTACGTGCACGGGACCGTGCCCGGATTGGCGTAGGCATGCTCGACATCCGCCGCGAAATAGGCCGAATCGCCCGCGGTGAGATCGAGATCTCTGTCGCCGAGGGTCAGCCGGAGAGTGCCGGACTCGACGGCCACGTACTCGTGGGAGCCGGCCGCGTACGCGGGGAACCGCCCCGCGTCGCACCCGGGTGGCAGAGTGGTGCGGATCCACTCGAAATTCACCCCGGGCACCACCGGCGTGAGGATGGTCCGGTGCCACCCGCCCGGTTCGTCGATGTGCTCCTGGTCGGCGGCGCGGCGCACGACGACGCGGTGGTCGTCGGGCGGCGCGACCAGCTCGGTGAGGGGCACGCCGAGCCCGTCCGCGATGCGGGCCAGCACAACGATGGTGGGCGCCTTGTGGCCGCGCTCGACCGAGGACAGCATGCTGACGCTCACGTCGGCCGCGTCCGCCAGCTGCTGGAGCGTCATGGAGCGGTCGCGGCGGAGCTCCTGAATGTGCCTGCCCAGGGCTTCGAGGTTCACTGGCTCCCCATCGTAGCCAAGGACCCTGTAAGGGATATAGTTCGGCTATAAGTCTTACGGAAGGCTGGGGCATGGACATCTCGATCAACGACTACGCGGTGGGGGCGGCCGTGGCGACCGGCCTGGTCAACACCTCGCCTGACGTGCGGGGGGAGGCGCTCCCGGACGTGGACGCGCTGACGGCCTTTCTGGGCGAGCATGGCGTCCGAGCCGACGCCCTGGCGGGCGGTCGGCTGCCGGATGGCGACGACCTGCGCCAGGTGCACCTGCTGCGCCGCGAGGTCCGCCTCGTCCTGGAGGCCGAGACGGAGGAGCGGATCGTCGCGGGCGCGATGGTGCTGGCCGGCTGGGCGGGCCGGGCGCCGGCGCTGCGCCGCGAGGGCGATGACGGCTGGCAGTGGTACGTCCCGACCGTCGCGGGCGCGTCGCTCGCCGCCGAACTGGCCGCCCTCATCGGCATCGGCGTGCTCGGCGCCGTCCGTGCCCTCGGCGCGGGGCGCTTGCGCCGGTGCGCGGCGCCGGGCTGCCGCGGCGTGTTCGTCGACACCAGTCGCGGGGGCCGCCGCGCCTACTGCACGCCGGACCTGTGCGGCAACCGCGTCAACGTGGCCGGCCACCGTGCCCGCCGCCGGGTCGCGACCATGAACACGAGCGTGGCGCGATGAGCGGCCGGTCACCGGCGGAGGACGAGGGGATGAGCGGTCGGTCACCGGCGGAGGACGAGGGGATGGGCGGCCGGGCGTCGGCCGGGGCCGCGGGCGCTCCGCCGCTGGTGGGGGCGTTCCGGCTGCCGGACGGCTCCTGGGTGCGCGGGCGGGGCCTGCGCCGCCCGCTCCCGGCGGGGCCGGTGCCCGGCTTCGGCCTCTACCTGGGCTCCGGACGGCTGCGCCGCCGCCACGACAGCGCATTGCCGTGGCGGCACGCCTGGGTGGAGTGGCCCGACTTCCTGCTCCCACGCGACCGCGACGAAGCCGTCCGGCACATTCGGGCGCTGCACGAGCGGGCGCGGGCGGGGGAGGCGGTCGAGGTCGCCTGCGGTGGCGGCATCGGCCGCACCGGGACGGTCATCGCCTGCCTCGCCGTGCTGGCCGGGCTGGACCCCGCCGCCGCCGTGGCCTGGACCAGAGAGCACCACCACCCCCGTGCCGTCGAGACCCCGTGGCAGCGCCGGTGGATCGCCCGATTCCCTGCTCTATAATGTGATCTAGTTTCGCTATAGAGAAAGACGATCATCGTGGTGTCTCCTCCAGCCGTCATCCGCCCGGCGGTTCCCGCGGACCTGAAGGCCGTGGCCGAGATCAACGCCCACTACGTCACCAACACCGTGATCACCTTCGAGGAGACGCCGCCGGCCCTCGACGACTGGCACAGGAAGCTGGCCGATCTGACCGACCGCGGCCTGCCGTTCCTCGTCGCCGACGTGTCCGGCGAGGTGGCCGGATACGCCTACGCCGGCCCCTGGCGCCCCAAGCCCGCCTACCGCAACACCGTGGAGGACACGATCTACCTGTCCCCCGAGCACACCGGCCGGGGGCTGGGCGGAGCGCTGCTGGGCGAGCTGGTGACCCGGTCGATCGCGGCCGGGATGCGCCGCATGATCGCGGTGATCGCCGACGCCGGCGACGACCGCTCGATCGAGCTGCACCGCCGCTTCGGCTTCACCGAGGCGGGCCGGCTGACGGAGGTCGGCTACAAGCACGGCCGCTGGATCGACACCACGCTCATGCAACGCGCCCTGGCCGTCGTCTGAGCTCACCATTTTCCAGGATCAGTGCCAGGAGAGCAGGCCTGCACGTACGACTCGGCGACCAGCCGGCGGGCAGGCCCCGGCGACGATGCCACCAGCGGTAGAAGTCGGCGACGAAGGTCCTGGTGCAGTCGAGGAGGATGATGCTCCCGTCGTCGGCCAACCGCTCCTCCAGGAACCGCTCGTAGGCGGGGCCGAGGCGCAGCCGCTTGAGCCGCATGTACGCCATCGCCTCCAGCATCGGCCGGTCCTGCACCGGGTCGTGCATGTGGTAGACGGACAGGTCGGGGTTGTTCTGGGCGACCAGCTGGGCGGTCGGGGCGAGCGCGCGCATGGCCGAGATCGGGTCGTCCGGATCGGTGTCCCGGTCCCTGACCGCGACCGGCGTGGTCTGCGGCAGGAAGGGCGCGCCCAGCGCGGCGGCAGGCCCTGGACCGGCCGGTCGCGCGCACCATGTTGACGGAGGAGTCGAAGTCGACCTGGGCCCGGGCGGCAGGTTTCTTGAGCACCACCCGGGTAGCCGGATCTGGTCGGCTCGTTGGCTAAGGAAGTGGGCAGATGCGATCGTCGTTCCGTCTGGGCCGCGTCGGCGGGGTCGTCGTCGGGCTCAACGTCAGCGTGCTGTTCATCGTCGTGATCCTGGTCGTGGGGCTGGCCTTCGGGCGCTTCCCGATCGCCTTCCCCGGTCACTCCACGGCCGTCTACCTGCTGGCCGGCCTGGGCGCGGCCGTGTTGTTCATGGCATCCCTGCTCGCACACGAGTTGGCGCACGCCCTGGTGGCCAAGCGTCACGGCATCGAGGTGCCGCAGATCACGCTGTGGCTGCTCGGCGGGGTGGCCGAGCTGCGCAGCGAGCCCCGGACGCCCGCCGCGGACCTGAAGATCGCCGTGGTGGGCCCCGTGGCCAGCCTGGCCTGCGCGGTGGTCTTCGGTGCCCTGGCGCTGCTGACGTCCGGCGCGCCGCTGGTGGCGGGGATGTTCGCGTATCTGGCCGCAGTCAACGTGCTGCTCGCGGTGTTCAACCTGATCCCGGCCGCGCCGCTGGACGGCGGCCGCGTGTTGCGTGCCGCGCTCTGGGCGCGGTGGCGGGACCGGGTGCGGGCCGCCGTCGCCGCCGCCCGCGCCGGGCGGGTGTTCGGGTTCGCGCTCATCGCGCTCGGGTTCGTGCTGATCGTCACCGGGCTCAGTCTCGACGGGCTCTGGCTCGCGCTGATCGGCCTGTTCGTCGTCAACGCCGCCACCGCCGAGGAGCAGCAGGCGCAACTCGGCGCCGCCCTGCATGGGGTACGGGTCGGGGACGTGATGTCCGCCCAGCCCCTCGCCGCCCACCCCGACGAGACCGTGTCCGGGCTGATCGAGCGGCTGGTGATGAGCCGGCGCCTGTCCACGTACCCGCTCGTGGACGAGAACGGCGGATTCCTCGGCCTGGTGACGCTCAACCGCATCCGGCAGGTGCCCCCCGAGGCGCGGGAAACGACCCGGCTACGCGAGATCGCCTGCCCGCCCGAGGAGGTGCCGCGGGCCACCAGAGAGGAGCCGCTGACCGGCCTGCTGGGTCGCATGACCGGGTGCGCGGACGGCCGCGCCGTGGTGTTGGACCCCTCCGGCCGCCTCATCGGGCTCCTCACACCGACCGACATCAGCCGCGTGATCCAGACCGCCGGCCTGCGCGGGAACGATCCCTATTCGCACCCGCGCGGCGCCGACATGGCCGTGCCACACCGCGACGGCTCCTGAGACGTCACTCGAAGTCGTCAGGGTTCAGCTCTTTGCTCCTGATGAAGGCCGCGTCGAATTCGTCCAGGATCTCACCGGGCTCCTCGTCCGCAGCGAGCACGGTCGGCTCTTCCTCGGCCGTGGTCAGCAAGGTCCGGATGGTTTCTTCGTTGTCTTTCCGCTCCGCAGGCGCCTGATCCTTTGGATTGCTCATCTCGACTCCCCCTTCTTCGCTCCCCTGCCCAGCAGGACCCCTCTCATCCGCGTCAACGGCGCCGAGGGGTACGTCGAAATCACAGGTGTCGTCCGCCGCTCGCGGGGTAGTGGGCGACAACTCGGGCGCCCGGGAGGTGGCGGCCATCGGCAAGGTGGTGTGGGAGCAGTCGTTCGACCGCGACTCGCTGTACGTCCTGCGGGCGACGGTGGAAGCACACGCGATCGAGGCGGGCCTGCCGGAGGGCCGCACCGCCGACCTGGTGCTCGCCGTGCACGAGCTGGCCACCAACGTCATCCTGCACGGCTCGGGCGCGGGACGGGTGCGCTTGCGGGCCGCGGACGGCATGGTGCATTGCCAGGTCATCGACCCCGGCTGTGCCGCGGTGCCGGGAGCCCCCGCGTGGCCGTACGAGTTCGGTCACGGGTTGTGGATCGTCCGCTCCCTGGGCGACCGCCACTTCGTGATCAGGGGCCCGGACGGCACCGTCGCCGGCGTCGGCTTCGCCCTTCCCCACCCCCGACGCCCCTCTTTCCGGCTCTTCCGGCACGACGATGACGGCCACACCACGCTGCGCCTGATCGGCGACCTCGACCAGGGAACGGCCCCCGATTTCACAGCCGCCGTCGAGTCGCTGATCGAGGCGGCCCGGCCGCGCCGCCTCGTCCTGGACTTAAGCAGCATGTCCTTCTGGGACTCCATCGGCATCTCCGCCCTCCTCACGGCGCACGAACAGGTCAAGGCGGCCCCGGGCGTCTCGATGACCGTGAAGGGGATCTCCGACGACTTCCGCCACCGCCTCGACTCCCTCACGTTCGTACCGCTCGACTACGAGAGCCCGGGGGACTAGCGCCTGCGTCCGACCGGGCGGCATCGTCAGCGGGTCGGCTCAAGAGACCAGGCCTACCTGGGCGGATGTGCCCCAGCAGCGGGGCCCCTACGGGGCACTTAGTCCGATCGGACGCGAAAGGTGTCTCGGTTTTCGGTGATTAGGCCCTCGTCTATCGGCGGAACTCGGGTTACATTCACGTTACTTTGCCCTCTCTTATCCCCCCGAGTAGACCGAAGGGAGAGGCATGGGAGCGCGAACCATGATCGCGGCCATGACGGCCGCGGCGATCCTCATGCCGGCCGCCGCCGCGAACGCTACGGGAACCGCCGGAGCCGCGGCCCCGCCGCCAGACGCCCAGTTCCAGAAGGTGACACTCAACGACCATCCGGGCGAGCCGATGGACCTGGCGGTGTTACCGGATTCGAGGGTCCTGCACACCACCCGGCCCGGCGAGGTCTGGTTACACGACCCCAAGACCGGACTCAACACGCTGGCCGCCCGGCTCGACGTCTACCAGCACGACGAGGAGGGACTGCAGAGCATCGCCCTCAGCCCCGGCTTCGGCACGGGCTCGAGGCAGGACGACTGGGTCTATCTCTACTACTCCCCGCCGCTCAACACCCCGATCGACGACCCCGCCACGCCCGACGTCAATGAAGGCGACGCGCCGTTCACCGGCACGCAGCAGGACTTCGCGCCCTTCAAGGGGCTGATCCGGCTGTCCAGGTTCCGCTTCACCGGCGCCACCATCGACCTGCGCAGCGAGCAGCGCGTCCTCGACGTGCCGGTGGACCGCGGCATCTGCTGCCATGTCGGCGGGGACATCGTCTTCGACGCCGACGGCAATCTCTACCTGTCCACCGGCGACGACACCAACCCGTTCTTCTCCGACGGCTACACCCCGATCGACGAGCGGGCCGACCGCAACCCGGCGTTCGACGCCCAGCGCAGCTCCGGCAACACCAACGACCTGCGCGGCAAGATCCTGCGCATCAAGGTACGCGACGACGGGTCCTACACGATTCCGCGCGGCAACCTGTTCAGGCCCGGTACGGCGGGCACCCGGCCGGAGATCTACGCGATGGGGCTGCGTAACCCGTTCCGCATCGAGCTCAACCGGCGCACCGGCGATCTGTACGTGGCCGACTACTCGCCCGACGCGGACGAGGCCGATCCCCAGCGTGGCCCGGCGGGGCACGGCAAATGGGCGGTCGTCCGCAAGGCCGGCAACTATGGCTGGCCCTACTGCGCGACCGCGCGGCTCCCGTACGTCGACTACGACTTCGCCACCGGCGCGTCGCGCGCGCCGTTCAGCTGCGCCGCGCCCGTCAACGAGTCGCCGCGGAACACCGGCCTGCGTGCGTTGCCGCCGGTGGTCCAGCCGGAGGTTTGGTACTCGTACGGGCCGTCGCAGGAGTTCCCGCAGCTGGGCACCGGCGGCATCGGCCCGATGGCCGGGCCCGCGTACGACTTCGACCCACGCAGGGCGAGCGGACGCGCGCCCATCGCCTGGCCGAAGTACTACGACGGCGTCCCGCTCTTCTACGAGTGGACCCGTGACTACGTCAAGGCCTTCCACGACAACGGGCGGCGGATCGAGAACGTGTTGCCCTCGCTCGTCTTCGACAACCCGATGGACATGGAGTTCGGCCCCGACGGGGCGCTGTACGTGCTGGAGTACGGCGACGGCTTCTTCAGCGAGAACCCGGACGCCCAGCTCTCGCGCTTCGACTACATCGGCTACACCGGCAACCACACTCCCATCCCGGTGGCCGCGGCGTCGGCGACCGCCGGTCACGCGCCGCTCACCGTCGCCTTCACCAGCGCGGGCACGTCCGACCCCGACGGCGACAGGCTCCGCTACGCGTGGGACTTCAACGCCGACGGCAGGGTCGACGCGCACAGCCCCGACGCCTCGTACACCTACCGGCAGAACGGCCTCTACCACGCCACGCTCCGGGTCACCGATCCCGCCGGCATGTCCGCGGCGACGTCGGTGCGGATCGTGGTCGGCAACGCCGCGCCGGTCGTGGAGCTGGTCCGGCCCGCCGACGGCGGGCAGTTCGCCTTCGGCGACGTGGTCGAGTTCGAGGTACGCGTCACCGACGACCAGCCGGTGGACTGCGCGAACGTGACCGTGGACTACATCCTCGGCCACGACGACCACGGCCATCCGCAGACCACGGCACGCGGCTGCACCGGCTCCATCCAGACCACCGAGCCGAGCGGCCACGACCCGGGGAGCGACGACCTCACCGGCGTCTTCGTCGCCACCTACACCGACCCCGGCGGGGACGGGCTGCCCTCGCTGACCGGTAGCGACCAGGCCGTACTCGAGCCCACCAGTTAGGAGAACCCCCATGTGTTACGGCTATGGCCCCAGCAGGCGCTCCCTGCTCGCCGCGGGCCTCGGACTCGGAGCGGCCGCCTTCGCCGCCGCTTCCCCTGCCGCCGCGGCGACCTCGCCGCACCACCACGGCAGGGACCGTGTCCCGCCGGGCGAGATCAGCATCCAGCTCTGGACCGTACGCGACGACCTCGCCAAGAACTACGACGCGACCCTGGCCTACCTGGCCGAGATCGGCTACCCGAAGGTCGAGCTCGCGCTCGGCTACTTCGGCCGTACGGCGCAGCAACTCCGCGCGTTCCTCGACGGGCTCGGCATCCGCGCCACCTCCAGCCACGACGGCATCAGCGCGGACGACGCCGGCCTGGAGACGAAGATCTCCAACGCGCTGACCCTCGGCCAGTCCTTCATGGTGGTGCCCTATCTGAACTCCGACAGCGAGGACCAGTGGAAGGCCTGGGCCGAGCGCATGAACGTCGAGGCACTGGCAGCCCGCAAGGCCGGGCTGCGGTACGGCTACCACAACCACGCCCACGAGTTCACGATCGACCTCGGCGGCGGGAAGACGCCATGGGACGTGCTCACCGCCGAGCTCGATCCCCGGCTGGTCCACCTGGAGATCGACATCTACTGGGCGGTCACCGGTGGCGTCGGACGCGGCGCCGCCGACCCGGTGCGCTTCGCGCTCGACGTCATCCGGGAGGCGCCGCAGCGGGTGCTGCAGTTCCACGTCAAGGACCGGCATCTCGACGGTGACATGGCCGACCTGGGCACCGGGACGATCGACTTCCGGCGGATCTTCGACAGGCACCGTGTGCTGGAGTACATCGTGGAGAACGACACCCCCGACGTGACTCCCCGGCAGACGGCGGAGGTCGGATACCGCTACCTGCGGAAGATCAGGTTCTGAGCACCCACGCTGCCGAGCCCGGCCCCCTTCGCCTGCCTGCCGCGGTGCCGGGGGCCGGGCCGGCGCTCGAGCAGAAGGCCGCACGCCGTCAGGCGGTGTGGCTGACGGAGAACCACACGATCTTGCCGCCGTTCGCGGCGGACACACCCCAGTCGTCGGCGATCGCCGCGACGATCTGAAGCCCGCGGCCCGAGAGCGCGTCGACATCTACTGAGCACGGGTGGGGGTCGCCGTCACCCGGGTCGAAAACCTCGCCGTAAAGCCGGCCGTCACGTTGTTCCAGGCGCAGCGCATAGGCCGCTCCGCCGTACCGTACGGCGTTGGTGACCAGTTCGCTGACGATGAGCAGGCAATCGTCGATGACCTTCTCGAGGCCCCAGACGGTCAATTTCGTGCGGACAAGGGAGCGCGCCTCGCCGACGCCGGAGGGCACTGAGGGCAGCACGTACTCCGCCGTGCGGATCGGTGCGGCCGACAAGGATCCGGGATGGAGGGACATCTGCATCACATCTCTCGCTTGGGAGCGCTCCCAATCCCTACGGTAACCCGCCGTCTTCACTCTTGGAATCCGGGATAGACAGGATTGTTGCGATTTCGTGTCTCGGTGGTCGTGCGGATTGGTATCCCTGCTCAGGGGATGCGGGCCACGGCGCCGTAGTTGCCCGATGAGCCTGGCTGGTCGCGGCAGGCGAGATCACGCTCGGCGGGGCGCCACTGCGGGACCCACACCAGACCGGGCTCCATCAGGTCGAGACCGTCCAGCAAGGCCGCGACCTCGTCCCTGGAGCGGATCGTGAGACCCGGCAGCGTCATGGCGAGCAGATCGCGGATGGCGGGCAGCAGCTCCGGCGGGATGCTGTCGAACGTCGTGTGCAACAGGCCGAGGAAGCTTCCCATCGGCGCGATGTGCCGGAGCCGCTTGATGACGTAGTGGGCGTATTCATCGTCGTCGAGACTGTACGTCGACAGCAGCAACACGGCCAGGGGCCGGTCCCAGTCGAGGAACGTGTGGATCACCTGGTCCCCGAGCATCTCGTCGATCTCCCGCACGTCACCCTCCACCACGCGGACCAGGTCGGTGAAGGGTTCGATGGTGGCTTGCGCCATGGTCACCACCATCGGATCGTTCTCCACGTACACGACCCGCAGATCGGGGTTGGCCGAGGCACGGCGCGCTATGTCGTGCAATCGGTGCCCGGCCGAGAGGCCGCTGGGGACTCCGCTCCCCACGATCATGAATTGGTCCACGCCTTCGTCAGCGGCCAAGTGGCGTACCACTCGGGACAAAAACTGAAGCACGGCGCGGGCGGCGGTCGTGATCGCGGGGGTCACTTGATCGAAATGACGCACTGTGGCCTTGTCCAGCAGGAAGTTGTTCTTCCCGCCTGCTGCGGCGTCGAATATCCGGGTGATTCTGGCTTGCGTGGAATCGAGCTTGGCCAGGTTTCGGACAGCTCTTCGGTGCATGAGCGTTGCCCCTTTCCCCTCGCCGCCCACCTTCTCGCGGTAAGCGATCTATGGACCTCACTCGACGACTCAGACCATATGTTCCAACAATTCCAGTCAATGGCAATACGATAGACCGGTTATTTCGGGAAATGTTTGTTACCAGAATCTTCGCGAAATGATCTGTGGTCACCGCGTGACCACGGGCGGGCTCAGCCGGTGACGTCGAGCCGCTCACGCACCTTGGCGAGGAGGTCCTGGGGGAGCGGGGCGTAGCCGTACAGGGAGAGGTAGGACTGGCCGGCGTCGCCGGTGGTGTAGCGCAGGAACGTCTCCACCAGCGGGTCGGCGTTCTTCGAGCAGGTGATCTCGTACGTGACCAGGACGATGGGGTAGGCGCCCTTGGCCTTGGTCTGGTAGTCGAACTCCACCACCAGGTCATCGTTCCGGCCGGCCGTCCGGGCGCCCTCCAGGGCCTTGGTGGCGCTCTGGGGCGACAGCTCCACGAACTGGCCGGAGGCGTTGCGCACCTTCGCCGTGCTCAGGCGGGCGTTGCTGGCGAACGCGTACTCCACGTACCCGATGGAACCCTCGGTGTGCTGGACGGAGTCGGAGACTCCCGAGGAGCCCGAGACGCCGTGCCCCCGGCCGGGCCACTTCCTGGACGGTTGGTGCGGCCAGTGGCCGGCCGCCTTGAGATAGGTCGTGAAGTTGTGGGTCGTCCCCGAGTCGTCGGAGCGGTGGAAGAACCGGATGCCGGTGTGCGGCAGGCGCGTGCCGCGGTTGTCGGCGGCGATCTCCGGGGCGTCCCATCTGGTGATCCGCCCGCTGAAGATGCCGGTCAGGGTGGTGGGCGAGAGCTTCAGATCCGGCACGGACGGCAGGTTGTAGGCCAGCGCGATGGGGCCGACCACCATCGGCAGGTGCACCGCGCGGCTGCCGCAGCGCCGGTCGGCCTGCGCCTGTTCGGAGGGGTGCATCGCGACGTCGGAGCCGGCGAACGCGGTGGTGCCCGCGATGAAGTCCCGGATGCCGTTCCCCGATCCGTTGGCCCGGTAGTCCACCCGCAGGTCGGGGTGGATGCGGTGGAACTCGGCACGCCAGGCGTCCATCGCGCCCTTCTGCGCGGTCGAGCCCGAGGCGGAGATCGACGCGCTGATCGGGGGATTCTGGGGTACGTCTTCGGGGGCGGCCAAGAGCGCCGCCCCGCTCACACCGGCGGCTGAGGCGGCCAGAGCGAGGACGATGAGGACCGCCGGCCCAGCGGTGCGTTTCAGCTTTGCCATTTGATCGAGCGTATGAAATGCAGATGACTGAGGCGTTAATCACCCGTCAAGCTGCCGGACATATACCGTCATTTCCCCGTCAACTTGTCCACGCATCCGCAGAGCTGAGCGCCGAGCCGGCTTGTCCCCTGGAGTCAGGCGACGGTGATGTCCCAGGCGTCCTGGCGCACCTCCAGGTGCGGGGACTCGCGTAGATCACGGAGGATCTCCCGCCATGGGGCGGCCCAGTCGGTGCGCTCCCCGCCGACGCGGGTGAGTTCGCAGGCGAACAGGGCCCCCGCCAGATCGCCGCGGTCCGTCAGGCGCCGGGCGGCGGGCAGCCCCGCGGCGGGCGGCATCGGCGGCCGCCTGCCGTAGTTCCCGAGCAGCTTCGAGATCGCCTGGTCGGCCGTACGGGCCGCGAGGACCGGCCGGTCCCGGAGCAGGTCCGCCAGCGCGCACAGGGCATCGGCGAACCCCGCAGGCTCGCCGGCGCCGTCCGTCTCGTCTGTGGGGAGCAGGGCCACGGCGAGCCGGGCCGCTTGGGGGTGCAGGAGCGGTTGCGCGGCGAGCAGGTCCATCGCGTCACGGGCGAGCCGCCGTTGCCACGGCTCCGCCGTGTCCTGCATCGCGGCCAGGGCCGAGGCGATGGTGGCCACGCGCTCCCGCGCCGGCGTTTCCAGGCCGTCGCCGGGTACGGCGGCGGCCAGCCGGGTGAGGACGTCGAGCGTCTCAGACCGGATCGTCCCGGTCCGCAGCAAGGCCAGGAACACCTTCATGACCTGCTCGTTCGCCCCTGGGTCTGCCGCCGCGTCGATGATCTCCCCGAGGTCGCCCCGGTACCAGGGCGCCCACACGCCGAACGCCTTCGACCCGCGGAAGCGTACGCCGGGGAGGTCGGCGGCCATGAGCAGCCGCCGTACCAGGTCCGCGTAGGCGGGGCGGACGTCAGGGGCGTACGTCATCGGGTGGGCCTGGAAGAGCGTGCGCAGCATCGGCTCGCCGGCGTGCCGGTCGGCGGCGTCCGCGAGCGCGTTCAGGGTGCGCGGGTCCTCGGGCATCCCGAGCAGCACCGAGGCCACGGCGACGCGTACGTCCGGGTGCAGCCCGGAGTCCGCCCACGTCCGCAGCAGCACGTCCACCGCGCCCGGAGGGCGGTTGCGGCCCACCTGGCGGGCGGCCAGCTTGCGCAGCGTCACCTTGCTGCCGGGCGCGGTCAGCGCCTGCTCCAGGAGCGGGCCGAGCCGGGACGGGGCGATGGCCCGGCAGCAGCGGGCCAGCGCGGCCACCGCGACGCGGGAGGCCTGGCCGCCGGCGTGGCGCAGAAGCACGGGCGCCGCCCGGTCCGGCACGCCCGCGCTCGCCAGGGCCGTGATGGCGGCTTCGGCGAGCACCGTCTCCTCCCGGTCCGCCCATGTGGCGAGCAGGGCGAGGCTTCCGCCGATCCGGCCGGTCGCCTGGATGGCGGCCACCCTGGCGGCGACGGGCAGCCGCTCGTCGTCCACGACGGCGGCGAGCCCGGTGCGTATCCGGTCGCGCTGCTCGGGTGTCCACCGGCCGGCGTCGCCGCCGCCGACCGCCGGCACCCACGTGGGATCGGCGAACCGGCCGCGACCGGTCGGCGGCACCGACGAGGAGTCGGCGAACCGGCCGCCGTGGTTCCCGTTCAGCAGCGGGAGGAGGAGGTCGGTGCGGTGCCGGGCCACCGTGCGCCAGACGGCGGGCAGCGTCACGGCCGACGGGTCCTCGCGTACGAGCTCGACCGCCCGCTCCAGCCGGAGGGTCGCAGGGTTCGGCGGCGGCTGCGCAGCGGCCGTGTCGGCTCCCGTCGGCCGGGACGCCCGGGCGGCGGGTCGCCTGCGGCGGCCGTGCGGGCGGGTCAGCCACAGGTCGGCGGCCTCGTGGGCCGCCGGCTCCGGAGCCGTGCGGATGGCGGCGCGCAAGTCGTCCTGGAGTTCGGCCAGCGCCCATGAGCGGCGGCCGAGCGCGTGGGCAAGGGCCACGGCCAGCGTGAAGTCCTCCCGCTCGCGCGCGGCGCGCAGGTGCGGGCGCAGCACTGCCAGCAGGTCGTGCTCCTGGCCCGCACGCAACACGCGGTCCAGACCGTGTGGCTCCGTAGGCGCGTCGGCGTAGTCGCGACGACGACGGCGGACGGGGGAGGCCTGGAGCGTCTGTGCGGGCAGGCCGCCCGCGCCGTGGCGGGCCACCAGCTTTCCGTACGCGCCCAGCGCCCATGTGGTCAGTGCGGGTGCGGTGGCCGGGTCGTGGTGCCGCAGGATCCGACCGGCCAGGCGGCGAAGCGCTTCCTGCGTGGCGGGCGAGGAGTCCGGGGCCTCGACCGCGTCGGTCGCGATGCGTTCGAGCGTCTCCGCACAGGAGTCGTCGAGCACCCCCGGCGGTACGTCCGCCAGGGCAGTCAGCAGGTCCCTGCGGAGCGGATCCTGTTCGTTGACGGTACGCAGGGCCAGGTCGGCCAGGAGCATGTGGAGCGCCGCCCGGTTCCGGGTCCGGGCCGTGCGCTGCACCAGCAGGGTCCTGGCCAGCCCGCGCCGCCGCGGGTCCCCGCCCACGGCCGCCTCGCGCAGCGGGCCGACCGCCTCCTCGTACGGCAGGTAGGAGGTGAGCTTCAGCGGGATGTCCGGATCGTCCAGGTGGGAACGGGCCGAGTGCCACACCGAGTCGTGCCAGGCGAGCATGCGTCCGGCCGCGCCCGCCGCCGTCTCGGCAGGCAGCCACCTGAGCAGCCGCATCCCCCACAGCCCGGTCGAGCCACCTCTACGCTCGGCGGCCGCCTCGAAGATCGCGCTCCGCCGGGCGGGTGGCAGCGACCGCAACACCGGGCCGAGCCGGTGCTCGGCCGAGGCGAGGCGCAGGATCTCCGCTTCCGAACCCGACCGCAGGTGGCGGAGCAGCGCCTTGGGCGGCTCCGCCCAGCCGATCGATGAGCCGTCGACCAGCACTTTGATGGCACGTGCGGGGTCCGCCCTGAACAGTGCGTTCAGCACCGCTCCCGGCAGCCGGAAGGCGAGGTGACGCAGGTCGTGTCGTTCCAGCAGGGCCAGCATGAGCGCCGGCTCGGCGAGCGCGGCGCGCGCCACACCCGCGCCGCGGCGACGCCACCAGGCCCACGCCGGAACTCCCGTGGACACATCCTGCTCGGCCACCGCCATGACCGCGCCCGCGTGCCGTTTGGCCAGCGCCGTCCAGGACGTCACCGCATGGGCGAGCCTGGGCAGCCATTGCGTGACGGTCCCGGTGCCGCAGGCAGGCAGCAGCGCGGCGGCCTCGCGGTCCCCCCAGCGAGCGTGGACGTCCGGCAGCAGGGACTCGGCCAGTGCGGTCCGGCGGGACTGCGCCAGCGTGCGGTACAACGCCAGCCGCAGCTCAGTGGGCGTGTCCTGAAGCACGGCGGCCACCGCGGGATCAGGCACGGGGAGGGTGCGCACCGCGCGCAGGGCCGCGCGTCGCAGCCCCATGTCCGGCCCGGCGAGGATCTCCTGGATGAAACCGAGGTCGCGGGCCGCCATGGCCACGTGCAGGGCCATGCGCCGCGCGTACTGGTCCTGGGAGAGCAGCTCCCGCAGGAGAACGCGCAGGTGGGAGGTGCCGGCCAGGCGGCGGGCGTGGAGTGCCAGCGCGCGCATGCGGCGTGGGTGTGGCAGGGGTTCGAGACGCGCCAGCAACGTGGCGGCGGGGAGATTGATGTCGTGGGCCGGCTCCTCGGCCGGCTCCATGGGCCTCAACGGCCTGGGCGGAGACCGCCCTTTCCACTAGTCATGCCGACGATGGTGGCCGATCACGCCCTCGCCGCGCAAGTACGCGTGGGCTCCCGCCCACGTAGCGGTGCCGCGGCGGTTGCGGGCGGTGCCTGCCCACATGCCGGATATGTTCAGCCGTGAGCAAATCGCGATTGCCGATAAATGCCGCGGGATGATGTGGTGGAATGCCTGTGCTAGACTACCTGTCGTTGCAGTTGTTGTACCCATAACATGCTTTGTGCGCGCCTGGCAGAGTGATTGCAAGGCGCGTTTTTGTTTCCCGGTCATCTCCGGATGGGCTCATCGCGGCGACACGGCAATTCGCACGGTGCGAATTGCGTCCCTGCACACATCTCGAGGAGATCGACATGGCTTCCGGAACCGTCAAGTGGTTCAACTCTGAAAAGGGCTTCGGCTTCATCGCGCAGGACGGCGGCGGCGCCGACGTCTTCGCCCACTACTCCAACATCGTCGCCAATGGCGGCTACCGTGAGCTGCACGAGGGCCAGAAGGTGTCCTTCGACATCGTCCAGGGCCAGAAGGGCCCGCAGGCGGAGAACATCGTCCCCGCCTGACCTCGCACGTTCGTAAGTCTGGGCCCGCACCCGCACTGGGTGCGGGCCCAGACCGCGTTCACCCCCAAGATCCCGCATTCCCGTGTGTGGTCCAGGGAGCCGAGCCGGGGCGGCGTATGGTGGATTACCTGGGATATTCCGCATGTCGGCAGCCGCGTCGGCGTCTTCCCAGACCAGCCGGTCGATCGCGCCGGAGACAGGCGGCACATCAGATGCCGAACCACCACTCACCCGTCATGCCCATCGCCCTCCAACCGGCCCGGGTGTTCCTCGAGCCCACGCTGACCAGGGACGGAACACTCGACGGCGCCTGGTGGCCCCACTCCACCGATCTCCACCGCGAGCTGCCCGCCCTCGTTCGCATCCTGGAGGACCGGCTCGGTCCCATCCTGCGGGTCAGGCTCGACACGGCGGCATGGGACGAGGTCCCCGCCCACCTGCTCATCGACGGTCATTTCCTGCGTGTCAGCGGCCTCTCGGCAACCTCCAACACGATCAGGGTGATCCGCGGCAGCCAGGATGGCTTCCTGCTCCTGGTGATCCCGCCGGACACCACGGGGCCCGTTGCGGCCGCCGCCATGAGAACCGCCGCACGCACCGGCAACACGATGTCCGCGACCGAGATCCTCACGTGCTGCCACTCGCGCGCCCCCGCATCAAGGCCGGGGACGAGGATTCGCCGCTACCGTGACGCGGACAGGGAGTCCGTGCTGGCGCTCATCGACGCCGACCGCCTGCCCGGACAGCCGCCGTGCACGCCGGACCTGCTCGATGAGGCCGTGGCCGGAACGTCCCGCCGTGATCCCGATCCCTGGGCCGACATCAGACACCCCAGCATCGACGTGCTGGTGGATCCGGACGGTCACGCTGCGGGCGTTGTGTCGTACGCGGTACATCGCGATCGCAGCGCCGGGCAGATCCTGTGGTTGCACGGACGTGAGATCCTGGACGTCGTCGAAGCGCTCGTCTCCCACGCCCTTCGCGGACTGGGCGGCGGCAAGCCTGTGCACGCCTTCACCGCCGCGCTGGGCCTTGGCCTGGCCGCCCTGCCGACGGGCCGCCGGCCCGTCACGCGTAAGGTGCTCGAACACGCGGGGTTCGTCGCCCGGAACTCCTGGCGCTACCTACGCCGCACGACACCCTGTGACCTTCGTGGCACGGCCTGCCCGTTGGTCGAGGTCGTCGCGAGCGCGGCCCCATCCGGCTGGTTGCTGAAGGCCCGAGACGACGATTCCTCCGCCGAACTCGTCGCGCAGGAGCCGATCGACGGCCTCGGCGTCCTGTGGTGGTTCAGCGCGGCCGATGACCACGGCGATCCGACCCTCGAACGGGCGCTGCTGCTCCAGGCCGATGCCCTCCTGCGCGAGCACGGAGCATCGGAGGCGATCCTGTACGCCGTCGGCGACCCGGAATCGTCCGCGGCGTTGTTCGACGCCGCCGGCTTCGCCGAGATCGACCACCTGGTCTCCTTCACCCGGCCGAACAACGCCTCCGCCGACTGACCACACCTGTACTCCGTGGGGCACCCGCCGCAGAGATCCGTCCCCACGGCAGCCGCGGCACGTACGCGAAAGGATTTGATCATCGTTTCCGACTCCTTTCCCCCGTCCGAGCACTGGGCACGACGCGTACGTCGCCGCGTGACGGAGACGGCGAAGCTGGGCGCCCGTGAGCAGTCCCACGCCGAGGTCGTCCGATGGACCTGCCCACACGGCCTGCATGCCGGCCAGGGTTGTGTCGCCTGCTACCGCGCCTCGACCGAGGCCGACCCGGCGTTGCCGCTGTGGGAGGTCGCGGTGTGGTTCACCTCGACGCGGCCGATGCCGATCAGGGCGCTGAAAGACGTGCGCCGCCACGGCTGTAGCTTCTCGCTCGACCAGCCGTCCACTCCCCTGGTCTATCTCCTCAGCGGGCAGGCACGGGCCGCCACCGGGACGGAGGCGGTTGCTGGGCTGGTCGGGTTCCTCATCGAGAACCGGCACATCGCCAACACGTTCACGGTGACGGAGGTCCGCGCCGTCCACTCCTGACGAGCGACCGCGCCTTGCGGGCTCAAGGGGAGCCGAAGGTGGCAAATAGACGGAGATACGAGTTTTACTGTCTTTGTTACGGCTTTAGGACGGTTTTAGTTGCAGCGCAGGCTGCACGTGTGGCCGTTTATTCCGGCAAACATAAAATGATCGTAACCTCCGAAAGAAGGCCGCCAATGAGTGTGACACAGTTCCCGCTCACCCTGCGGGTCACCGTGAGTGGAGCGACTCCAGACGAGATCAGAGAGAACGCCCGGGCTGAGGCTCACGCCTTCTTCGGCCCTGACGCTGAACTGAACGTCATCAGTGCCGAGGCCGAAGCGGAGGGGGAGCGTCACGACCGCTACCGCGCGACCGTCGCCTTCCGCCGGGTTGGCTGATCCCTGGACCGTTCCGGCGTCTAACGCGTCTCGTGTGATGAATGTCCCCTTGGTGGGCGGATGTCTACGTTTGGGTGTCTAGGTGGCGAACACTGCGTGTCAGGCCTTTTGTCGGTCTGGTCGGCTGGTCCAAGATCGGCTGCGAGCGGCGACGAGCCGCTCGAGCCGGAAGGGAAAAGATGAAGAAACTGATCCAGACGGCCGTTGTGGGCATCGGTGTGGCGGCGGCGAGCATGGTTCTCGCGCAGCCGGCCTCGGCGGCCTCGTTCTCGTGGAACGTCGGCGACGGCGTCGTCTCCTACGACGACGGTGCGGACAGGATCTGCGCCGACGCGTACACCGGCGAGGGCTCTCGCTGGGTGGAGGTGGCGCTGGTCCCGGTCAACGGGGGCGGCCCCTCGTACACCTGGAGGGACTACAGCACCTCCGGGGACCCCACGTGCCGGAGCCTGGCCACCGCGTACGAGGACACCTACTACCGCGCCACGGTCAAGACCTACTGGGGCGAGCGGGGCACCACTGTGAACCGCGGCTCCAAGTACTTCTACAGCTGATCGAGCCAGGCGACGGCGCGGCAACGCGCCGTCGCCCCCGGCTGCCTCTATCGCACGGGTACGGCGAGCTCACGGCCGCGGTAGAAGCCTTCTCGCTCCTCGACGACGTAAGGGGCCATGGCCTCGCGTCGACGCGCCTCGCCCTCGGAGGTTCGCCAGGAGTCGCAGGCCTCCTTCGAGTCCCAGAATGAGACCCCGGTGATCTCCTGCCCGTCCTCGGACCAGTAGGCGTAGGCGTGGCGCAGGCCCTCCGGATAGGGCTCCGGGCGCCAGGCCCGTTCGAACTCCTCCAGCGCGCCCGGCCTGATGCGGCGTGTCGTCACCCAGACGTAGTGTTCCCTCATCACAGCCTCCTCTGGAACACAGGTTCGGCTTGATGACCCTCCCTCACCTCCACCATAGACCGTGGACCAGGACCGCCGGCAGGGCGCCCATCAGCCCCGGCCATCCGATGTATGGCCCGCGCTGATCGGCGGCATTTCTCACCTGCGTTTCATGCTCGGTCAAGGGGGCTCCCATGCGGGCTCTCGATCATCGATGTCATGAGCGTCATGACCGTCACTCCCCACGCCCCGGCCGCCGCATCGGGCCCGGCCCCCGCCGCGCTCTCCCGCCGGCTGCCGTCCTACGCGGTCGTCGGGGCTTCGTGCACGGTGGCCTATCTGGTGCTGTTCTGGGCGCTCTCCGCGATCCTGCCGTCGATGGCCGCCAACACCCTTGCCATGCTCACCACGGCGATCGCCAACACCGCCGCCAACCGGAGGTTCACGTTCGGGGTGACCGGAAGGGCGGGAGCGGTGCGCGATCATCTGGGCGGGCTCATCGCCTTCCTCATCGGCTTGGCGATCTCCACGCTGGGCCTGGCCGTCCTGCCATCGGGCGCGTCGGCGACGGCGGAACTGATCGCGGTGATCCTGGCCAATGGGCTGGCGTCGGCGATCCGGTTCGCCCTGCTGCAGGGATGGGTGTTCAACCCGAGGCTGCGTTCGACGACGCACTGACGAGGTCTCGTTCCCCTTCGGACTGCCGGCCGCGGGTGGCCCCTGACCAGGGGTCACCCGCTTTTGCGTGCCCAGTCGACGCCTTTGTCAAATGAGCAGTCCATCGGCGGGGCGACCGACGAATAGGAGGCGACAGTTCATCTCGGCAGGGGGCACGATGTTGCAGAACGAGAGCACCACACGAGGACGACGGGAGCGCCCGGTGCCGCCCGGCCCGCTCCAGGAATTCGCTCAGGGGCTACGCGACCTCCGGGCGGCGGCGGGCAATCCGAGTTATCGGGCGATGGAGCGTAAGGCCGGCTACTCGGCCTCGGCACTGTCCGCGGCGGCGGCGGGGGACAGGCTGCCGAGCCTGGCGGTCACGCAGGCGTACGTGGGCGCATGCGGCGGCGATCAGGACGAGTGGACCCGGATCTGGCACACGCTGAGAGGGGACCTGGACAGGCCCTCCGACGGCGGCCTCGGGCTGACGCGTGCCGCGAACGCTCACCACCGGCGGGCGCGTCCAGGGGGCCGCGCGATCAGGCTGTCGGCGATCGTGGCCACGCTCGGGCTGATCGGGCTGGGCACGATTGGAGCGTTCCAAACTCCTCCACCAGTGCAGCGGAAACCGTCGCCGTCGCCGATGTCACAGAACAGAGCGGCGGAGCCTCCCGCGCCACCAGCCCAGCCGCACCAGCAGACCCGGCCGGCCTTCACGGCGGTCGCCGGGCCCGGCTGCCCGCGTGACACCAGCCGCAGTGTGCTCGTCAGCGGCGTGCCGGGCCGGGACGGCTGGAAGGACGCCAGCGTGCCCGGTTGGAGGGGCGCGGGTTGCGGGGACGGTTTCCTGTTCTCGGAGCTGACGTACGACCCGCGGGCCGCCGCGCATCCGCAGAACAGTTTCCAGTGGAGGTTCACCACGGGGTTGCGCGGCCGGCAGCAGTGCTTCGTGGCGGTATACGTCCCTAAGTCCTCCTTCGCCGACCAGTCGGTCCGCTACACCGTCAGCGACGGCTTCGACAGGGACGCGCGGACGGTTGCGGAGTTCACCCTCGACCAGCGCATGCGGCAGGGCACGTGGGTGCCGGCGCCGGTCCCGGTCGTCGTCGCCACCGGTCTGGTCATGGTGAAGATCACCGACGACGGCAAAGGGAACACGACTGGCGACCAGTCGATGGCGGCCGGCCCCGTCCGGCTCGCCTGTCCGTAACGGCGCCGGCGGCTCCTGAGCGTGCCTGCCGCATGCATGGACGCCGACACGACCCGGCGAAATCGCCGATGGGTCAGTCCGCAACCCGTATGGCCCCGAATCAGGGGCAACGCTCGATCGCTAGGGGACACGATGACAAGCAAGAACACAACGGTCGACAAAAGCGCGGCCGGTGGGCGGCACAAGCGACCGACGCCGCCCGATCCGCTCCAGGAATTCGCCCAGGGGTTGCGCGACCTCCGGGCGAGGGCGGGCAATCCGAGTTACCGCAGGATGAAGCGTAAGACGGGGTATTCGGCCTCGGAACTCTCCGAGGTGGCCGCGGGTGAGAAGTTGCCGAGCCTGGCCCTCACGCAGGCGTACGTGGCCGCGTGCGGTGGCGATCAGGCCGAGTGGACCAAGATCTGGCACACCCTCAGAGGAGAGCTGGACAAGTCCCACGACACCGTGGCGTACCGGCGAGTCTCGCCCGCCTACCCACCGCAGCAGGCCCGTCCGCGACGCAGCTCCGTCAAGACCTGGGTGATCGTCGGGGTGCTGGGGCAGGTGGCGGTGGTCTCGGCGTTCGCGGTCATCCATTTTCGCCAGAGCCAGACGCCCGCATCCCTGTCCGCCGTACAGACCCAGGGCCCCACGCCCAGGGCCGACGGTGCACTCCCGGCAAGACCTCAAGCGGAGCCGACCACGTCCCGAGCCGGGCAGCCGCGTCCCCAGCGCACCCGGCTCGGTCCGGAGCCGCAACCGCAGCGCACCCAGGGTGGTTCGACCCAGGTCCGACCGGCCTTCTCGGCGGTTGCGGGGCCGGGCTGCCCGCGTGACACCAGCCGGAGCGTCCGGATCAATGGGGTGCCGGGCCGGGACGGCTGGAAGGACGCCAGCGCACCTGGCTGGACGGGCGCGGGTTGCGGGGACAGTTTCCTGTTCTCGGAGCTGACGTACGACCCGCTGGCCGCCACGCATCCGCAGAACAGTTTCCAGTGGAGGTTCACCACGGGGTTGCGCGGTCAGCGCCAATGTTTGGTGGGGGTGTACGTCCCTAAGTCCGGGTTCGCCGGGCAGCGGGTCTGGTACACCGTCAGCGACGGCTTCGACGAGGACGCGCGGACGGTTGCGGAGTTCACTCTCGACCAGCGCATGCGGCAGGGCACGTGGGTGCCGGCGCCGGTCCCGGTGGTCGTCACCACCGGCCTGGTCATGGTGAAGATCACCGACAACGGCAAGGGGAACACGACCGGAGACCAGTCGATGGTGGCCGGCCCGGTGCGGCTCGCCTGCTTGTGACGGCGTGGCCGAGCGCGCGTGGGAAAGGATCAGTACCGCGCGTGACGTGACGGGGCCGCCGGGCGGCGACCACCGTTTTCGGCTGAACAAGGAGGACGCGGCATGTCACCCAAGGAGATCAGGCCGCCCGGGCACGCGTCGAGCGGGGCGGGTCCAGTGGTGTCCGAGCGGGTGGCGGTGCGCCTTCTCGTGGTTCTCGCCGCGGCGGCGGGTTGCCTGGACGCGGTGTGCGTGATGCGGCTCGGAGGCCCGTTCGCCAGCGTCATCACCGGCAATCTCGTGCAACTCGGGCGTGGCGTCGCGACGCTGGACGGTGCGCTGGCGGCGGGCGCCGCCACAGCCGTCGCCGCTTACGCTCTCGGCGTCGCGGCCGCCAGCACCGGGCTCGGCCGCGGCAGGCTCGGCCGCGGCAGGCTCGGCCGCGGTGGGCTCGGCCGCGGTGGGGCGGGCCGCGGCGGGGCCGGTTGGCGCCGGCGGGCCTGTTTGATCGCCGTGGCCGAGCTGGCGCTGCTGGTCTGCGTGTGCGCTGGATGGCTGGCCACCGGCGGGCAGCCGAGCGCGACCGTCGCCGTGCTGCTGCTCGCGCCGGCATCCGCGGCGATGGGTGTGCAGAGTGCGCTGACGATCGGATCCGGCGTCCCCGGAGCATCGACCACCTACCTGACCGGCACGCTGACCAGCCTCGTGCACGCCGGGGCCGGAACGCCGCATGGGCGTGCCGCCGGCGGGGCCGGGACGCCGCTCCGCCGTGCCGCCGGCGGCCTGGGCAGGCTGGCGGCGCTGCTCTGCGGCGCCACCGTCGGCGCGCTGCTGCTGCTCGTGGCGCCGTTGTGGGCGCCGGCCCTGTCGGCGGTTCTGGTCGCCGCCGTCGTTGCGATCATCGCGATCTCCACGCGTGGGCGGACGGAAGGCTCGTGAAACCGCCCGCCCGGCGTGAAGCAGCGTCAACCTCGCGGAAAGCGCAGGACCGGCCGGGTCAGTCACGCGGGATGACCAGGGCGGGCCGGAGGGCGAGGAGCACACCCAGCGTGGCGTAGCCGAGGAGCAGGTGTCCGCCGCCCACCCAGCGCGCGCTGTCCTCGCCGACCAGGATGAACAGCGGGACCGTCACCACGCCCCAGCTCTCCGCGATCAGCGGCCACCACCGCAGCGGTCCCCTCCACCGTCCGGCCACCGCCAGCTTCACACCGATGATCATCATGCCCAGCATCGACAGCGGCCAGAACAGGTCGAGGATGGCCAGCGCCACATGGTCCTGCGCGGGGTCCGGGAGAACGCCGTGCAGCAGCGACCACAGACTGGCCAGCCCGAGCAGGACGAGCTCGACCTTGAGCATGATCCTGGAGACCCGCGACACGCCCGTCGCCAGGGTGCAGATCTGCACGGTGAGCAGGGCGAACACGCCGAGCTGGAAGGCCAGCCCGGTCAGGTCGCCGACGCGCTCTTCGAACCCGTCGTTGACGGTTCCGAAGAGGAAGACGCTGGTGGCCCAGGCCACGGCGCCCGCGGTGAGCGTGAGCCCGAGCCGGCGCACGGCCTCGGGAGTGATGCGGCGGGTGGCGGGTGGCAGGCCGTGGGTGGGGACATCGGTCCTGGCCCTGGCCGGGGTGGTGCTGATGTGGGCGTCCATGATGGTTCCTTTCTCTGTCGTGCCACCCAGAGTCCGCGCCGGGAGACCCGGGCAGGCAGAGCCCGGCGTCCTTTCCTGATCGGGACCCCTGTCCCGGGACAAAAGGACTGAAGTCAGGATGTAATTCGTGGCATGACAGGTAAGGGGCGAGGCATGCTGCCGGTCGTGCTGGCCGCCGCCGGGCTGGCCATCGCGGTGGCGACGGTGGTGCTGGACGTCCAGGCGCGTGGCGTGCCGATCCCGGAGGCGGCGGAGCTTGACCTCGGGTGGCCGTCGGCGCTGTGGGGGCTGGCGATGCTGCTGCCCGGCGTGCTGTTGCTGCGTCTGCTGCCGCGCCACGCCGTGGCCTGGGTGCTGACCGGATTCGGGCTGCTGTGGATGCTGGACTCCCTGGCCTCGAGCTGGGCTGCCTACGCCATCTACGTGGCGCCGGGTACGCCGGGCGCGTCGGCGGCGTACTGGTTCTATGCGAGTTTCGGCTCGACGTTGCTGCTCGGGCTGCCGGTACTGATCTTGCTGTTCCCGGACGGGCGGTTGCCGGAGGGCCGGGTCTGGCGCGCGTTGTCGGTGACGAGCCTGGCGTTGACCGGGCTGCTGCCTGTCCTGCTGATCACCGTGCCGTTCACGATGATCGCGCGCTATCACGGCACGCAACTGCCGCCGGAGATCGCCCGGCTGGATCTCGATCCGCTGGCGATCCCGCTGCCGTACGCGTTCTGGGAGCCCGCGCTCAGCGTGGCGTACGTGTCGATCCTGGTGAGCCTGGTGGTGCCGTTCGCGGCGACGGTGCGCCGCTACCGGGTGGCCGATCCCGAGCGGCGGGCCCAGATCCGGTGGCTCATGTGGGCGGCCCTGGTGGACATGGTCGTCCTGCTGACGCCGCTCACGGTGCCGCCGCAGCTGCCCGCGGTGCTGCTGGGCCTGGCCATCGCGCTGACCTCGGCGGCGGTCGTCGTGGCGGTCACCAAATACCGGCTCTACGACGTCGACAGGCTGATGTCGGCCACCGTGGCCTACGGCGTGCTGGCGGCGCTGGTGGTGCTGGTGGACGTGGCGGTGTTCACGGCGGCGGGCAGTGTGCTCGGCGAACGCGACTCCGCCCTGGCCGCGATCGCGATCGTGGCCGTGCTCTACGCGCCGCTCCGCGGCTGGTTGTGGCGCGGGGCGCGGCGGCTGACCCGCGGTCCCCGGCACGATCCCTACGCCGCGGTCTCGACGCTGGCCGAGCGGCTGGAGCTGGCGACCGACCCGGATGAGCAGCTGCTCGCGGTCGCGACCACGCTGGCCGGGGCGTTCCGGCTGGCGTACGTGCGGGTGGAGATCGAACGCCCGAACGGGGACCGTTCCGTCGTGGAACGCGGGACGCCCCGCGGGCCCTCGGTGTCGCTGCCGGTGGCCTACCGGGACGAGGTCGTGGGGCGGCTGGTGCTGTGCCGTGCCGGCGAACTGAGCGAGCGGGACCAGCGGCTGCTGGGCGACCTCGTACGGCAGGCCGCCGCGGCGGCGCGAGCCACCGAGCTCAGCGCCGACCTGCAGCGCATCCGCGCCCACCTGGTCCTGACCCGCGAGGAGGAACGCCGCAGGCTCCGCCGTGACCTGCACGACGGGCTCGGCCCCAGCCTGGGCGCGATGGCACTGCGGATCGAGGCGGCCAGGAACCTCGCCGCCACCGCGCCCGCCCAGGCCGACCGCTTGCTGGAGCAGACGGCGGCCGACGTCGGCGGCGTGCTGGCCGACATGCGCCGGCTGGTGCACGACCTGCGCCCGCCGGCGCTCGACGAGCTCGGCGTCCTGCGCGCGATCGAGCAGCAGGCCGACCGGGTCCGCTCGGCCGCGCTGGACGTCCGTGTCACCGGCGACGGCGCGCTGGACGCGCTGCCCGCGGCGGTGGAGGTGGCGGCCTACCGTATCGTGTCCGAGGCATTGGCCAACGTGGTCAAGCACGCGGGTGCGGCGCGCTGCGACATCAGCCTGCGCGTGGGCGAGTGCGGGCTGGAGGTGACGGTGCGGGACGACGGCCGCGGCATCGGGCCCGACGTGGCCGCCGGCATCGGCATGTTGTCGCTCCGCGAGCGTGCGGCCGAGCTGGGCGGGCACTGCGAAGTGAGCTGCCCGCCCGGCGGGGGGACGCTGGTCGGCGCGCGGCTGCCGATGGATTGTCTGGCTTGATGGAGGTGGCGAGTGTCTGACGAGACCATCCGCGTGTTGCTGGCCGACGACCACCCGGTCTACCGGGACGGGCTCGCGGTGTTGCTCGGCTCGATACCGGGCATCGAGGTGGCGGGCACGGCCGCGGACGGCGCGGAGGCGGTCGAGCGCGCCGCCGATCTGCAGCCCGACGTGGTGGTGATGGACGTGCGCATGCCCGGGCTCGACGGCATCGAGGCGACCAGGCGGATCGCCGCCGACAGCCCGCACATCGGCGTCGTGGTGCTGACCATGTCGGAGGAGGACGCCACGCTGTTCGCCGCCATGCGCGCCGGCGCCCGTGGTTACCTGCTCAAGGGCGCCGGCCAGGCGGAGATCGTCCGCGCCATCACGGCCGTCGCGCACGGTGAGGCGATCTTCGGGCCGGCCGTCGCGTTGCGGGTGGCCGAATTCTTCCAGGGGGCCGCGGTCACCGAGGATCCGGTGTTCCCGCAGCTCACGCCGCGCGAGCGGGAGATACTCGCGCTGGTGGCGGCCGGCCGGTCCAACACGCAGATCGCCTCGGCGTTGTTCCTGTCGCAGAAGACCGTACGCAACAACGTCTCCAACATCTTCGCCAAGCTGCACGTCGCCGACCGCGCCGAGGCCATCGTCCGAGCCCGCGACGCAGGCCTCGGCCGCCGCTAGGCGGGTGAGCCTTCATCCAGGGGTGTCACCGGCCGACCCGGTCCAGCTGGGCGAACTGCTCGTCGGTCAGCCTGAGATCCAGCGCGGCGAGGTTCTCCTCCAGATGCGACTGAGAGGTCGTTCCTGGAATGGGGACGATGGTCGGCGAGCGGTGCAGCAGCCAGGCCAGCGCCACCTGCGCCGACGTCGCGCCGATCTCCCGCGCCACCGCCGCGATCGGCCCGTCCGGACCCGCGTGCGCGCCCATCGCCACGGGGAAGAACGGAATGAACGCGATGCCGCCGGCCGCGGCGTGGTCGACGACCGGCTCGTGCTGCCGGGTGGCCAGGTTGTACATGTTCTGCACGCTGACGATCGGGACGATCTCGGCCGCCTCGCGGAGCTGCTCCACCGGCACCTCCGACAGGCCGAGGTGCCGCACCTTGCCCTCGTCCCGCAGCTGCTTGAGCGCCCCGATCTGGTCGGCGAGCGGGACGTTCGGATCGATGCGGTGCAACTGGAGCAGGTCGATGCGCTCGACGCGAAGGCGGCGCAGGCTCAGTTCGGCCTGTTGCCGCAGGTAGGCGGGGTGGCCGAGCGGTACCCACTCGGTAGGGGACGGCCGCAGCACGCCGATCTTGGTCGCCACCGCCACGTCGTCGCCGTACGGGTACAGCGCCTCCGCGACCAGCTCCTCACCGCCGCCGAGCGCGTACGCGTCGGCGGTGTCGATGAGGGTGACGCCCAGCTCCACCGCGCGGCGCAGCACCGCGATCGCGGCCGCCCGGTCGGCCGGGGGGCGCCAGATGTGCGCCTCGGCCCCGCGCGGGGAGTCCGGACCGTCCGCGAGCCGCATGGTTCCGTAGCCGATCCTGCGCACCGGAAGATCCCCGCCCAGCAGGATGTTGTCGTAATTGGTGTCGATCAGTTTCTCGCTCATGGCCAAGACCGTAGGATTTGCCGCCGGTGTGAGATTCAAGGGTTTGTGAGGGGCGTCACATGAAGATCGGTGATCTGGCGCGGGAGACCGGGGCCAGCACCCGCATGCTGCGTTACTACGAGGAGCAGGGCCTGCTGCGCTCGGAGCGCAGCGGCGGGGGTCACCGCCGCTACGCCGAGGACACGCCCGCCGCCGTCCGCAACATCCGGGGACTGCTGGCGGCGGGGCTGCCCACGCACCTGATCCGTGAGATCCTTCCCTGCGTCGAGGGGCCGAGCCTGGCCGACCTGCACCCGTGCGTCCGCCGCTACCTGGACGAGCAGCTCAGCGAGATGGACGCCCGGATCTCCACGCTCCAGCAGAGCCGCTCCGCGCTCGCTTCCCTGATCCAGACGACCGCCGCCTGACGACCGCCGTACCCCGACCCCGCCCGGTCCGCGCCACCCGCCACATCCCCTTGAGGTCGGTCCGCGGGCCGCAGCGCGCCGGGCGGAATCGCCTCCTGTCAGGAGGTCGCAGAGGTCTCCCTGGCCGCCGCTCTCTCCTGCGTGGGCCCGTCGACGGCAGGCTGGCGCAGGACGGCGAGCGCCACGGCGAACGCCGCGAGCAACAGCCCGGCGGAGATGCCGAACGCCAGCCGGTACCCTCCGGTCAGCGCGGCGGCCTGGCCGGCTCCGGAGGCCAGCAGCTCACCGGTGCGCGAGGCGGCCATCGTGGACAGCACCGCCACGCCGATGGCCATGCCGACCTGCTGGGTGGTGTTGAACAACCCGGACGCCAGACCCGCGTCGCTCTCCCGCGCGCCGGACATGCCCAGCGTGGCCAGCGCCGGGAGCACGAGCCCGCCGCCTGAGATCAGCAGCATCGCAGGGAGCAGGTGAGTGATGTAGCCGGCGTTCACCGTGATCTGGGTGAGCAGGAGCATGGCCCCGATGAGCAGGACCAGGCCGGCCATCAGGACGGCGCGGGCGCCGAAGCGGGCGCTGAGCCGGGCCGAGACGAACAGCGAGATCGAGCCGATGCCCACGGCGGCAGGAAGCATCGCCAGCCCGGTGTCCAGCGCCCCATACCCCAGGACCCGCTGCATGTAGAGCGCGACGAGAACCTGGAAGGCGAACATCCCCGACAGGGCGAGCATCTGGGCGAGGTTGGCGCCGACCACGTTGCGCGACTGCAGGATCCGCAGCGGCATGAGCGGGGCCTTGGCCGTGGCCTGCCGTGCCACGAACCCGGCGAGCAGGGCCAGCGACACCGCGCCGAGGCCAAGGGTGTGGGCGGCGAGCCAGCCGTACTCCTCGACCTTGACGACGGTGTAGATGCCCAGCATCAGGCCGGAGGTCACCAGTACGGCCCCGAGGACGTCCGCGCCGGCGGCCAGTCCGATCCCGCGGTCGGCGGGCAGCGCCAGCAGCGCGAGCACGACGGTGATCACGCCGATGGGCACGTTGATGAAGAAGATCCACGGCCAGCTCAGGGCGTCGGTGAGCACACCGCCCAGGACCTGGCCGATCGAGGCGCCGGCGGCCCCGGTGAAGCTGAAGATCGCGATGGCCTTGCCCCGTTCGCGCGGGTCGGTGAACAGCGTCACCAGGATGCCCAGGACCACGGCGGAGGCCAGCGCGCTGCCCACGCCCTGCAGGAACCGAGCGGCGATCAGCAGGCCGGGACCGGTGGCCGCGCCCGCCAGGAGGGAGGCGGCGGCAAAGATCATGTTCCCGGTCAGGAACATCATCCGACGCCCGATCAGGTCGCCCAACCTGCCCGCCAGGAGCAGCAAGCCGCCGAAGGGGATCAGGTAGGCGTTGACCATCCAGCTCAGCTCCGCGCCCGAGAAGCCGAGGTCCTCCTGGATGGCGGGCATCGCCACCGTCACGATGCTGCCGTCAAGGATCGTCATCAGTCCCGTCGCGGACAGCACTCCCAGGGCGGTCCAGCGCGAGTTACGCACGTACGACATGGTCTCTCCCGTCTCAAGTCGACATGAGAGACCGTAGCAGATAGTTCCGTAATAGACGATCCTCTTTGGATCTACTTTCCGCGCTCCCGTGCTCTGCGTGTCTGCTGGGCTCCCTCGGCGGGGGCGGCAAGATGCCCGCTGACCAGGCGATTCAGGGCGCGGACCAGGATCTCGCGCTCGTCCTCGGGCAATGCGGTCAGCGCCGCCCGATGCACGCCGTCCACGATCTCCTGGCTGCGCCTGGCGATCGCCGCGCCTGTGTCCGTGACCGCGATGATGCGCGCCCGGCGGTCGGTGCTGGACGGACGGCGCTCGGCGTAGCCGGCCTTCTCCAGTGCGTCGACCGTCACCACCATCGTGGTCTTGTCCATGTCGCCGAGCTCGGCGAGCTGGATCTGGGTGCGCTCCTCCTCCAGTGCGTGGACCAGCACGCAGTGCATGCGCGACGTCAGCCCGATCTCGGCCAGCGCCGCCGACATCTGGGTGCGCAGCACGTGGCTGGTGTGGTCGAGCAGGAAGGACAGGTCTGTTTCTGTACGCGTGGGAGCCATCGCTGTCATGTCATCAGCCTACCCAAGTCGTCCCGGTGCGGATTATCTGCGATGGAACGATGGAGTGACGCCCACGTCAGCCGTTGGCGACGTACTTGTCGAAGAAGGCGAAGGTGCGCTGCCACGCGTCGTCCGCTGCCGGCTGGACGAGGCCGTGCCGCAGCGGGAACAACGCGAGTTTCGCGAGGGGGTGGTGGCCGTCGGTCATGAAGGAATGCCCGGCCGCCGCATAGATCTCGACGTCGTGCTCGAGGCCGAGCGCCCTCATATGCTCCTGCAGCCGCGTGCCGTGCGCCCGGAAGCCTCGGTCCCGCCCGCCGTAGGAGCCCACGACCGGACACACCGTCCGCAGTTCTTCCTGGTCGCGGGGGACCGCGCCGTAGTTCACCGATGCGGCCCGCACACCGGGGGGCGTGCTCGCCGCGTAGGCGAGGGCGAACCCACCGCCCATGCAGAATCCGATCACGCCGAGCCGGCTGCCGTCGACGTCATCGCGGTCGGCCAGCCATTGCCGGGTCGCGTCGATGTCGGCGGTCGGCCGCCCCGGCTTACCGGTCGTGAACTGGTGCATGGCCCGCGCCAGGCATCCGATTCTGGTGCCGTGGCTGTACAAGTCAGGCAGGATTGCCGCATATCCATGCTCGGCGAACCGGTCGACCGCATCCAGCATGTCCGGTTCGATGCCGTAGATCTCATGCACGACCACCGCCCCCGGCCATCCGGCTGCAGGTGCGGTCCCCTCCGGCAACGCCATGGTCGCGTCAAGTGAACTGCCGTCCGGCAGCGGAATGCGCACGTGTTGCCTCATCAGCGTCCTTAGCCCACCCGGTTCGACGAACCGTAACGTAACAGACGCCACCATCAGAGGGCCGCGGCGCCAGGCAGCCCGGCGTTCTGCCGGTGTAACCACAGTGCTCTACGCGTCGTAGAGTAAGTGACGTTGCCTCCAGGAGTCCCGAGGGACCTCAGGGCGCGGTGGAGGCGATCGCTGAGGCGCCTGTCCCGCCGGGCGGCGGAGGTCGCCCCCGAAGCCGTCTGACCCAGCTTCCCGTTCGTACACCGTCGCGATGTACGGCCAGGTGGGCCGGGGCGCGGAGATTCCGGCCCACCTGGGCGGCCTCTAAGGGGCCGGGTAGTCCGCGACGTACACCGGCACACCGACCTTGGTCGTGTCGGCCGCGTCGCCCACGCCGTTGACGACATGGTCGATGATGCCGGCGCTGAGATTGACCGTCATGATGTGGTGCAGCTTGACGCCCGGGGTCTGTGGAACCTCGAAGCCGTTCTCGGTGTGGATCTGCGGGTTGTTCTGGTTGAAGACGTAGACCCCGCCGCCGTAGAGGCGGTGCGTCTTCACGCGGTCGCCGACCTTGTAACCGGCCCAGCCCTCGACGTCGCCGTTCATCCAGTCGGCCTGGGTCGGCGGGTCGTACGGCAGCTCGTTCTGGTAGAGGATCGTCGTGCCGTCGTCGCCGTTCCAGACGGTGTTGTACTGCTGGAAGTGCTCGACGAACAGGCCGGTCGCGGTCACGTGGTCGCCGTTGATGACGGCGCCGTTGCGGCCGAGGTTGGTGTTCCAGCGCTGGGTGTCGGTGAAGCCCTCGACTCCGTGGTCGGCGCGCCACACCCAGGCGTGGTCGATGAGCACGTTGTCGCTGTTGACCTCGAGCGCGACGTCGGTCTTGCCGACGTGCGGCCCGCCGACCCGGAAGTACACGTCGGACAGCGTCGTCGGGTTGTCCGCCGAGCTCCAGCGCGGCCCGTGCTTCTTGCCCACCCTCAGCAGGACAGGCGACTTCTCCAGACCCGCGTCGACGGTCACGCCGGCGACGACGACGCCGGGGACGTCGGCGACGTCGAGCGGGGTCGAGCCGTGGACGGCGGTGAGCGTGGCGTGCCCGAGACCGAGGACGACCGTGTTCGGGCGCTTGATCTCGATGCTCCGCGCGATGTCGTACACGCCGGGCGTCAGCAGCAGGTGCTTGCCGCGCGCGAGCTTGCTGTTGATGACCTGCACCGAGTCCGACGGCTTCGCGACGAAGAAGTCGCTGATCGGCAGCGTACGGCCCGGCGTCATGCCGCCGGCCCACGTGATGCCGCGCGTGTCCTTCCGGGCGGTGGGCACGCGGACCTTGTACTTGCCCTGCGCGTCCACGAAGAGGTAGGGCTTCTCCCGGCTGAGGGGAGTGGCGTCGAGGGTCGTGTACGGCGGGCTCGGGAACGCGGCGTCGTCCGGTGCGCCGACGACGCCGGAGAAGACCTGGTTCCACACGCCGTTCGACCAGCCGGCGACCTCGCTGTCGCGGGTCAGCCACTGCTGTTGCGATCCGTTCGTGACGGACGGCAGCTTGGAGTCGGCGATGAAGCCCCCGCTGGCGTACTGCGGGCCGGCGGTGCAGTAGTCCATCAGCGACAGGTTGCCGCCGCTGATGTTGAGCCGGCGCAGGGACACCGCCTGGGAGACGGCCCAGAAGTTCGCCGTCGCCCGGCAGCCGTCCTGGCCGGCCGCGTTGACGTTGATCGCCAGGTTGGACAGGGTGCGCCAGAAGTTGACGAGCGCGAGGCAGTTGGCGGTTCCGCCGTCCGCCAGGCAGCGGTTGTAGACCTCGACCTTGCCGTTGATGACGACGTCGGTGGGGGAGGCGCCCAGGCCGGCGATCTCGGTGTAGTAGCCGACCTTGATCTGGAGCGGATGCTCCGCGGACCCGTACGTGCCGGGCTTGAAGAGGTAGGCGTGGCGCGTGGCGCCCATCTCGTTGTCGACCTGAGCGGCATGTGCGGCGTCGAGGGTCGCCTGGATGTCGCTGACCGGCATGCTCGGATCGAAGACGGTGACGTTCGGCCCGAGATCGGGAGCGCCGGGGGCCGGCGATGCGGCGGTCGCGGCCGTTCCCGCCGTCATGACGGCGGTGGCCAGCACGAGACCGGCCGTTAACGCCCGGGCGATGTGCCGGCCGGGGCTCCGGCTCGTGCGACTCCCGTTGCCGGGAGGCTGGGTCGTCATACGGGTCATCCTTTCCGCTGCCGCCGGATCAGCGAGAGAGCGCTCTCTCGCGACCGGCGCTCGTATCAAGGTCAGAAAAGGTGTGGAACGTTTCTACCGTGTGAACCGGGCGGATCACAAGTGCACGAACCGCGTCTGCCCGTAGCCGGGGATCCTCTGGCCGTCGCCTCGGCTCTCCAGGGCGCAGGAACCTTACTATGATAGGTTTTTCCGGCAAGAGGATCATAGCAAGTTTAAGTGGGAATACCCTTATGTCTGAGCTTTATGGGCACTCCGACGGCACTACGGCCGAAGACGAATCTGATCCCCATGCGCTGGCCCGAAAAGAGCTGCAGCGACTCCGCGACAGCATTGACAACCTTGATGCCGCACTGATTCACCTTCTTGCGGAGCGATTCAAGTGCACCAAGGAAGTCGGCAAACTCAAGGCGCAATATGAGCTTCCGCCTGCGGATCCCGAGCGGGAAGCCCAGCAGATACGCCGGCTGCGTCTCCTGGCAGAGGAGTCGAAGCTCGATCCTGTTTTCGCCGAGAGGTTTCTGGGTTTCATCGTCGAAGAAGTCGTCAGGCATCATGAATTGATAGCCAACAGCATGTCGGCGGCGCGCGGGAATTAGCCGGTCTTCCCGGAGCATCGCGGCAAGCACCCTGGAGTCGCGCGGGGCGCAATCAGCGCCGCCTGTCATCCGTCCGTAGGGGTAGCAGGAAAAGGAAGCTCTCCTAAGGAGCCCGCGATGGCCATCGAACCTCTGGCAACTCGGCTGGCTCGCGGCCCGGTGGGTGGCCTGACTTCCGGTCTGATCTTCGCCGGGGTCACCATGTGGTTCGCCTCCACCCGGCCGCCCGGAAAGGCCGACATGCCGCTGCACGGCACCGTCGCCCTGGTCGGCACCGTGTACGGCGCCGTCTTGTACGTGGTCAGCTTCCTGGCGATCGGCTCGCCCGGCCGGGCCACGACCCACTGAGACGGAACCGGCCATGACCCGGCGGCAGGAGCGATTCCTCCAGGCGACCATGCCCGCGTCGGACCTGGTCCACAACCTGGCCCGGCGGCTCACCACCTGCGCCGCCGACGCCGAGGACCTGGTCCAGGAGACCTACACGCGGGCATGGGCAGCCTGGCAGGATGGCCGCCGCCCGCGCAAGGCGGCGCCGTGGCTGGCCACCATCTGCCTCAACCTGGGCCGCGACCGGCTGCGCCGTACCGCCAACCGCGCCGAGACGAGCTGGCAGCCCGGCTTCGACCCGCCGGGGCCGGCGGACGTGGAGGACGAGGCGATCAACCACTCGCTGATCGAAACGGCCCTCCGGCGGCTTCCCATCGACGAGCAGATCGCCCTGGTTCTGATGGACCTGTGCGGGTTCACCGCCGCCGAGGTCGCCGCCATCACCAACAGCCCGCGGGGGACCGTGCTGTCCCGGGCCCATCGCGGCCGCAAGAAGCTGGCGCACACCATCGAGGGGGTGAGGCCGAATGCACCACGATCCTGAACGGGATGCCGCCGCCTACCTCGCCGGCGAGCTCAGCACGCTACGCCGCATCCGGTTCGAGCGGCACATGCTGGACTGCCGCGCGTGCTGGAGTGAGGCCAACACCGCACGTGAGGGCCGGATCCTGGCCGAGTCGCTGCGCGAGGCGGCTCCGGCCTCGACCCGGGAGCGGATCCGGGCGGTCGCCGACGTCCCCGCCGAGTCCTCGGTGCGGCAGCGCGCCCGCTGGCCGTACGTGCTGGCCGCGGCCACCGCGGTGCTGGTGGTCCTGGCCGCCGTGGTCATCCCGCAGGTGATCGAGCGCCGGCAGCCCGCGCCCCTGGTGGCCGCCGCCGCGCTGCTGAAGTCCAACGCCCTGACACTCAGCAGTGAGCCTGTTCCCGCGATGAAGACCATCGGAGCGTACGGCTGGCGCGGCACGACCCAGCGCGACCTGGCCGGCATCCCGGCCACCATCTACGACTACGTCGCCCCCGAGGGGCGCCGGCTGCTCGTCATCGCCTCGTCTCAGGAGTTTCCTCGCGCCAGGAACGCCCGCGACCTCGACCCGGCCCCGAGCTGGCTGGCGAGGGTCGACGAGGTGTCCCTGCTGTGCGCGGACAAGCACGGCCTGTCCTGGCTCGCCGCGGCAACCGATGACGCCGCGGCCCTGAGAGCCGGCCGCGCGCTCGGCCTGACCTGACGGCCGACCGCCTCGCTGCGATCAACCCTCATCGCGGGCATCCGCGCCTACGCGATCGGGCCCGCAGCGCCCTGCCACGAGCGGTCGTCGATCGGGCCGGTCTCGTCGGCATGATCGGGATCTCTGGGCATGGCGGCTCGGAAGAACTCTTCGGCTGGGCGGTCTTGGGGATAGATGAGCTCGATGCGCAGGTCGTCGAGGGTGATCTCGACCGCGGTGTCGAAGCGGGCGGTCAGCGTGATGGTGCGGATCACCGTGTCACCGGCACGGAACCACGGGCAGACGACCAGGCCGTCCTCGTGGTCGCCGGCGGGAGGGGCAAGATTGGCGACGGCGTCTTCGGCGCACGCGACGAGCGCGCGCAGCCTCTCGTCCAGCGGCGCCTGGCGTGACTGCCTGCGCAGCCGGCTCAGCACGGCCCAGGCCACGTCTGTCCAGTTGACGATGGCCTGGCGCAGTGTCGGGTCGGTGAGATAACGCTGAAGCAGGTTGGTGCCGATCAGATCTGAACCGAACAGCACGCCCGCCGCCTTGTTGGCCGCCACCACACGGGCATGACCGTCCAGCACCAGAGCGGGAAAGGGCTCATGCGCGGCCAGCAGCCGATCGATGGCCGAGCGGAAGGGCCGCAACTCGGCGGCATCCGGGGCGGCCTGTGGGTAGGCCGGGGGCCATCCGGCGGCCTGCAGCAGCTGGTTGCGTTCACGCAGCGGAAGATCGAGCACCTCGGCCAGACGCAGCGTCATGTCCCGGCCCGGTCGTGAACGTCCGGTCTCCAGGAAGGAGATGTGCCGGGCGGTGGAGCCGGACAACGAGGCCAGCTGCAGCTGGCTGATGCCGCGCACGTGCCGCCAGTGCCGCAACCGCACGCCGAAGGGACTGACCTCGTCAAGGTGCGTGGCGGGGACGGCCATGCCGTCAGGGTGTCAGATTCCGTGCCGGGTGCTCCATTCCCCGATAGGGAATTGCCCGCCGCCCGCCACGACGGCGACGGTGTCGATATGACCGAGATCTCCGCGGCGATCATCGTCGCCGCTCCCGCCGAGCGGGTGTGGCAGGTGGTCGCGCACCACTTCGCCCAGGTCGATGCGTGGGCCACGGCCGTCCGCTCCTCGCATCCGCTGCCGGAACCCTCCATCGTGCCCGGGGCTCCGGTGGCCGGCCGGGTGTGCCGGACCGGCCTGCCCGGCCTGTCGGAGGTGACCGAGCGCATCGTGGCCTACGACGAGGCCACGCGGACGCTGACCTACGAGGCCCGCCTGCTACCCGGGCTGATCCCGCAGGCACGCAACCGATGGGAAGTCGTGCCGATCGGCGACACCCACAGCCGCGTGAGCACGCAGGGCAGCGTCCAGACACAGGGCATCCCCGGCATGCTGCTCTATCTCCTGCTGCGGCCCTTCCTCACGCTCGCCGGCCGCCGATTCCTGCGCGACCTGCGCCGCCACATCGATCGGGAAATGTCGGCGTCCGGGTGACGCATCCGGATCAAATGCCGGCGTGGTCGCGGCTCCACTCCTGATCCTGCCACGCGGGGTCAAGGGGCGTGTGCGCGATGTGGTTGGTGTAGTTGGACAGCGTCTTCATGCCGATGCCGAGCACGATGTCCAGCACGTGACGGCGGGTGTAGCCGGCGGCCAGGAACGCTTCGATCTCGGTGTCGTTCACCCACCCGCGCTGGGCGACCATGGCCTGGGTGAGGCGTCGCGCCGCCTCCAGGCGGGTGTCGTCGAGCGTCTTGCCCGCGCGCAGCGCTGCCACGACCTGCTCCGGTACGCGGGCGCGCAAGGCGAGGGTGGAATGCGCGGCCACGCAGTACTCGCAGCCGTTCTCCACGCTCGCGGTGATCCAGACCACGTGTTTGGCCGGTCCCGGGAGCGAGGACTTGCCGAACAGCTCGGCCAGGGCGTTGTAGCCGGCCAGCAGCTCCGGCGACTCGGCCATCACGCCGTTCAGTGTGGTGACGAACCCCATCCGCCTCTTGGCCGCTTCCAGTTGCGGCCGGGCCTCCTCGGGTGCGTTGTTCTCGTCGTAGACCTGGAAATCAACCATCAGAGCTCCCATCCTGGAACGATTGGTCCAAGATAGGGCGTCGGGCGCGCAAAGGTCAACGCGATGCGTTCGGCAAAGTCGCAGGAGGGTACATCCTGCATGCGGTCAGGCCTCCGCAGGCGGCGCCCGCCGACCACAGCACTCCCCTCATCGCGGCCTGGCCAGAGCAGCCGGAACATCACAGGGGAGCGCGATATGGGGACATCACATGGGGACTTGCGCGTCAGCGCAAGGCGAGTAACGCTTCGACTCCTCCTGGCGCTCTGTGTGCTGTCGCCCCTTGTGGCCTGTAACCCTGCTCAACGGGAGTCCCCTCTTCCCCAGTCCACCCGGAACCGGGAGGGCCTGGTCGATGCGCAGGTCGGCGCGATGCAGCTGCTGCACGTCCACATTCTGGCCCCGCCCATGGACCGGCAGAAAACCGGCGACGACCTGGGCCTGTACCTGACCCTGGTCAACCGCAGCGACACACTTCAGCAACTCGACGGCGTCAGCACCGTGCACGCCGAAAGCGTCGCTTATCGCGCAAGACCGTCCGCCCCCCGGCAAGCTGTCAAGGTGACGGTCCCCGCTGGCGGCGTCCTCTCACTTCAACAAGGGCAGGATCGTCCGCACCTGGAACTCATCGACATCCGTCGCCCGCTCGGGGCCACCCCGATCGACGTCACGTTCCGCCTCTCCACCGGTACGACCACCTTGCGCATTCCGGTGCTGCCGCTGTCACGAGGAGCTGGATCACCCACGCCCGGCGCCAGCTAAGCGAGCAGGAATCGAGAAGCGCCGGTCGGCGAGTCGTAGTTAGCGTGACTGTCATGGACATCACCTCCAGGGCGACTCGTCCTCCTGAGCCTGCGCCGACACAGGAAACCGGACATACTGCTCAGAACTGCTCAGATTGAGCGAGGCAACCGGATGGAGACCGCGCAGGCGGCTCCGTCCAGAGACGGAGAAAGGATGAGCATGGCCACGACGACGGACACGCAGTCGCCTGCGCCGCACGCTGCCGACAGCCACGACTTGATCCGCGTGCATGGCGCGCGCGTGAACAACCTCAAGGACGTCAGCGTCGAGATCCCCAAGCGCCGGCTGACGGTGTTCACGGGTGTGTCCGGCTCGGGCAAGAGCTCTCTGGTGTTCGGCACGATCTCCGCGGAGTCGCAGCGGATGATCAACGAGACGTACAGCGCGTTCGTGCAGGGCTTCATGCCGACGCTGGCGCGGCCCGAGGTCGACGTACTCGAAGGGCTGACGACCGCGATCACCGTCGACCAGCAGCGGATGGGCGCCGACCCCCGCTCTACGGTCGGCACCGCCACCGACGCCAACGCGATGTTGCGCATCCTCTTCAGCCGGCTCGGGCAGCCGCACATCGGCTCGCCCCAGGCGTTCTCCTTCAACGTCGCCTCGATCAGTGGAGCGGGTGCGGTCACCCTGGAGCGCGCCGGACGGACCGTGAAGGAGCGTCGCGACTTCAGCATCACCGGCGGCATGTGCCCGCGCTGCGAAGGCCGGGGCAAGGTCTCCGACATCGACCTCACCCAGCTCTACGACGACTCCAAGTCGATCGCCGAGGGCGCGTTCACCATCCCCGGCTGGAAGTCGGACAGCTGGTGGACCGTGCGGATCTACGCCGAGTCCGGTTTCCTCGACCCGAACAAGCCGATCCGCGAGTTCACCAAGAAGGAGATGCACAACTTCCTCTACCGGGAGGCGACCAAGGTGAAGGTCGAGGGCGGGACCTTCACGTACGAGGGGCTGATCCCGAAGGTCCAGAAGTCGTTCCTGTCCAAGGACCGGGAGGCGATGCAGCCGCACATCCGGGAGTTCGTGGACCGGGCCGTCACCTTCACCTCCTGTCCCGAGTGCGGTGGCACCCGGCTCAGCGAGGCGGCCCGATCGTCGCGCATCGGCGGGATCAGCATCGCCGACGCGTGCGCGATGCAGATCAGCGACCTGGCCGAATGGATCCGCGGCCTTGACGAGCCGTCGGTGGCGCCGCTGCTCGCCACGCTGCAGCGGACCCTCGACTCGTTCGTGGAGATCGGGCTGGGCTACCTCTCGCTGGAGCGGCCGTCGGGCACGCTGTCGGGCGGCGAGGCACAGCGCGTCAAGATGATCCGCCACCTCGGCTCCTCACTCACCGACGTCACCTACGTCTTCGACGAGCCCACCATCGGGCTGCACCCGCACGACATCCAGCGGATGAACAACCTGCTGCGGCGGCTGCGGGACAAGGGCAACACGGTGCTCGTCGTGGAGCACAAGCCGGAGGTGATCGCGATCGCCGACCACGTCGTCGACCTCGGCCCCGGCGCCGGTACGGCGGGCGGCGCGGTCTGCTTCGAGGGCACCGTCGAAGGGCTGCGCGCCGCCGGCACCATCACCGGCCGCCATCTCGACGACCGGGCCGCACTCAAGGAGACGACCCGCAAGCCCACCGGCACGATGGAGATCCGCGGCGCGACGGCGAACAACCTGCGCGAGGTCGACGTCGACATCCCGCTCGGCGTGCTCGTCGTCGTCACCGGCGTCGCCGGCTCCGGCAAGAGCTCGCTCGTGCACGGGTCGATCCCCGGCGGCGCGGGCGTGGTGTCGATCGACCAGGGCGCGATCCGCGGCTCACGACGGAGCAACCCGGCGACCTACACCGGACTGCTCGACCCGATCCGCAAGGCGTTCGCGAAGGCCAACGGCGTGAAGCCGGCGCTGTTCAGCGCCAACTCCGAGGGCGCCTGCCCTGTCTGCAACGGCGCCGGCGTCATCTACACCGACCTGGCGATGATGGCCGGCGTCGCCACCACCTGCGAGGAGTGCGAAGGGAAGCGGTTTGCGGCATCGGTGCTGGACCACCACCTCGGCGGCCGCGACATCAGCGAGGTGCTCGCGATGTCGGTGACCGAGGCCGAGGAGTTCTTCGGCGCCGGCGAGGCGCGTACGCCGGCCGCGCACGCCATTCTCGACCGGCTCGCCGACGTCGGGCTCGGTTACCTCACCCTCGGTCAGCCGCTCACCACGCTGTCCGGCGGCGAGCGGCAGCGGCTCAAGCTGGCCACCCACATGGCCGAGAAGGGCGGCGTCTACGTGCTCGACGAGCCCACCTCCGGCCTCCACCTCGCCGACGTCGAGCAGCTGCTCGGCCTGCTCGACCGGCTCGTGGACGCCGGCAAGTCGGTCATCGTCGTCGAGCACCACCAGGCGGTCATGGCGCACGCCGACTGGATCATCGACCTCGGCCCCGACGCCGGCCACGACGGCGGCCGGATCGTCTTCGAGGGCACACCCGCCGACCTCGTCGCCGCCCGCTCCACCCTCACCGGCGAGCACCTCGCGGCCTACGTCGGCACCTGACCGAGGTCACCAGGCCGCCCACCGGCCACGGCAGGCCGCATCGGGGCGTCACCTGATCATCGCTCAGCCCCGCCGCCCGGTGTGGCCGACGCCCGTGCCGTGGCGGGTGGCCGGTGGCGTTGCGCTCGGGGCGGGGCGGTCGCGTACAGCTGGCGGGCCATGTCCACCAGTGCGTCCAGGAGCGGAGGCAGGTCGTCCTTCCACCAGGCCAGCCGCACGTCGATGGGAGGCGCGTCGGTGACGACGCGGTAGGCGACGCCGGGACGGGGATTCTGGTTGGCGGTAGCCTCGGCGGTCATCCCGACGGCCTGGCCGGCGGCGATGAGAGTCAGCCACTCGTCGACCCCGTCGATGCCGCGGGTGCTGACCGGCTGGGCATCGGGCGGCCACAGGTCCAGGCTGGTCGTACCGCTGCGGTAGTCGATCGCGACGGTGTAGCGGGCGAGATCGGCCAGCCGCAGGGAGCGGCGCCGGGCGAGGGCGTTGTCGGTGTCCACCGCGGCGTAGCGGTACTCGATGCCGATCGAGGCGGTTTCGAAGCGGTCGTCGGCGAGGGGCCGGCGAATCACGGAGACGTCGGCTATGCCCTCGCTGAGACCGCCCGTCGGGGTGTTGGAATGGACGAACACCAGCGACACCCCGGGATGGGCGGCGGCCCACGTCTTCTGCAGGCGCCGCGTGTGCTTGCCCATGGCGGCGTAGGCGTAGCCGACGCGGAGCTCCGTACGGGAGTCGTCGGCGATCCGGTGAAGGAAGGCGACCTCGTCGAGGATGCGCCGGGCGTGGGCGACGACGCGGCTACCGGGGCCGGTGAGCAGGACGTGATGAGTGGAACGATCCAACATGCGAGTGCCGAGGGTGGTCTCGAGGGCGGCGATCGAGCGCGAGACGGCGGCCTGTGAGCAGCCGAGCATGGCTGCCGCGTCGGTGAACGTGCCCGCATCGACGACTGCGACGAGCATCCGGAGATGGCGCAGCTGCACATCCATACGCCTAGCGTATAAAACGGACAAAATACTCATTTCCGTCACCCTGTGATGGGTCTGAGACTGAAGGTATGACCTGGTCTCTGAAGCGTTCCATCCGGGCGCGATACGCGCTGGCCATGGGCTTGTTCTCGCTGATCGTCCTTTCCGCGCTCGGCGCGACGCTGGACCTGGCGATCCGTGCCAAGGTCCAAATGATGGTCTTCAACGAGGCCGAGCGGGTGGCGAGTCAATGGAGCGCGGCGGCCCGCACCGGCGCTGTCCCGCACCGGATCCCCGCCTCCGGCCACGTCGAGCTCATCCAGGTCGTCGACGCCCGCCAGCGGGTCGTGGAGTCCAGCAAGATGGCATCGGCCACCCTTCCGCTCAGCCGGGTCCGCCCGCCGCCGGATGACCGGTTCCAGCGGTACATCGAGTGTCCCTGGGGCGGTCACTGCCTCATGCTGATGGCCATCCGGCTGAGCCCGGCGCCGGACGCCGGCGTCGTCTACGCAGGCCTTCCCGAGCCCGACGTCCTGTCCACGCATCGCCTCGAATACGTCATCGGCACGGGGATCGCCCTCCTCGTCGCCGTCGCGGCATGGACGACATGGCTGCTGGTAGGGCGTACGCTGCGTCCCGTCGAGGCGATCCGGGCGCGGATATCGGAGATCACGGTCAGCGATCTGAGCCTGCGGGTCCCCGTTCCGCCGGGCCGGGACGAGATCGCACAGCTCGCCGTCACCGCCAACCAGACACTCGCTCACCTGGAGGGCGCGGTGGAGCAGCAGCGCCGGTTCGCCTCGACCACCTCGCACGAGCTGCGAAATCCGATCACCGGGCTGCGCGCGCAACTGGAGGAGGCGGCGCGGTACCCCGAGGACGTCGACCCGCACGAGACGATCCGCACCGCGTTGTCGGCCACGGACCGGTTGGAGGCGATCGTCGACGACCTGCTGCAGCTGGCCCGCCTGCGGGCCGCCGAACCCACCCCTCCGGAGCACATCGACCTGGGCGAGCTGGTCGCCACGGAGGTGAACGCCAAAACCGGCCGCGTGCCGGCCGACATCCGCGCACCCCGCGGGCTCGTGATCCGCGGGCATCGGATGCAGCTCATCCGGGTATTGGACAACCTCCTGGCCAACGCGCAGCGGCATGCCGAGTCCGCGGTCGGCGTCACCGTCGAGCAGGACGAGGGCGAAGCCGTCGTCGCGGTGACCGACGACGGCCCGGGCGTCGCCCCTGCCGATCGGGAGCGCATCTTCGAACGCTTCGTCCGCCTGGACGACAGCCGCAGCCGGGATCCCGGCGGAAGCGGGCTCGGCCTGGCCATCTCCCGTGACATCGCCCGTGCCCACAACGGCAGCCTGGAGGTCGAGGACTCGCCACGGGGAGCCAGGTTCGCGCTGCGGCTCCCGCTCGTTGACCGGGTTCACAGTCCTTCCCGCGACCCGTACACCAACGGGTTCGAGCATGACGACGTCGGCGGGAATGGGCAGCTGGTGGACCGGTAGATCTGCCGGGCTGTGTGCCGCGTGTACTTCTTCGAATATGTGGATGATTCGGATATTCTCACAGCGCGTGCAGGATGGCGGGAGGTCTGCTGGTGAGCGTGACCGAGGACGTGAGGTTCGGCGTTCTGGGGCCGCTCCGGGCCGAGGTCAGCGGTCGCCCCGCAGGGCTCGGCGGACCGCGTCAGCGGGCCGTGCTGGCGCTGCTGCTGATCGCGCGGGGCAGGAGCGTCTCGGCAGAGCGGATTCTCTCCGAAGTGTGGGAAGGCACGCGACTTCCCTCCCTGACGACACTCCATGGGTACGTGGCCGATCTGCGCAAGACGCTGGAGCCGGAAAGAGCGCCCGGCGCTCCGGCCCGCCTGCTGGTACGCGAGGGACCCGGATACGCCCTTCGGGCGGCACCCGCCGCGGTGGACGCCGAGCGTTTCACCGATCTGGCCGCTCGCGGGCGGCGCGCGCTGGAGGGTGGCGACCCTGAACTCGCCGCGGACCTGCTCGGACAGGCGCTCGCGCTGTGGCGGGGCCCGGCCTATGCCGACTTCGGCCCAGCGGCCTTCGCGGTGCCCGACGCGAGCCGGCTGGAGGACCTGCGGGCCACGGTCTGCGAGGACAGACTCGCCGCCGTCATCGCATCCGGACAGCACGCCGCTGCCGTGGGCGAGCTGGAGGCACTGATCGCCGAGCAGCCGCTGCGGGAGCGCGGCTGGGAGTTACTGGTCCTTGCCTTATACCGGTCGGGGCGGCAGGCCGACGCGCTCGCCACCCTTCGAGCCGTACGCAGGAAGCTGGCAGACGAGCTGGGCATCGACCCGGGACGCGGCCTGCGCGACCTGGAGGCGGCCGTACTCGCCCAGGACCCGCGGCTGGCCCCAGAGCCGGCTGAGCCCAGCCGCATGTCGTATCCGCCGGCCGCGGCTCCGGCACCGCACTCGGGCAATCTGCCGTTCACGCTGTCCAGCTTCGTCGGCCGCGACGGCGACCTCGCGGCCGTCGCAGCTCTGCTGGACGGGCACCGGCTGGTCACGCTCACCGGCCCGGGCGGCGTCGGCAAGACGCGCCTGGCCTTGGAGGTCGCCCGCGCCCGTACTGACGCCGACGGGCCCTGGCTCGTGGAGATCGCGGGTCTGCACGCACCCGAACTGCTCACCGCGACCATGGCCGCCGCCCTAGGGCTGCCTACCGCGGCGTCTCCCGATCAGCTGGCCGGGATGATCGCTGGCCGCGACATGCTCATCGTCCTGGACAACTGCGAGCATCTGCTGGTCCCCGCCGCCATGCTGGTCCACACCCTGCTGACCCGCTGCGGCACCGTACGGATGCTGTGCACCAGCCGCGAACCCCTGGGCATCTCGGGTGAAACGGTCTACGAAGTACCGCCCCTGGACGCCGCCACGGAGGCCGCGGACCTGTTCGTGCGCCGTGCGGCGGCCGTCTCGCCCGGCTGGGCGGCCGAGCCGGGCGACAGGGAAAGGATCGCCGCCCTGTGCGCGCGGCTCGACGGCATCCCGTTGGCCATCGAACTGGCCGCCGCGCAAAGCCGGGCGCTGTCCGTCGCCCAGATCGCCGATGCCGCGGAGGACCGCTTCACCCTGTTAGTGGACGGATCGGTCGGACGGCCGGACCGCCATCGCACTCTCCTGGCCACGGTCGCCTGGAGCGACCAATTGCTGCAGCCGGAGGAGCGCCGGCTCTTCCACCGGCTCGCCGTGTTCGAAGCCGGTTTCGACCTGGAGGCCGCCGCCGCGGTCGGAGGAGTCGATCCCGTCCTGCCGCCGCTGTCGGCGTTGGTCCGCAAATCTCTGGTCACCGCCCAGCCCGGCACGGCGCCACGCCGCTACCGGATGCTGGAGACCCTGCGCCAGTACGCCATGGCCGCGCTCTCCCCGGACGAGACGGCCCAGGCACAGGAACGCCACCGCGCCTGGGCCCTGGCCAGGGCTGAGAACGCCGATCGTCATCTCCGCGGCCCGCAGGGAGCGGCGTTGCTGAGCGGGCTGAGCCGCGATCAGGCGGAGTTCCGGGCCGCGTTCGCCTCGTCGCTGGCGGCGGGTGACGGCGAGTACGCGCTACGGCTGAGCGGCGCGCTGTTCTGGTTCTGGTTCCGCATGGGGCATGTCGGGGAGGGCCTCGCCTGGCTGTCCGAGGCCTTCGCGGCGGCCCCGCGAGCCGGTGCGGACATCCGGGCGCGTGCCTGGTACGCGCTCACGGGACTGCACTACCTGGCCGGACAGCCGCCACAGGCGTACCAGGCGGCCTGCTCGGCGATCGAGGAGGCCCGCCGGGCAGGCGACCCGGTGACGGAGGCGGGCGCGACCGCCTACGCCGCCTACCTGGGCCTGCTGGCCGGGGTGGCGCTTGACGCCGAGGCCCTCACCCGCGAGGCCGTCGAGCTGGCCCGGCGCAGCACTCTGGACTGGCTGGAGGCCGAAACGCTCATGGTCCGGGGCATGGCCCTGCGGGTGCTGGGGGATCTGCCGGGCGCCGACAGAGTCTTTCGTGAGGCCATCGACGCCGCTCGCGCCAGTGGCCACGACTGGGCCGCGGACGGGGCGGCCTGGTGCGACATGAAGACGGCCTCGGACCGCGGGGACGGCGCTCGGGCGCTGGCCATCGCGGCGGACATCCTGGCCACGATGGACCGTTACGGAGACATCTCCTTCTGGCTGGTGACGGTGCACAGCGCGGCCCGCGCCCTCGCGCTGACCGGCCGGGCCGAGCACGCGGCCGTGCTGATGGGGGCCGTGGAGGCCATCGGCAAGCGAGCCGGCGTCTCCCCGGAGCTGATGGACCCGTTGGACGGGCCGCGCGAGGCCGCCGCCGTTCGCGGGGCGCTTGCGCCGGAGGAGTACGAACGCCATGCGGCCCGCGGGCGCGCCATGTCTCGGCAGGATGCGAGCGCCCTGCTCAGCTCGTTGATCGCTGGACAGTGATCCTCTGATCGCAGCCGCCCCCGCCATCGGCCGGGGCGCTTGAAGACTGGGAAGTCGCTGGGAAAGCCCGTTCCCAGCGGCCCCGAAGCAGGCCGGCCCACTCTCGTTGTGGTGAACGCGGCGCCGTCCGGTCCGGGCGGCCGGACAACGAGGTGAACCATGATCAAGCGAATCGGACACGCCGTCGTCGCGGGTGCGGGGATCGGCGGGCTCCTTGTGGCCCGGGTGCTCAGTGAGACGTTCGACCGGGTCACGGTGATGGACCGTGACGCGTTGCCCGCCGAGGGCGTCGCCCGGCGGGGCGTGCCACAGGGGCATCACGCGCACGGGATGTTGTCCCGGGGCTGCGAGATCCTCGAGGACCTGTTCCCCGGGCTGACCGCGGACCTGGTCGCCGCGGGCGCCACCGCCTGCGACATCCAGGACGACGTCCGCTGGTACAACGACGGCCGGCTGCTGCACCCCGCGCCCTCGCGGCTGCGCGGCCTGACGGTCAGCCGACCGGAACTCGAACGGTATCTGCGGTCCCGGGTGGCGGATCTTCCCGGCGTGGCGATCCACGAGCGCTGCGAGGTGGTCGAGCCGATCGCCGGCGAGGACGGCGCTGTCACCGGAGTACGTCTGCAGCGTCCGGGGCTCCAGCCCGAGGACATGGCCGCCGATCTCGTGGTGAACGCCGTGGGCCGGGGAAACCGGGGTGCGGAGTGGCTGCGCCGACTGGGATACGAGCCCGCACCGGAGGAACGTGTCGACTCCCGGCTGCAGTACGTTTCGCGTGAGTACCGGCGCCGGCCCGGCGACGCCGACTTCGTCGCCATGGTCGTGGGGCACAGTACCTCGGTCCCGAGGGGCGGCGTCGCCCTCAGCGGGGAGGGAGACCGCTGGCTCGTCACCCTGTTCGGCATGGGCGACGACGTCCCACCCATCGACTCTGACGGATACCACGGGTTCGCCGCCCGGCTCCCGGTCCCCGACCTGCACCGCCTCCTGGAGCGTCTGGAACCGCTGGGGGAGCCGCGGCGGATGCGCATCCCCGTGAGCATTCGGCGCCGCTACGAACAGCTGAGCCGGTTCCCCGAGGGCTATGTGGTGTTCGGTGATGCCCTGTGCCAGTTCAATCCCAGCTACGGGCAGGGCATGACGGTGGCCGCCTGCGAGGCCGTCGCCCTGCGTGAGTGCTTGCAGGACGGCCGACGCGACGGCCTGGCCCGCCGCTTCTTCGAGCGGGCCGCGCGGATCATCGACGTGCCCTGGGACCTGTCGGTCGGTGGTGATCTGCGGTTCCCGTCCGTCGAGGCTCCACGTCCTCTGCGTGCGAAGCTGCTCAACCGCTACATCTCACGCCTCCACGTGGCCGCGGAGGCGGACCCGGTGGTCGGGCACGCCTTCCTGAGCGTCGCCAACCTGCAGGCCCCGCCACAGCGCCTGTTGTCGCCCGGCGTCCTGGCCCGGGTGCTCCGGCCGCGTCCCAGCGGCGGCCCGGCCCACCCCCGGCTTCCTGCCCGGGAGCAGCTCCCGGCCGGTCAGTGACGCATCGGCCGACTCGACATGGGCAGGCGTACCCGTAAGGTTAGGCCGCAGTTGTGGAGAGTAACCTGATTGGTGCGGACATGCCGGACGTGAAGCCCGTAGTGATTGCCGGGCGGTACGAATTAATCGAGTTGATCGGCCGAGGCGGCATGGCGGAGGTCTGGCGCGGTCACGATCGGCGGCTGGACGTACCAGTCGCGGTCAAGATCATGAATCCCTTGACGGGAGGCATCGCCGCGGCCGAGCGGTTCGCCCGCGAGTCCAAAGCCGCGGCGCGGATCGCGCACCCCAATGTGGTGACGGTGCTGGACGTCGGGCACGACGAGCAACGGCGCTACCTTGTCATGGAACTGCTCGCCGGTCGCAATCTGGCCGCCGAGCTGGCTGCTCGTGGCCCGCTACCGGTCGCTGAGGCGTGCTATCTGCTCAGTCAGGCCGCTGCTGGGCTGGATGCCGCCCACCAGGTCGGAGTGGTCCATCGTGACATCAAACCCGCCAACCTCCACCTGACCGGCACCGGCGCTTTGAAGATCGTCGACTTCGGGCTGGCCCACCTGGCCAGCGAGGCCTCCCGCTTGACAACGGTCGGCACGATCGTGGGCACCGCGGCCTACCTGGCCCCCGAGCAGATCGACGGCGACGGCGGGGAGGTCGCGACCGACCTGTACGCGCTGGGCTGCGTGGCCTACGAGCTGCTGAGCGGCCGGCCACCCTTCACCGGCTCGCCCCCCGAGGTGGTCTACCAGCACGTCCACCACTCACCCGCCCCGCCGAGCAGTCACCGGCCGGACATCCCGATCGAGCTGGAGCGGCTTGTCCTGGCCATGCTCGCCAAGGATCCCGCCGACCGCCCGGCCGGCGCGGAGCAGGTACGCCAAGGCTTTGCCGCCGTTGCCCATGCGGCCCGCCTCCGAGGACGACACGCGCATCAGCCGACGAGGGTGACACCGGTGCCCTCGCCCGGTGTCGCCAGGGCGGGCGATACCCGCGTCTTCGACGCCCCATCGCCCGGCGCCCTGAACGCCGGCTCGGAGCCTGGGCCGGCGGATGGCCGGCGCCTGCTCCTCCAGGTCGCCGCCGCCGTCGCGGTCATCGCGGTCATCACACTGGCTGCCGTGACCGTGTTCTCCGGGTCGGAGGATCACGCCGCGGAGCCACCGCCATCAGCGGCTTCGTCCGACGCTGCCCGCGCGTCGGAACAGCCCCAGCCGACGGCCACCACCCGCTCGACCGTTCGAGCCTCCGTACGGCCGACGCCGTCCCCAAAGGTCACACCGACGCGGCCGGACGCGCGGGATCCACGGACCTGGCTGGCCGCTCTCGACCAGGCCGTGAGCGCCCAGCAAGCGCAGGGCGGCATTGACGACGAACTTGCCGGTAAGGCGCACGAAAAGATCCGCGAAGCGGCCAAGAAGGTCGTCGAAGGCAAGACACAGGAAGCTCGAGAGAAGATCCAGGAGCTCGGCAAGGACCTGGCCGAGGCCAGGAGCGAGGGCAAGCTCGCCAACGGCCCTCTCACGCAGTTCCTCAACCGCTTCGGTCTGGTCGCCGAGCGTGAGGAGGATGATGACGACTGATCGGCCCACCGGGCGAGAGGTACACCGCTGAGCAGCAGGTACGTCATGCCCACGTTTGGGTATGGGCGTAGGAGTCTTGGCGTGTCTGCGCCCGTGTCGCCCATCACTTGAAGTGTCGACGCGGCGCAGCGCAGGGGTTGGGGGGCCCGTGGACACGAACGCACAGCAGGGGCAGACCCTGGTGGTCTATGGCATCGCCGGCGACCTCGCCAAGAAGAAGCTCATTCCGGCCTTGTACCGCTTGACCGCCCGTGGCGTGCTGGACGTGCCGGTCATCGGCGTGGACCGCGGCGACCTCGACCCGGCTTGGCTGCGGCGACACGTCCACGACAGCGTCGCGGCCGCATGCGGCGACGTGGACGAGAGTGTGTGCGCCTCGCTCACCGAGAAGCTGGGTCTGGTAGCCGGCGATGTGACAGAGCCCGCCATATTCACCGAGCTCGGACGGAAGATGGGGGACGCCGCATTCGGCGTGCATTACCTCGCCGTGCCGCCGTCTCTGTTCACGGCCATCGCCCGCGGGCTGGGAGCTGCGGGATTGAACACCCGAGGCCGCCTCGTGGTGGAGAAACCCTTCGGCTCCGACCTCGCCTCCGCCGGGCGGCTCAACACGGAACTGCACCGATACTTTCCCGAGGACCGGCTGCTGCGCGTCGACCACTTCCTCGGCAAGGAGGCCGTCGAGAATCTCATGGTGTTCCGCTTCGCCAACGGACTCTTCGAGCCCGTGTGGAACCGGTCCCACGTCGCCGCCGTGCGGATCACCATGGCCGAGGCGTTCGACGTCGCCGACCGTGGGGCGTTCTACGACGCGGTCGGCGCCGTGCGTGACGTGGTGCAGAACCATCTGATCCAGGTGCTGGCCTACCTGGCCATGGACGCGCCGGCGGACGGCAGCACCGAGGCGGAGCGTGATGAGAAGCTCCGGCTGTTGCGCGCGGTCCGGACCGTGGACCCGGGCGACGTCGTGCGCGGCCAATACACGGGCTACCTCGACACGCCGGGGGTGGCCGCCGGGTCGACCACCGAGACCTACGTCGCGCTGCGGCTGTGGATCGACAACTGGCGCTGGGCGGACGTCCCGTTCGTCATCACGGCGGGCAAGGCGCTCGCGGTGACCGCCACCAGGGTCGACGTCGAGCTCCGCCGCCCGCCACGGATGCTTTTCCTGCCCACCCAAGCCGCGCGGCCACAGCCGAACATCGTGCGGTTCCGGCTGGACCCCGACCCGGGCGTCGACCTCAACCTGCTGGCCAAGGAACCGGGCGAGACCAACGCCACCCGGGAGGTGCCCATGTCGGTCAGCTTCGCCACCGCGCTTGGTCAGCCCGAAAGCGCCTACGAGCGGATCCTGACCGATGCGCTCGCCGGGGAGCTGCGTCACTTCGCCCGCCAGGACACCGTCGAAGAGGCCTGGCGCATCGTCGATCCCGTCCTCGACAAAACCGCGCCGGAGCCGTACGAGCCGGGGACCTGGGGCCCGCCCGGCGCCGACCGGCTCGTCGGAAGGCCCACCAGCGAGCTCGGCGGCCAGGCTGGGAAGCCGGGGTGAGCACGCATGGGCACATCGACGCTCGGGCTGCCTGAGGAAGTGCGCGGATGTTTGTTCGACATGGACGGCGTGCTGACGCGCACCGCGACAGTGCACGCCAAGGCATGGAAGTCGATGTTCGATGAGTTCCTGCGGAAGTGGGCCGCGCGGACGGGGAGCCCCTTCGTGCCGTTCGACCCGGTTACCGACTACGACCGGTACGTCGACGGGAAGAAGCGGAAGGACGGGGCGAGAAGCTTCCTGACAGCGCGGGGCATCACCCTTCCGGAGGGATCGCCTGACGATCCGCAGGATGCGATGACCGTGTACGGGTTGAGCAACCGGAAGAACGCCCTCGTCCAGGAGGTCATCGACCGGGACGGCGTGGAGGCGTTCCCCGGCTCAGTCCGTTATGTGCTGGCCGTACGAGATGCGGGGTTGCGCACGGCGGTGGTGTCATCGAGCGCCAACACCGCGCGGGTTCTGTCGGCCGCCGGGCTCGACGGGTATTTTCAGGCGCGGATCGACGGTGTGGTGGCCCAGGAACGGCGGCTGGCGGGCAAACCGGCCCCGGACATGTACCTGGCGGGGGCCGAGGCGCTGGGGCTGACGCCCGCGCAGGCGGCGGTGTTCGAGGACGCGCTGGCGGGGGTGGCGGCCGGCCACGCGGGCCGGTTCGCCTGCGTCGTCGGCGTCGACCGGACCGGGCAGGCGGACGCGTTGCGCCGGCACGGCGCCGACATCGTGGTCTCCGACCTCGCCGAGCTGCTGGATGCGCAGGAACGGGGAGGCGGCTCATGATCCGGCATCCCGCGTTCGCGGTGGAGCCGTGGTCGGTGCGGGAGTGCCGGCTCGACCTGGACGTGCTGGCGCAGACCGAGTCGGTGTTCGCGCTGTCCAACGGGCACATCGGCCTGCGCGGCAACCTCGAGGAGGGCGAGCCCTGCGGGGAGCCCGGCACCTACCTCAACGGGTTCTACGAGCTGAGGCCCCTGCCGTACGTCGAGGCGGGTTACGGCTATCCCGAGTCCGGGCAGACGTGCGTGAACGTCACCAACGGCAAACTGATCCGGCTCCTGGTCGACGACGAGCCGTTTGACGTGCGATACGGCACGCTGCACGAACACGAGCGCGTCCTGGACCTGCGCGCCGGGACCCTGACCCGCAGGGCGGACTGGAGCTCGCCCACAGGCGGCCGGATCCGGCTCTCCTCCACACGGCTGGTCTCCTTCACCCACCGCGCGGTGGCCGCGATCCGGTACGAGGTCGAGGCCGTCGATGAGGCGCGGAACGTGGTCGTGCAGTCGGAGCTGGTCGCCAACGAGACCCAGCAGTACTTGGGGGGCGATCCGCGCGAGGCCGCCCCCTTGGCGTCGCCGTTGGTCCTGGAGGAGAACATCCCCGCCAAGGAAGGCGTCGCGATCATGGTCCACCACACCCGGGCCAGCGACCTGCGCGTGGCCGCCGCCATGTGTCACGAGCTCGACGGGCCGGAGGGCACGCGGATCGAGGCGCAGGGCGCGGGGGACGTCAGCCGGGTGACCGTCGCCGCACGCCTTGTCCCCGGCCGGCCGTTGCGGCTGGTCAAGCTCTTCTCCTACGGCTGGTCCGCCAGACGTTCCCGGCCTGCCATGCACGATCAGGTCGTCGCGGCGCTGGCGGCCGCGCGTCTGGACGGCTGGGACGGGCTGTGCGCCGACCAGCGGCGCTTCCTCGACGACTTCTGGGAAGGCGCTGACGTGGAGGTCGAGGGCGACGCCGAGGTGCAGCAGGCCGTCCGTTTCGGGCTGTTCCACCTGCTGCAGTCGGCCGCGCGGCTGGAGGACCGCGCCATCCCCGCCAAAGGGCTGACCGGCACGGGCTATGACGGGCATGCGTTCTGGGACACCGAGACCTTTGTGCTGCCCGTGCTCACCCACACGTATCCGCGGGCCGCGGCGGATGCGCTGTCGTGGCGGAAGTCGACCCTGCCGATGGCCGAGGCGCGGGCCGCGCAGCTGGGGCTGTCCGGGGCGGCCTTCCCCTGGCGGACCATCAACGGCCAGGAGTGTTCCGGCTACTGGCCCGCCGGCACCGCGGCGTTCCATGTCAACGCCGACATCGCGTACGCGGTCACGGCGTGTGTCGATGCCACCGGCGATACGGCGTTCGAGCGGGACACCGGCCTGCCCCTGCTGGTGGAGACGGCGCGGCTGTGGCTCGCCCTGGGCCATCACGATGCCGATGGGCGATACCACATCGACGGCGTGACCGGGCCCGACGAGTACAGCGCCGTCGCCGACGACAACGTCTACACCAACCTGATGGCCCAGCAGAACCTGTGGCAGGCAGCCGACGTCGCCGCCCGCCACCCCGGCCGGGCGGCGCAGCTCGGGGTGACCCCGGGGGAGATCACGACGTGGCGTGAGGCGGCGGACGCGATGGTCGTCCCCTATGACGAGCGGCTCGGCGTGCACTCCCAGAGCGAAGGGTTCACGCGGCATGGGCTCTGGGATTTCGCCGCCACCAAGCCCGAGCAGTATCCGCTGATGCTTCATTTCCCCTATTTCGACCTCTACCGCCGCCAGGTGGTCAAGCAGGCCGACCTGGTGCTGGCGATGCACCTGCGCGGGGACGCGTTCACACCCGAGGAGAAGGCCGGCAACTTCGCCTACTACGAGGCACTGACGGTGCGCGACTCATCGCTGTCGGCCTGCACCCAGGCCGTGATCGCCGCAGAGGTGGGACACCTGGAGCTCGCCTACCGCTACCTCGGCGAGGCGGCCATGATGGACCTGGCGGACCTGGAGAAGAACACGGTCGACGGTGTCCACATGGCCGCGCTGGCCGGGGCGTGGGTCGCCCTGGTGGCGGGATTCGGCGGGATGCGCGCCGGCCAGGGCTGGATATGCTGCGCTCCCAGGCTGCCGTCGCACCTCCAACGACTGGCCTTCCGGCTGCGTTACCGCGACAGCCTGCTAGGTGTCAGCATCACGCGGGAGACCACGACCTACCGGCTGATGCAGGGCCCGCCGATCGCCTTGACCCACCACGGCGAGCAGATCCAGCTCCGAGCCGGGCCCGTCACCCGGCCCAACCCGCCGACTCCGGCGCCGAAGAACCGTATCCACCAGCCATCCGGCCGCGAACCCGCCATCCGGGGAAATGACACACCGGGCTGACGCTGTGGTCCGCGGCTCAGGCCGATTCCGCGGCCTCCCCGACTTCCTGCAAGATGACGAAGCGGTGCTGGCTGGCCAGGAAGTGGCCGACGGCGACGATGCCCACGATGGGCCATTCCACGATCTCCAGTACTCCCAGTGCGATGAGAGCCGCGTAGAAGGCGAGGTGCTCGGGCTTGACGATCATGGTTCCGCTCCTTTGAACGATCCGTCGCTGCTCGCTTGCCCTCTACGGATCCGGTAAACGGCCGCGGGGTTAAGGCCAGGGAAGAGCGCGGCAAAGGTGTGGGCCGCTCGCCACCCATCGGTTTCCTCGTGATCGCCCGGTTCTCAGGCCATCATGCGGAGGCGCGGCTCGGCCGAGGTATCGGACGAATGACTGCACTTCACGGCTCAAGGCCTCAGCGCTCGTCCATGACCCGGCCGTTCAGCGCGGTGGCGTCCTCGGCGAGCGCCATGGTCATCCCCGCCTCCAGGAAGGCGGGGGTATCTGGTCACTCCGGGATCAGGCCGGCAGCGGTGAATCGCTTGATCAGACTGGGCTTGCCCTGGTGTCGTTCCCGGAGGTGGGTGAAGCGTTGGGCGAAGGTGCCGGCGTGGTCGTCACGGATGGCCAGGGCCTGCAGATCGCGGAGGAGATCGACGGCCTGGTCGTACTCGCGTGGCTTCCTGGTGTCGATGAAGGACTCCACCCGTGCCCATGCTGCTTCGAGATCTTGGGCGATCTTATTCAGGTGAAGTTCCCGGGCCTGCCGTTGCGCTTGTTTCCGACGGGCCTGTTCTTCGGCGCGCCGGGCTGTCTCCTGTTGCTCGCGGGTATGGCGGCGGGTGGCGGCGGTGTCCAGCAGTTCGGCGACTGTCCGGCCTGTTTCGACGTGGTCGGCGGTGTTGCCGCCGAATTCGCGTAGGAGTTCCCAGCGGACCCGTGTGGCGTCGTCCCCGATCATTCGCAGCAGCAGCGCGTTCTTGCGTTCGGCGGGCAGACTGCCGATCCAGGCGGCCAGGGCCTTCCGGTCATGCTGTACGGGTTGCGCCGCGGGGCTGGTCTCGGCGGCGGCTGCGAGGAGATCGTCGTCCAGGCGCAGGAAGCCGGCCAGGGCACGCTGTGGCGCACTCAGTGAACCCAGCCCTGGCGGGACGGGCGGCTCCGGCTCGTCTTCTTCGGCGTAGTCGAAGGCGTCCTCATCACGCTCCCACGCCCCGTAGGCCGACAGCCAGGCCAGATAGAGCGGACGGAGATCACCGGCGGCCAGTTCGGCGCGGACGCCGACGATCGCCGACAGGGAGCGTTCGACGTCGTCTTCCCAGTACTCCTCTTCCGCCTCGCTGGTGAAGCTGAGGACGAGGTGTTCGCCGCTGGTCCAGGCGCTGACCTGGTCGCCTGCGCAGTAGCGCTCAGCCAGCTTGGGGTCCAGGACGATCTGGGGGAAGCGGAGCATGATCTGGTGGGTGCCCCAGTTGGCCAGGTAGAGGTGGGCGTCGTAGTAGCGCTCCATCATGCGGTGCGCGTCGCCGCGGAAGTTGCCCCAGTGGTATTCGTTGGTGAAGCTGGTGGCGGTGATGTGGGCGCGGGTGGACAGGGCGCGGACCTCGGCCTGCTGCTGGTCGGTGAGTGGCCGGTCGATGGCCAGGAACTCGTAGTACTGGTATTCGCTCACGCTCTCACCCGGCCCAGCGGCGGTACGCGTCGACCGGCCGGCGTCGGCCGGTGGTGGGTCGGGTAGCGGCAGGTCGAGGATGCCGAATCGCCTGCTCGCTCAGCTCGTCCAGATGATCGTTCGGGGGACGGCGAGTCACAGCAGCACACGATACACCTGCCGGAAGCCTTGTGATCATCCACGGGCAAGGGATTTGAACAGGCATGGCGTACGACCCTCCGTAGGCGACCGTGATCCGATCAGCGCCTCCTTCGATCGCGGGTTGCGGGGAGGGGTCAGGCTGATCGTCGTTCGGAGGGCGTGTTGCGTAGCTGTGCTAGGTCGAGTTCGATGCGCTGCCCGTGGACGGTCACGACGATGCTGGTGCTTTCGGCTCCCGTTGCCGTGAGGTAGTCGAACAGGGTGGACAGCAGCATGTCGCCGCGGTTCTCCAGCCGCGACACCACGCCCTGTCCGACTCCGAGCTTCTTGGCCACTTCGACCTGGGTCAGCTGTCCGGCCTTGCGGATCATCGCCAGGTTCATGGCATAGACGCGATCCATCTCCTCGGCCGCCTCATGTGCCAGGGCGACGTCGGCGGCGAGTTCGGGGTCGGCGAGCAGCCGATCCAGGTGCTCATTGCCGCGGACGAAGGTCTTGTCGGGCTCGGTCATGGCTTCTCCTCAAATGCGGTCTCCCGTTTCCACTGATCGATCAGCCCATCGGCGCGTGCGGCCACGCTGTCGTAGAACAGATCGCCCAGCTTGGCCTTGTCTCCGGCGAACAACGCCACGACGACCTTCCCGGTGTCCGGTGGAAACCAGCAGATCAATCGCACCGCCACCTCCGGATGGTAGGCGTGCGACACCCACCACAGCTGATGGCGGCGTGACTGGCGAACCCACCGCAGCGTGGCCGTTTCCGCATCCGGAGCGGGCGGTTCGGTCAGATTCCGAAGCTGATCCAAAGCGCGGGCTGTGAACACCAAGAGCAACCGCGATCGCCGGTCGCCAGCGCGGGCTTCTTCTCCAGCCGGTCAAGCCACGTGCCGAATTCGGCTGGCCAGTCGATGTCCACGCACTTCAATATGCCATCGACGTCATATGCCTTTCAAGTCATATCGATTTGGAGGTGCGGCCTTGCTCGGCGGCAGCTTGCCAGGCCTGCCAGATCTCCGGGCGGAGCCTGCCGCGGTCGGCGACCTGCAATCCCTGTTCACGGGCCCACGCGCGCACGTGCGAAACCGTTGGCTGCCGGTCGCTCGATTCAGCATCTGATGAGGTCTTCGACGGGAGCGGTGGAGCATCGATTGGCGTGGGCATATCGGAGCCGGAAGCCGTGGTGGTGAATCCGAGACGGGTGAGGGTGCGGCGTCGCTTGCCGTACATGCGTTCCAGCTGCGGTACCTGTGCGTCCAGATAGTCGTGGACCTCGACGTCGTGTTTGGCGGCGGCTTCTCGCATGATCCGGCCGACGTGTTGGATGACCTTGCCTTTGAAGGAGATCGGCATCGCGAGGAACAGGGTGTCCAGGCGGGGCAGGTCGAACCCCTCGCCTGCGACCTTGTCGATGGCCACCAGCACCAGCGGTCCTGCCTCGCCATCGACCAGGCGGGTGCGGACGTGGTCGCGTTCGGCGGTGGTGAGCTGGCCGTGTAGGAGCGTGGTGGCCACGCCTAGGTTTTCGAGGGCGGTAGCCAGGCGTTGCAGGTGTTCCATTCTGTTGGTCAGGATCAGGCTGTTTCTGCCTCGGGTCGCCGCGTCCGCGACATCGGCAGCGATCTGGGCGGTTCGGGTCTCGTCCGCGGCCAGTTCGCTGTAGATGGCTTGGAAGGAGGCTCCGTCGTTTCCGATCTCCTCGGTGCTGAATTCGGTCGAGTGGACGATGAGACGCTGGGCGAACGACACCTCGGCGATGATCTCGTGTCGGATCGGTCCGCATTGCATTGTGATGAGCGCATCCATCTGATCGGCCCGGTAGGGAGTGGCCGATAGCCCGATCCAGCGTTCCACTTCCACCTGGCGGATCGTTGCTTCGGCGGCGGGAGCGCCCACCGCATGGCATTCGTCGACGACGATCATGCCGTACTCGTTCAGCAGCGAAGGGTCGGCGTCGCGGTGGGCCACGGACTGCAGCATGATCACATCGATGACACCGTGCCGCTTATCTTTCCCCTTGCCCTTGGCGCCCACCTTCGCCTCACCCAGGTCGAGAAACGTCGTCAGCCGTTCCTTCCATTGGTCGAGCAACTCGGCGCGGTTGACGATGATCGCGGTCGGGACCTGGTGTCGGGCGATCAGTGCGCAGGCCATCACGGTTTTGCCCGCGCCGGGCGGCGCTACCAGGACTCCCGTGAGGTGTTGGTCATCGCAGTGACCGCCTCGGCCTGTGCGTTCGTCAGCTCATCGGCGGCCGCCTGCGCGAACGATCGTAGGGTGTGGATGGTGGTATCGGGGAGGGGCAGCGCGTCGAGATCGGCCCAAGCGAGGATGTCGGGTTGCGGAAACATCCTGGTAAGGCCGGCTGGGGCGAGGCCGGGCACGACCGCGCCGAACCGGCTGGCGAGGTCACCCAGGATGGCCCGTGCCCGTGTGGCATCCGGCACCCCGGCACGGACGATGTCGTACACGCCGACTTCGAATGGATCCCAGGAACCGCACGTCTTGGCAGGGTCGTCGAGGGCGAAGATGCGCCGGGCCCGGTGGACGTGGTGGATGAGGCCGTTGAGCCGGGGAAGATGGGCGAGGAGCAACAGCTCGGTCGGGGATCGCTGGGTGATCTCGATCATGCCGGGGTCATGATCGATGGAGATGGTGCGCCGATAACAGGCGCCGGAGACTGCTTCGACAGCCGGTGTCGCGCGTGCGGCCAGGTGGCGCAGGGCGGCCGCGAAATCTAGCGGCTTGTCGTGGGCGAGCCGGATGGCCAGTCCACCGTCGGCTTGGAGGCGGTCGGTGACCCGCCGCCGGGCCCGCAGCTCACGCGGGGTGCCGTGGAAGACATCGGCAAGGACCCGGTTGAGCTGTCGAACGCTGCCGAAGCCCGCGGCGAAGGCAATGTCGGCTATACGTAGGTCGGTGTCGTCGAGCAGTCGGCGGGCGAAGTGCGCGCGCCGGGAGCGAGCGAGTTGGTCGGGCGTGACCCCGGCATGCTGAAGAAATATGCGCCGCAGGTGACGCGGCGACACGCCGAGCCGGCCGGCGAGCCTGCTCTCCGTCGCGTCGTCCAACGCTCCGTCGGCGATGAGTTGGACCCCGCGGCACACCAGTGAGGGCATGTCCGCGACGGTGATGGGTTCTTGCCGGTACGGGCGGCACCGATGGCACGCGCGGTACCCGGCCGCTTCCGCCGCGGCCGCGGACGGGTAGCGGGTGGTGTTCGCCGGGTGGGGGCGGCCTGGGCAGTCGTCGCGGCAGTAGATGCCGGTGGTCAGGACGGCGCCGACTGCGTTCACGCTTCCAGCATGGCATCGACCGGCTCGCCGGATCGGACGGATCCGGACCGGTTGCCGATGTTGGCCGAATGTGGCCAGACCTGCTGATCAGCAACCCGTGAGAATCCAGGTTCACCCATCTGCAGGAGGTCGTCCCGTGAGTGCAGCATCGAACAAGCAACGCGTCATCGACGCGTGGCAGGTCTTTGCCACGCGTGATGCGGACCGGGTCCGCGACGTCTTCGCCCCCGACGCGGAGTGGCTCGCCCCCGCCGACAACGCGACCTCTCGCGCCATCGATGGAACGCACCATCTCATCGGGCGGGACCGTATCGTGCGATTCCTGACCGAGGAGTTCTCCACGGTCTTCGTCGACAACGTGTCCATCGAGTTCGGCGGCTTCTACGCCGACGGCGACACCGTGGTCGTCGAGATGCGGCTGCAGGCCACCCTCGCCCACGGCGGTCACTACGACAACGAATACTGCTTCATCTTCGAGCTGGAGTCCGGCCTGATCAAGCGGATCCGTGAATACATGGACACACAACGCGGCGCGGCATGGTTCCGCTCGCCCGCAACGGCGGACCGGCTGGGTCGACCCGAAGCGACAGCCACCTATCGGTAGTTTCGCTCTCACCGCCTACCCACCAAACCGTCACTGGCTCGTGAGCACGGTCAGTGTGGGGCGGCGTCAGCGAGGCTCGCGTAGGCGGGCTGAACCCCATGCGGCAAATCGGCTCCAGCCAGGCCGGACGAACAGCCGTACAAGAACATTGGCGGCTTGACCAGCATTTGATACGGCCTGCCGAATACTGACCAAGCAGCCCGCCGCACTCTTCTCATCAGATCTTCTCTTGATCGTCCGAGGGGTCTGTCCATGGATTGGCCGCCGAAACGATCTACCGTCCGCCACGCATGAGCAACATCCGAGATCAGCGGAGGGTGCTGAAGCACTGGAGGCTGCGCTTGCAGGCGAGATCACAGGCCAGGAAGCCGCCATTCGGCGACCGGCCCTTTGCCGACGCTCAGGCGGCCCCCCGCGAGTTTCCTTGACCAGCCGGACAGAGGAGATGAGAGGTCTCCCAGTCGGGAACGCTGGGCGAGCGCACCTCGGGCGGCAGCTACCGGCGATAATCGCACAGAGGTTCGATTACTGCCCAGCTCTCGGCCGACCCTACCTGATCGTGATATAGCCGGAGCTGTTCAGGCACTTGGTGCTGTTACAGGTGCGCAACATGTACTTATAGACGGTGCCGATGGAAGAAGTGTAGTTATAGCCGGTCTTCGAGCTGCCGCAACCGTTGTCGTTCTTCTGCACCCAGTTACCGATCCAGATCTTGGGGCCGTAGTTGTCGCACTTGGTGTCCTTCGTCCTGAACCAGATGTAGTCCTGGCTGCTGCGCTGCCATCCACTGCCCTTGACGGTGCATCCCCTCTTGACGTACCCCTCGACGGAGGCGCCGGTGATGCTCTTGGAGAAAGTCTGCGTGGACTTGCAGCCCGTGACGGTGAGGGCTGCGGCAGGGGCCGCATTGAGGGTAATGGTCGTGGCAGCTGCGACCACGCCGACGGCGATCGCGGCGATGCGCTTGGAAGTAAACTTCATGGTCAGGAAGTTAGCGGTGCCCGGTATATCGCCGGTATGCCGGACAGGCGCGGACGCTGTGCCTGGCCTTCCGTGCATCGCGTGATCTTCGAGCACACAATGGCTCTGACATGCGCCGAGGATGGTTCGAGAGTGACCGTGATCAACCGCCGCTGACCCTCCGTAATGGCACGCTAGTGGCACGACGATCAGGGTCTTGAGCAATGGAAGCCATTGCCCCTTCCAAGTGATGCAGGCGCCCGCCAACCCTTGAACCGCTACCGTTTCCACGTGATCGTCGAGCAGCAGGTCTACTTCATGATCCAGTCCGATGAACTGGATCCCGGGCAGATCAGCCAATACGTGGGCGTCGAGCCGACTCGGTCTGAGGCGAAGGAGTCACGACGCGGCAGGAAGAGTGGGCGCCTGCTACCGCCACGACACGAATGGCTGCTCGACTCCGGCCTTGCGGAGACCACCTCACTCAATGAGCAGGTGGAAGCTGTGATGAATCAGTTGGTCGGCGCCTGGGATCGAATCGGAGAGCTGACCGCTGGCGGCGCAGCGGCCACGTTGGTCATGCTTCGGTCGTTCGAACCGGGAGAGCACTCCAGCCCGCGAGGACTCCTTCTTGACGAAGAAGCCATCAGTTTTCTTCACAGAGTTGGAGCCGATCTATGGATCGACGAGTACGACTTATCGTAGGGCTGGCGATGGAGACGCTCGCACGGTAGCGGGCGGGGGCCTCGGGGTGCACGAAGGTCTGGCGCGAGGCACGTACCTACGCGCTCACACCCGACCAAGTCGCCTCACCGCTGGCGGCCCGTCCCTACGACCTGCGTCACGCGGCCGTGTCGCTGTGGCTCAACGCAGGTGTTCACGCCCCTGAGGCGGCCGAACGGGCGGGGCACGGCGTGGATGTCCTCCTCCGCGTCTACGCCAAGTGCATCGACGGTCAACGGGAGATCGCGAACCAGCGCATCCTGGCTGCCCTCGACACCCAGCCCACCGCAAGGCGAAACCCCAGCTCAGAAGCGGGATTCGAGGTGGAGAGTGGTAGGGCGCCCGGGGCTCGAACCCGGAACCTACGGATTAAAAGATCGATCTTGAGGAGTTCCGGACGGTTCAATGCAGGTCAGAGGGCGTGTGTGGTCCATCCTGCACGGCCTTGAACGATCCTGAACTGCAACGGGGATTGCAACTGGTGATCCGACACCTCTTCCTTATGGCGAGCGAGAGCGCGAAACACCGATTGTCTGGGCGGGAAGCTAATCCGGGTGAACGGGTGAAAGCAGGTGATGAAGCACCTTGCTCCCCGAGCTTCGAGGAATTGCGCATGAGTGAACAGGGCCGGAGATGACGACGAGATGGAGCGTGGAGGTCGAGCGGATCTGTGACGCGACCATCATCGAGCGGTCCCGTCATGAGCCCGACCAGTTTGCCGACCTGTATGACAGGCACGCGGAGGAGATACATCGATACATCACGCGCCGACTGGGGCCGGAAACGGCAGACGACATCACGGCCGAGACCTTCCTCGCGGCGTTCCGCCGCCGGGACCGGTACGACCTGACCCGCGACGACGCCCGCCCCTGGCTGTATGGCATGGCCACCAACCTGATCGGTAAGCACCGGCGCGCGGAGGTGCGGTTCTTTCGCGCCATCGCGCGCACCGGAGTCGACCCCGCTATCGAGTCGATCGCCGAGGAGGTGACCGAGCGGGTCGGCGCGCAGAGCATCCGGCGGCAACTGGCTGACGCGCTGGCCCGCCTCAACGCGGGGCAGCGAGACGTGCTGCTGCTGGTCGCGGCGGGCGGCCTCGATCAAGAGCAGGTGGCCGCGGCACTCGGCGTCGCCGTCGGGACCGTGCATTCCCGGCTGCATCGCGCTCGAAAGAAGATGCGTGAAGCGCTGGGCGGGGTGGACCCCACTGATCCTGCACAGAAGGAAGGGAACCGATGGACGAACTGACCGAACTCGAACGGATGTGCGCCGAAGTGGCGCCCGCCTCACCACATTCGCTGGCCATGGGCCGCAGCCGGCTACTCACCACCACACGCACGAGCACAACCAGGACGCCTCGCCGATGGCCGCAGATCGCGGTCACCGGCGCACTCGCCCTTACCATGGCCGTCGGGCTGATCGCTGTGAACGTAACGGGAGAGACGCCGAATCAGTCGTCCGCCGTCGCAGCCGCCGCCGTACTCGATCGAGCAGCCGAGGCGGCGGAGATTGAGCCCGATCCCACCCCGCGCGACGACCAGTTCGTCTACGTCAAAGAGGCGCGGTGGTCCGGGGCACCCGGCAGCACCTCGCACCCCTATACCAACGAACGGTGGGAATCTGTCAACGGCAGCCACGCAGGGCTTACGATCGAGCACGGCAAGCGCACGGTGACTCCCCCGCCCAGGCCGAGTGAGTACCACTTCGTGCCGATCCGCTACACCGAGCTACGGGCGCTCCCGACCGACCCCGACGAGCTACTCGCCTACATGCGGACCCTTCTCCGCCAGGACTCCGATGAGGGGGTCGCCGGATACCTCGCCGGGCTGCTGGCCAACCCCGTACTCCCCTCAGACCTGCGGCCCGCGGCTTACCGGGCGCTTGCAAAAGTGCCTGGAACACGCGTGCTTCAGGACGTCCTGGACGTGACGGATCGCCGAGGGCTGGGCATCGCGTGGGAACCCGGGTCGGAGTTCGGCGGCTCGGAGATGGTCCTCATCCTCGACCCTCACACCTTCGCCTACCTTGGCACCCGCCACACTTACGTAGAGGACGTCGGCCGTGACGGCGTCGCCAAGGGAGACAAGATCGTCGACTGGACCTCCCAACTAGCGGCCGGCGTGACGGATACCGCAGGCGCGCAGCCATAGGGAATTTGCCTGGTCAATTATGGTGTGACCTGGGTATACCCGAAGCCGCCAGTAGTTGATCTCAGGCCTTCAGTTCTCCGGTGAACTAGAACCGTATGGCTGACGTTCAATGAACATGACGCGTAAGCCGTCGAGCCCGAGCATGCGGCTCTGATGGTGGTGGAGAAGCACCCGCACGAGTGGGGAGCGGCCTGCATATTGGAGGGATACCGCAGGCAGGCGACTGTACAGCTCAGCCGTCCTCTGGACGGGCGCACTGTCCTGGAGGCTATGAGAGGGATGCCCGTTCTCGTCGATCTTCCGAGATGACAGGACCCAGGAGCCGACGCAAGGGCGGTCGTCCACCACGTTCCCCAGTGAGCCAGGGTGAGGAACGAACCCTGGATCTTCGATCGCCCCCGACCACAGGCGAGTCGACGGCAAAGGTACGGCGCGGCGTGCGTGCGGTGACGGCCCGGAGTCCTGCTCGCGCGCCGGGACGTCCTCTACGTGGCCAACCACCAGAGGAACGGCACCCGATGGTCCGTGGCGCTCGCTCTCGGCCTTCGGCAATGTGAAGCGCTCGGCCTTCGCTGGAAGTACGTGGACCTCAAGCGAGGCGTCATCCGCGTCTTCTGGCAGATCAAGCACCAGCGCTACCGCCACGGCTGCAGAGACCCGCACGCCTGCGGCGCACGACTCCACCGCTACCCGTGCCCCAAAGACGGTCCCAAAGCCGAGCGCACCTCCGGTCGCAAGCACGTGTGCAACAAGGAAGGGCAGAAATTCTGCGCGCCCGACTGCACCAAGCACGCGCCCTCCTGCCCTGAACGAGTAGGCGGCTGGACCTTCGTGAAGCCCAAGGGCAAGAGCAAGCGAACCATCATGATCCCGCCCCCGCTGATCCCGCTCCTCAAGCTCCACCAAGAAGCCCAACAAGCCCAACGGCAAGCCGCGGGAGAGCAGTGGCAGGACTATGACCTCGTCTGGTGCCACCCGGACGGACGCCCCATAGACGCCGGGCAGGACTGGGACGAATGGAAGGAACTTCTCCGCCTGGCCGAGGTCGACAAGGACGCCCGCGTCCACGACGCTCGCCACACCGCCGCGACGCTTCTGATCGAGCAAGGCGTGGACATCAGCGTCGTTCAGGAAATCCTCGGCCACTCACAACTGACCACGACGAAGCGCTACACCCACATCACGGCGACACTCTCAACCGAAGCAGCAGCCCGCATGGGCCGCGCACTCTGGGAATAACTGCAACTGAAAATGCAACCGGGCGGACCTTCTGATCATGGAGATCGGGGAGTCCGCCCAGGTCATTGAGGTAGGGCGCCCGGGGCTCGAACCCGGAACCTACGGATTAAAAGTCGACAGCATTTATGCCGGGTCCTATCTCAGGGTATGCGATTGTATCGCTGCGTTCGTTTTTGCCGCTTTCAAAATGTCCGAAAGTGTCACCCCGTGTTTGTGGGTGCCGATAGCCGAAGAGCATGTGACGAGCACGTGAACGCGGGTCCCTATGGCCGTCGGGCATGCCTGTGACGCGTTCTTGACCATTTGATCTGACCCGGTCTGGCGTGGTTGGCCCTTGCCGGTGATGGGCTCTCAGTCGTGCTAGCGGATTGGTCTAGAAGTGTTCACAAGGTGCATGAATGTGAGTTCCGGCAGGCGCAGGACGCTCACGCGAACTGCCCCAAGGCTCCACGCGCGGCGGGCGGCCTGCAAGCTCGGCCGGGGGGCGGCGCACTGCGCCACCCTTGATGCCCTACAAGAGTAATCCAGCAATCGAGCATCACATGCCAAGCACGTTCTCGCAGGCGGTAGTCATGAGACTTTGTCAGCGGGGGGACGCCGAGTGTCTATACGCTCCCTCTTGCGGACACCCTTAGCATTGATTTCCAGGTGGAATATGTCCACAACGGCATTCACGCCTGCCGCTATCCATAGTAGGAAAATCAGTAGGAACAATGCATTGACGGGAGAATATTCCTTTGCGAGCGAGAGTCCTTTCAGAATATCGCAAGCCAATGGAGCCAATATCAATATCACGGCCACTGGAATAAAAGTAGTGGGATAGCTGACGCGTCGTCCAGCGTTGAGTATTTTGCGATAGTTCCCTCCCCTTGTGTATTCCACTTCAATTGCAGTATTGGTGGTGTCCTTGGTTGCATTTATCCATAGTCCATAGAGTGCGGCAGTGAGTGCTGCGGTTGGAAGCACAACCGCAATGACATCGCTCATTACGGAGCTATTTCTTCCGGCGGCGACTATTTGCCTGTGAGGCGTCTTCCATGCCGAGTTCCTTGCGCAGCGCCTCAAACGTATCTTTGGGGGCAATGTATATTCCCACCACGTCGGTACGTTTCGAAAGCGGCGCCAAGCTGGGTCCGCCGCGTTCTGCGATTTGGGAAACAAGGTCGCGCAAATAGGTAAAGGTGACTACATCGCACCTAATCCATCGTATATCATCGCTGGGCTCATCGTGGTCTTGGAGCGCCTTGCGTGCAGCAGAGAGAATAGCCGAGTTCAACCGTTTTCTATTATGGGCGACAACCCGTGGGAGCAGGGCTCTAGCCTCTCCGGTAGTTAGCCCAAGCACATCGGCGATTACATACTCGGAGGGCAGATTCCCTTCGAATAGCCGTTCCATAAGATGTGCTAGCCTCAGTTCGCGGACTCGTGTGAGGGTCGTAGGCTCCGCAACCCTCGTAATATGGTCAATGTACTCGTCAGCCGCAGCGCCAGTTACTCCCTCAAGCAATCGCTGAACAAGGTCGTTTTCGTCATCTCGACTGCGCCCCGATGCCATAAGCGGCAGCCGCTGTGCGAGCTCCCGCAGCTGTTCCAGCTGGTCCTCGGTAATTGAGAGCTTCACCTGGACGGTGAAAGTGGTTTCATCGGAAGCTGGTACGTCAGTCACACAGTGATGATTCCCGAATAGCCTATACAACTAGGCAAAAGGGCAACAAAGATCTTACAACGTCCTATTGTTGTCTTAGTCAATGCTAAACCTTAGATGGAACTCTTGGGTCAGCACCTCGCGCTGGTAGCGCTGCTGTGGCATTCGGTCGAGGGCTGCGGCTCGGTTGACGAGGTCGGTGAGCGATCGGCGATTGATGTCAAAAGCCTGGTGACCGTGCTCTTTGGCAGCATCCAGATCGCCGCGTCGTTCGTAGATGACGCCAAGGTCTATGTGGGTCCGCCACGTGCATAGGGGCGCTGTAGTCGCCATCGGGGCCGCGTATGCATTGGAATCGCTCACGGGCGTCACCTTGCGCCAGGTCCATCGTTATCTTGGGTTTTCAAGAGAACTGGCTGGTCAGCCGCTCGAACGTCTGTTAGGCATGTTAGGCACGTTGACTTGCTCGACGTGATGATGAGGTCGTCGCGTCAGGGGACGTTGGAGCAGTACTGGGGGTTAGTCGGCGGGCCCGGAGCAGTATGGCGCGTTGGTTCTGTTGAACAAGTCGGTCACGGAGCGCTGCGGACTATCAACGTTTTCTTCATCCACTGAAAAACCAGGCTGGTCACTGGGCGGGCCTCCTGCTCGGAGCTGGCCAGAGGAGCTGCGGGACCAGACCCTGCCAGCGGATCAGTGACCGTGACCCAGACGACGGTCTTCAAGTCCTTCCAGATGTCGTCATCTTTGAAGGCCAACTTCAGCCTGCTGATGCTGCAAGGAGGAAGAGCACCGATCATCCCCTGGCCCATTGTCACGAGCACCGGGAACGCCGGGGAGGGGCTGGGAGACTCGGGGATTTGCATGAAAGTGATGGAAGCGGGCATGGGCTCGTAGCCGCTGTTTTGGATCACGAGGGTGGTGACCTGATCCTGGGCAGCGCGCTCGGTCCACCACGTGACCTTGGAGGCGAAACTGGCGGCTCTGCGCTGCCGCTGGTCATCGTTCTGTTGCTGCTGAATGGTGAAGGTCATGTAGGAGACCACCAGAGCGGCCAAGGCGGCGATGCCTGCAAGCACGGTGCCGATCATTGTCCATAAGGAGAGCAGGCGGCCTGTGGCGTTGGTGCTGCCGGTCGAAGGGCTCTGTTTCGCCGGTGTGTTGCCTGGCTGGGAGGCTGGCTGACCCGTGAGCCGCTTGGTCTTGTGGCGCTGAGCAGCACGTGCGCCAGCGAGGAAGATGACGACCAGCGTCAGAAGGGTCCGGGGGCGTCCCATTGCCCGATTGTAGGTTTCACCCACCAGGGCCGAGGGTCCTCGCGGAGATCCCCAACCTTGGCGGGTCAACAGCCTAGAAGTCCTAGAGTTCCGGGCGCTTCCATCGTTATCTAGGGTTGGAGGACCCTTCCAGCAGGTCAGAGGATGATGATCTCTTCTTTCACGTAGGCCAAGTTGACCGAGCTCAGCCTGATTCGCTGGTGAGTAGTGGCGGCGTTTGTTAGCGCCAGGCCCTGATCTCCTCGGCCAGCCCTCTGAGGGACTCGAGCGGATGCTCGACTTCGACCCACGGCGGGGTGAGGTCGGTGGGCTTGAAGCGGGGGACCACGTGGAGGTGGAAGTGGAAGACGCTCTGCCAGGCCGTCTCACCGCTGGCGTGCCAGAGGTTCACTCCGGGAGCACCGAGCGCGCCGGCGAGCCGCCGGGACACCTCGACTGCGGCTCGCATGACGTGTGCCGCTGTCTCGACGGGGATCTCCCCCAAGTCGCGGTGGTGCGTTCGCGGGACGACCAGCGTGTGGCCCTTGGTGGCCTGGGCGAGGTTGAGGAAGGCGATGGCGTGCTCGTCCTCGTGGATGGTCTGCGAGGGCTCGGTGCCAGCGACGATGCGGCAGAAGACGCAACTCATGACCGGCATGATCACAGCACGTCTGGCCGGCATGCAAAGGCGTTTCAGCTGGGGATGGCCACTCTCAGGCCAGGAGACCGAGGGTTTCGGGCGCCTCTCAGGCCGTCAGTTGCCGCTCGGGGTCGGTTTCCTGGTGCGCGAACTGGTTGATCGGGTCGGCGAGGGCTTGCCGGTCCTGCGCGGACAGGTCCTGCAGGAGGGTGACCACCAGCCATAGATGTCACCGGTGTCAGTGCCGGGTCGTAGTCTGTCGCGATGATCCGTGGTTGTGATGAGCAACGGGTATTGGATGCCGCCGTTGCCGATGCCGAGGTCGCGACTCTGGAGTTCGAGGGGGCGCGCGCGTGGCTGCAGACCGCCTTGACCGCTCCGATGGAGCCGTTGGGCGCCGAGGTGTGGGTCTTCGACCGCGCCGTGGAGCAGATCGTGCTGGTCAGGCATCGATGGCGGGCCTGGGTTCCGCCGGGTGGCCGGGTCGAGCCCGGCGAGACACCGCGCGAGGGCGCGGCCCGGGAACTGGCCGAGGAGACTGGGTTGCGTCCGCACCTGCTGAAGCGTCCCGCGGCCGTGGCGGTGCGATCGTTTCATCCGAACTTGCCGGTGACGCTCTCGCTGGCCTATGCCGCCATCGCCGACCCGGCGCAGCCGCTGATGGCCGAGAACGGACAGCCAGTCGCTTGGATGCGACTTGACCAGGACTGGGATAGCTACTTCCCCGGAGATGCGGCCCGAATCCGACAGTACGCGACAACTCTGGCGGCCGATGCCGTCGGTTGAGCACCGGTCATCGCGATGGAACCAGCGCCTGTCGCTGATAGACATCGGTTCCCGGCGACCTTAAAACGCAAGTAACCTCGGTGAGCGCTTTGGCGAGGGTGCGTTCGAGCGGGGTCATGATGGGGTTCCTGGCCGGTCGTTGGGCGCGGCGTGTCTGGGGACGGGCTGCCTTGACGCGTTGACGGTCGCGGTCAGCCTGCTGACGGCTCGGTGAGGCGGGCTTCGAGATCGGCGATCATCTGGGTGAGCAGGCTGGTGTTCTCGCGCCGGACCGCCTCCTCGCCGGCCGTGTCGAGGCCGGCGACCTTGGTGATGCACTCGTCGGCGGCCTGGGCCATGGTGGCGAACTCCTTGCGGGCGATCGAGTGCGGGTTGGCGGCGGCCTCGAAGGTGGTGGCGCGGTGCATGTCCTTGACCGACGTCATCGCCGCGCGGGCGGCGGACATGGCGTCGCGGAAGCTGAACTCGTCGCCGTGACCGGAGCGCATGTTGCGGGTGATCCAGACCCGGTGTCGAGCAGAGTCGCGCTCGACCGGGATCGCCCGCGGTTGCCGCGCCTTGGCGAACGCGCCGTTGGCGTTCAGCCGCCGATGGACGTGGACGTGCGGCCCTTCGTGCCGACAGCCCAGCACCTCATCCACCACCACCCACCACACCGACTTGTCGACCGCCACCGCCCGCTCAGCCCGGAAGTACCGAGGCAACCCACCTGAGATGCCTGACATGCCTGAGAACCCCTGGATATCTGTGAGGCAAGGACCCGCCAACCTTACTTGACGAACATGTCTGACTACCAAGAGTCACACAAGATAAGCGCGAGAACCCGGCCTGGGGTATCGGTGGGTGCACGGCGAGCTGGCCACGCTTGGCATCAGGTCGCTTCGTCCACGGGCTGGGAGATCCTCAAACAGGAACGTCTGGACCTGAAGCGGCCGTCTATCGCTCTTCTAGCTTGCGGTTTCATCGAGACCGTCACGCTGAATAGTCAGCATCACAACATTCTGGCGTTCATCGAGCACGCCACCCGGCGCGTCCGCGTGCTCGGAGCAACGCGCACCCGACCGCGAGAAGGGTCATCCAGATGATGAAGCATCTCGTGATGGATCTCGAGGAGGTCGGCTGCGGGGCTCGTTATCTGACCCATGACCGGGGTGGGAAGTTCCCCGTCCTCCTCCAGGAGATCCTCGACGAGGTCGGTATCGAGAGCGTGCTCACCGGGATTCGGATGCCGCGCACGAAATCGATCATGGAGAGAGTGCAGTTGAGTCGCCGTGAGCTGATTGACCGCTGCCAGCCCTGAAGCGGAATTCCATCCGCGTCACGTCTTGCGCGATTATGAACGGTTCTACACCGGCACTGAGCCCATCAAGCCCTAGCCCACTGTACCGGATTCGTCGCCGATCTCGAGGGAGCCGCCGAGCTGAACATACGCCGACGATATGGCTCGACGGAGTCCTGCACGAGTAGTCAGATGCGACCTGAACTGCATGACGTAATTTTCGAAAAGCGCACTGCCGCCGCGCCCGCTAGATGGTCAACTACCCTTGCGCAGGGACGCGGTCCTGGTCGATAGGGTCGCCGTCATCGCAACACTTCCCGCGGACCAGCGGCAAGTGCATCGTCACCCGCGCACGATTTCGTCGTACCAATACAATGCGATGCCGTCTGCGCTAAATAGCGTGGCCAACATCTCAGTAATAGAGGAAGATGTTGGCTTTCTTGGGTACACGATGGCGGCCTGGAACGAGTCAATTGTGTCAGTGTCAACTAGCTCCCAGCAGTGCCCCATGTAGCTGAACATCTGCGCAGCATGCCGGGCAGCCAGCCGCCGAACGTGTTTCACCTTGTCCCAGTCGGTGCTCTTTAGCTCGATCAAGACGAGCGATCCATGTGGTTCATCCTGAGTAGGCTTCAATCGGACGACGAAGTCGACCCGGCCACCGCGTCCAGTGAGCGGCGGGAGACTGTCAACGTCCCTCCCCTCTCGGCCCGCAGAGCGAGCCTTGACCACATGAACCTCCTTCTCGCAATCGCCGGGAACCACCAGATCTACGCCGTAAGTTCTTTGGAATTCTTGGTGGAACGCCTTGCCGGCGCGTAGCTGCTCCGGCTCCGTTGTTGCTGCTTGAATAGCGCGCCCAGGGGCAGTCGAGCCGAGCGGGGACCGCCGACCTGGATGCATCACGCCATCGGAATCATCAACACCCGATTCCATACTCATAGTCTACCAGATAGTTGAACGAGTATTATCAATCAGTGCCACAGTGACACCGCGAAAGCCGTAGACTTTAGTGTGGCTTGACATGCCCTGAGTAGGCTGGCCATGTCCTCGGTAGGGGTGGAGGGGGCTGTGCCCAGTCCATTAAGGAATTAGGTTGCTGCGTTGATAGCGTTATCGAATGCTGATATGTGGAATAGCTAGAAAGTGAGACCTGTCTACCGTGACTGAGGAACCTCGGCCTGAAATTCCTGAAACTGACAACTCTGCCGCTGCTCGATTCATCGAATGGCTTGTCAGTGACGATGCCGGTGCGGCGCCCAAAATCGATGATTCGTCGTATCGTCTGGTTGTCCAAGCTTTCTGCAGCCGACTGAAGCGAGGCGCCGCTGACCTGGTGCGGATGCTCGAACGACTCGCCAAGCATCCCTCCCAAATGGCACTTCTCCAGATGGTGCTCGGGATGTGCTGGGAAACGATAAGAGATGCACTTCCCGCTCGCCCAAGCTGGGATCCGTATAAATCTCACAGAATATACTGGCATAGCCGCCATAGCGCAGAGTCTGACAATGTGTGTGGAGTGCTCGTCTACGTCGTACTCAGCCTGGCACCGAACGAGACCAGCGAAGCCATTCGGCGGTTTACACGCAAGGATCTTGACTTTCTCCTGCGTGCCGCTCGATACGACCCCCGCCTCCTGAGGCACCTTCTGACTTGGGCATCGACGCAGCCGGAGGACAACTCTCGTGGCTGGCGCTGGAGTTACGAGACGCCTCAAGCCTCGATCTGGGGATTCGTGGCGGAAGTAATCCGGCTCGTCTTCACCGCACGGAGCCGGGGCTGGGATGACAATGATTGGCAATCCCCCGAGGGGATCGCGCTCGCCCGCCGAATGATTACCGGCGTGAGCGTCGCTGAGCTCCGCACCAACGGCCGCCTCATCTTCGAAACATATCAGGAACTGCTCGTCCAAATAGCAAAACTGAACCCGACCATTGCTAAAGGCGTCGGCGACGATCCGAAGATCGTTGACGATTTTCCGAATGTTGACATTGTTTCATCCGAAACATGGGAATCGGCAGCCCTCCCGTTCATCCCTATAGTCATCCTCGAACGGCAGGCGCTCAAGGCCGGCTGGGCCGCAAGCCAGAAGTTGTACGCGAATGATCTCCCGCGCACCACCAGCTCAGTCGCGCACATATTGCAGAGAAACCAGAGCCAAGTCAACGGCACCACCCTATGCGGGGTTGCGCTGCTGTGGGCTGACCTACGGCAGCTCGTCGAGTACGAGCGGGACAGCTGGAAGCATAGAGACCAGATTCGTGGCGTGCATTTGCGACTGTCGGAGCACCTCGACTCGTTCCCCGAAGCCTGGGCGGTATCGGCCCGCGAAGTTCTCAGCCAAGCAGACACTCTAGGCGCGGACGCCACCGATCTCCTCGCTCTTGCGGCCGTTCGCCACTCGGCCGTACATGAGGTACTTGAGGAAGTCGTCGCGGGCGACCCAGACCGTGCAACTCGGGACCGGGCCCAAGGCGTGCTCGCACGTGTATCTGGAGTTCCGTCCCCAGATGAGGACCTTCGCCGATGGCTTGCCGACAGTGCAGCGCGAGCATTCGACGGCGTGCCACTGTTTCCGCACCCGCTGACACCGTTGGCGAAGACCTGGATCGGGTCGGCTGAGGTCGAAGACGCGGTGTCCCGATCGCTTCGCCATGCCATGGTCCGCTTCGGTGACTGGGCGCAGTCACAGGGCGCAGCCCAAGAGGAGCTTGTGACCGGGGCACTCCTCATGGAACTCGAAACCGCGTTCCGGGACACCTCGCTGCGGCTGAGCGCTGGTGGTAGTCCACGCCTGGCACAGACGATCTCCGTCCGCCAGCGTCCCGTTCCCAAGGCCGAGGAGAGGGCATGGGGATGCGACATCGCATTGCTGCTCAACGCCGACATCCGACCATCCGTCTTGCTGCGAAGTGCCGAGCTGGTCCAGGTCAAGAAGTCTGAGGCGTTCGCAGCGAGGCCGTCCTCCCCACACGAGAGATGGCGCATCGACGTGCCGCAGCTCCTCACACTCCTCGAAAGATCTGAATCATCGAGCTATTGGCTCATCCTTTCCACCGGCGAGATCCTCTGTGTGACAGCGCGCTGGATTCACGGCCTTGCACGGGGCCAAAACGCGTTGGGTCAAAGGAGCGTCACCGTCAGCTACAACGACGTGCGACACACCGCAGTACTGATCGAGCAGTTCTTGCCTGAACTCTTTCTCGGCACATGGGTCGGGTCCATCGACGAGAAGACCCTCAAGTTCGCAAGCGGCGAAGACAGCAACGTCGCACCGCGGAACATCTTCGAGATCGCCATCATTGTCGACCGAGGATGACAGCGAACCTCGGTTACGACCACGCAAGCCCCGTTGGAAAGGGCAGTACTCCAAGGATCCGAATTTTCGAGGCGCCATGCTGAACCCGTTGTTGCCGTTAGAGAGTCTGCTGGAAGAACCCGAGGTCGGCGCTCGCCTCCTGGCCGGCGGCTGCCGTGACCCACGCGTGTGCGACTGGCCAGCTTCCTTCTCTGGCGAGGGCACGTTCGATGCGGAGCGGTGCAACCCCGGCGGCGCCAGGGCCTCCAAGAAATCCGGACCGGTTCACTTCGCCGGGCCGCAGACGAAAGCCATGTCGCACTCATCGGCGTCGACAACCTTCGCACCCGCCGCATGATCTCCAGCGTAGGTTGGCGTACCGCCATCGATATCGGCCTCGGCAGCGGATCGGAGACCTTCTCCTCCCTCTTGATGCGCCGATTCCCCGGCACCGAGGCCAGCGACGAGGTCGAGGGCTGGGCCACCGACCCACGCCCGGCAGCCGTCCCGAGCACCCAGGCATTCGCAGATTTGAGAAATCACCACGACGCTTGCGGAATGGTCGAACTCGCCGACATAGCAGTGGGAGCATCGTTCGTTGGCATCATCGCCGCCTGCATCGCACTTGCCGAGGCCACCCGGGAATTGCACGGCGGCACAGGCTGCGACATCCTGGCCGTCGACCTCGCCACCATGGACCTGCAGAGCGCAGCCGCCAAGGCGATCGCTGACGTCATCAGCATTCCGCTATAGGACCGGATGCGGCTGCTTGGTTCGGAACGGGGTTGCCTTCATGGATGAACGCAATCTGAGAGCGGGGTCATCGGCGTCCAGCGCTGCAAATTGTTGAATCGCATTCGATCCATGGCCGACCCGCGTGGCCTTAGGCTCGCCACCCTCTCCCTCCTCCGAGACGGAATTTAAGGCGCATGGATAAGCGAGTGGAATTCTGCAAGCGGGTTGTTGATTTTCGCGCGAAGCGTCTCCTGGGACAAGAGCGCTTCATCGCACAGGGGGCCCAACTCGGTCTCGCCGAGGACGATCGCTGCGACGAGCGCCCGGCGGAGGATCGATCTGACCTGTGTGGCGGCTTCGGTCAGCTTGCGCGGGTGTGGATCGCTGCCATGGGCGATGCTGCTGCGAACGTTGTAGGCGTCCTTCACGCAACGGAGTGTGCGCAGGCGATCGTCATCATCCTCGCCGATAAGGACGGCGGCGCGTTGTGCCGTCCTGCGAGAGAGATCTGTGTGGCTCTCACTGCCGCCAGAAAGCAGGTTCTCCAGTGACGTCACGTAGTTGAGCACCACCTGCGGCTCGTCGTCGGAGAACGTCACATCTGCGTGGTAGCCGACCATGTCCGACGTGCTCAGGAACCGCAGCGCACTACGCCGGATGCGGTCGCAGAGCGTCTTGCCGAGTCCCCGCTCGGTGAGCCGCGTAGTGATCTCCGTCAAGAAGCGGATCAGCCGCTCGCTGTGGCTGTGGTCCACGTGAAGCGGCCCGAGCAACGGGACCTCGTACTCATCGCCTAATGATCCGGTGTACGTGTACGGGATCGAGGAGTACAGGCAGTCGACGGTTCGGCCGGGTTCCACCTCATACTCGGCCACGACCCGGGCCGGCTCGTCCGACCACAGGTTGACTGCCAGGAGCGGCGCCCACGCTGACCTTGTCGACGGGCCGCGGGAGAACAACCGCAAAGGAAAACCCCGCACGGGTGCCAGCTCCGGGTCAGGGGCGGCCAGGACGACATGCCATCCCGACTCCAACAACGGATCCCACGCCTGGGTGGCCGCGTGCTCCGCTGCGCTCGGGACCGGCCGCTGAGCCCTCCACTCGTCTGCGTCAGGTCGCGAAAGCCTCCATCCGCCAAGGTTGACCGGACGTGGCAGCTCCCAGTCGATGTTGAGAACGAAGTATCGCCACAGGTCTTCGGGCGGCCCGGCCAGGTACGCGGCGAGCTGCCCAGCCAGAGCCTCGGCGTTGAACTCGTGGTTGGACCTAAGCAGGGCGGCAACCCCGAGCTGGAATAGCGCATCGCCCTGCAACGCCCGGCCCGCATGTCGATCGCCACGCTCGCCGTCCAGATAGCCGTTGGCCCGAGCGGCCGCGTCCGCCGCTCGACGTACGGCGTCACCTGCCGGCGACTGGGCGATTGCATCAGCGGTTTCCCGGTCGGTCAGATCGGCATGTTCGCTGGCTCGTAGTCGTGCATCGGAGATGAGGTCGACCAGCGCGGCCACCAACTCCAGATGTTCGGGGGTCACAGCGCCAACGCTAGCCCTGCCCGCGACATCGCGCACAGCAGAGACCTACGCCCACCCGGGCGGTTGTCCACGGCACCGTCCGCCCTCAGCTGCTCTGCGGCGCTCCTCGCAGGCCGCAACAACAGCGGGCTGATCGTGCTACTCCTTAGTTGAAAACCGTTGTGGCGCAATCTGGTTGCGTACGGTGGCGACATGGTGTCATCTAGTGATATGCGTCGGTGGGCCAAGCTGAACGAGCGCCAAATGGCGACCCTGCGCCGCATCGCGGAGGGTGAATCAGTCACCGCCAAGGACAGCGATCTAGCTCGTACTGTGTATGCACTCCGAGACAGGGGACTAGTTTCGACCCCCCGGAAAAACGGCATCTGGATCGCTGAGATAACCGAGGCAGGACGCTTCTACCTCGAGCATGGCTACTACCAGGGCGCTGGCGTCCTCCCAGGATGGCCGGTAAGGGTAGCCGTAGAGGTTCTCCGAACGCAGTTCTGCTTCTTCCCGGTGGATCGCTTCCATGATCCCTTCGGAGAATGTCGTAGCGATCGTCGGCATCAGCTGCCGTGCTGCTCGCCAAGGGCTGATCAGCGTCCCATGACGATCATGGAAGGCGAGAGGGTCGTCGGCTAGTTCTTCGACGGTGAGTCCCAGACGATCGGCTACCCCGGCAGGCTTGTCGATCCGCAGGACCCCCGTCTCGGTCTTGCTTCGTCCGAAGATCACCCGTCGGCCAAGCCCGCAGTTCTTCACGATGAGCAACGCGGCGTTGTACTCCACCGTGTCGCCGGCAGCAGACGATGCTTCTCTGACGGCCAAAAGGCGCCGCTCGTCGTTGAGCCGCGGTTCGATGTCGGTCCAGCGGTCGAGCAGAGAGGTGTAGGAGACCCATTCCTGTAGCCCGGCGTCGTCGCCGTCCAGCCGGCGGATCCTGATCGAGTCGTCGCTATCCCGAATCTTCACGATCGTGACGCGGTGCACGGGATCGCCCAGCGACCTCGGCCGCTCGCGATAAGCCCACTCTTCTCCAACCTCCACGCCTGACAATAACTCCGACGGTGTTACCGCGCGGTCACTTTGCGCGATATGCGGTCGGTCGCTCTGCTGTGATCGGTGATTGCTGTGCACGATGGGCGGAGGTGTATCGATCGGCCGCAGGCACAGCAGGGGCCCGGGAGTGGAGGGGAGGCCCTGTGGGAAAAATCTGGGCAGAGACTGAACTGTACCCCGAAGCTCTGATTGGGTCTATTGTCCCGTTATATGCCTATATTCCGCTCGGTCGCAGTTGCGCTAGCAAACTGGTTAGGAACTAACTGTTACCGAGATACAACAATGGGATGAGACTAGCGAGCCGATGCCGTACCATCCGCTAAGGCGAACCATGAAGCTAACAACCTTCGAAGCGATGCGTGCGGAGGATACCGCTCAGATGGACTGCACCACTGCCGTGACCCATTCTGGATCACTCTGTGCCCACGCAGAGGCTGACGATCTCCGGTTCGCCCGCCCCTCAAAGTTCGTCCGGTTCCAACGCAGCTTCTTCCTCGAGACGGTTCTCTTCGGCCTTCCTTCAGGGTCTGAACGTCTGTGAACGGCCAGTACACGATCTTCGACCTGCTAGGAACGACGGCACATGCCCAGTCTCTCGTCGACTCTCGTGTGACCCGTACGATCACGAAGCTTGTCCAAGAGGGCCTCATCGCGAAGATGCCGTCTGATGCGGTGCTTGCTGTGGCATGTCTCGGTGACCCCACCTCTGCCATTCGCCGCCTCGCTGACGCCGGCGTATTGCCCGATGAGCTCCCAGAAGAGCAGCGCTGGGCTTTGTCGGAACGCCTGTCGCTAGGACCAGCTGACCTGAGCGCTCGGGCGGTGCTTACGAATCCCGGTCGCGTAGCCGTCTTCCTCGGGCTACCTGAGGCCCACAGCGACAAGATGGCGACTTTGCCCACCCAGACCACTCCGGTGTACGGACTGTTTCCTCATCAGCGGCGGGCCGTGATGGAAGCGCGGACTCTGCTAAGTAAAGGTAGGACTCGTCTTCTGCTGCACATGCCGACGGGGTCGGGGAAGACCCGCACGACCTTGAGCATGGTGTGCGACTTTCTTCGAGAGCATGAGGGGCGACCAGTACTCTGGCTTGCCTCGACGCGTGAGCTGCTTGATCAGGCGGCTCGAGAGTTTCACCAGGCCTGGAACGCGCTAGGTAACCGTGAAGTTCCTATCCTGGCGGCATGGAGCGGTCAGGATTGGAATAGCGATGACGTGATAGACGGTCTCCTCGTGGCGAGCTTGCAGACAATACATGCACGCCGGAATGAGCCTGGGCTGCTCCGTGATCTCGGACGTCGGTTGGGATTGATCATCTTCGATGAAGCTCACCAAGCCATTGCGCCCACCTATCGGCAGGTGGTGGAACAGCTATCCGTGGCAGGGCAGCCGATCACGCCCATCGTTGGCTTGAGCGCTACGCCTGGGCGTACGTTTGCGGGCTCTACCGCAGACGAAGAGCTCGCCGCATTCTTCGAGCACACCAAGGTCGAGCTGGACACTGCTACGGATGGTGGCGCAGCCGGACCTGTTGAATACCTCATACAGCAGGGCTACCTTGCCGAGCCGGAATTTCGCCTGCTTGGTGAGCTGCCTGATGCGGAGGAGGAACCGGCTGCTGTCGGCGAGGACCCGGCAGAGTTAGGGATGGACGAGGATGACTACCTCAAGGAAGTCGTCGCGGCAACGCTGCAGCTAGTCAAGGAGTCGCATCGCCGAATCATTGTCTTCGCAGCATCTGTTGATCTAGCCCACGTTGTTGCGGCGACCCTAAGGGCGGCGGAGGTTTTGGCTGACGCGGTGGACGGTAATACAGCAGCGGAGGTCCGTGACACTGCGATCCGCATGTATAAGAGCTCGGCACGCGTTACTCGTGTGCTAGTCAACTATGGTGTGCTGACCACAGGCTTCGATGCTCCACAAACGAGCGCGGTAGTGATAGCCCGGCCCACGCGCTCGCTTGTGTTGTACAGCCAGATGGTAGGACGAGGCATCCGAGGTCCGAAAGCTGGCGGAAACAAGAAGGCAGTGGTCGCCACCGTTGTTGACCCCTCCGTTCCAGCATTCGGCACTATTGCTGCTGCTTTCACGCACTGGGAGGACTTGTGGTAACGCCAGGTATCGCGAGGCAGGAAGCGCCCCTTCTTTCTGGTTCGCAAACAGTGAAGTCAATCCGTGACACCGGTTACAAGGGTACCGATTATGCTCTAGCTGAGTTGATCGACAACTCGTTTCAGTGGGGCGATGCTAATACGGTGTTGCTGGTTATTGTGCAACGTACGGTGCAAGGCAAGCAGCGCGCTACGAAGCGGGTCGATGAGATATGGGTCATCGACGATGGCGGAGGTATGACAGAGGAGGCGCTCAATCTCGCACTTTCTTTCGGCGGCTCAGGCAAATACGACGATCGATCCGGCATCGGACGGTTCGGTATGGGGCTGCCACAGGCGAGCGTCTCGCAGTGCAAGCGAACGGATGTTTGGACCTGGCAGAAGACACAGCCGGAAAACGCATCGCACACGTACCTCGATCTGAAAGAGGTTGAGGACTCAGCCAAGAAGGGAGCGCTGACCGTTCCCTGGCCGACCCAGCCGTCAAGCCCGGCCTACGTGGCCTTGCCGGACTGGGTCCTTGATGTTTATAGGGATCACGCTGTTCCCGATACCTCCATGGGCCAGGCGCTCTACAGCGGAACGGTGATTCGGTGGACGCACCTTGACAAGCTGCGTTGGGTGCGCGCTGAGACGATGTTTGCCCATACGGAATACCTTCTCGGGCGCGTCTATCGAAAGTTTCTGACCTCTGATACTCGGCGGCGCAGTATCCAGGTCGCCGTGATGGAAGCGGACACGTTGGGCGGACCTGATGGGTTCCAGGAGGTTAGGCCGAACGACCCGTTGTATCTCTACCCGGTTGCTGAAACAACGCTGGGATACTGGGAAGCATCCGCCGAAGATGATGGAAAACCTCTGGTTCCCATCACGGACGAACCGCCCTTCGCCGAACACCACACGTCCCGCACGTTCGTCCTTCAACGACCGGATGGTGAGGGTACCTCGACCGTTCGCGCTCAGTTGTCGCTTGCGAAACCCGAAGCACGGCCGGGTCGCAACGCTGGAATCAGCACTCACCAGGGGCGCCACGCCCGTGATAATTCCGGTATTTCTGTCATGCGGGCTGATCGCGAGCTCGTCCTGGAGAAGACACTGGCTCAGGAAGCTACGGACCGTTGGTGGGGCGTCGAGATTGCCTTCAACCCATGCCTCGACGAGATTTTCGGGGTTACCAACAACAAGCAGGACGCCCCTAACCTTGCACAAGCACTTCGTCTGGCGCGGGAGCACCGTCTAACCAAGGACGAGGCGATCGAGGAGGGACTGTTCGACGAGGACCACCCGATCGCAGAGCTTTACGATATGGCCTACCAGCTCGTGGCCCTCGTCAACGCGATGAAGCAGGAAGGGAAGAACGCGCAGCAGGCAGCCTCGGGCGCTCGACGACCCCAGCCTGCCATCACGAGCGTCGCCTCCAATGTCAAGAAGACCCGCTCCAGTGTGAGTCCGACACCTGGCGAGGCTGACTTCGCCAACAACAAGCCGGACCCCATCAAGGCGGCCGAAGCGATCGATCACAAGCTGGAAGAGCAGGACGTGCCGGCGGAAATCCGTGGCGCGATCATTGCCAACTACCAGCGCGGTGTTACAGTGCAAGTAGTTGACCGCCCCGTGAAAGAGGCGCCAGCATTCTTCTGGCCCGACGAGGCACTCAATCTAGAGATTCTGTGTATTAACAATGCTCACCCGGCTTATAAAAGCCTGATCGGCCCCCTCCGCGTTGCTAATGACGAAATCGAGGCGATGAGCGAGGAAGAGGCTAAAAGGCTATTGGTGCAAAGCGTAGATGCGGTGACATGGCTACTGCTCGCCTGGTCCCGGTATGAAAACGAGCACCGAACACACCCCTCCATAGGGATGATCAAAGAGATCCGCGAGGGGTGGGGCCGTCGTCTCGGAGAGTATGTTGGGGACGTTGCTTTCAAGGCCGCTTCACTGTTTGGCGGAGAGGATGATACTCAGGATGGGGACGGTGACGCGTGACCCACTCGGGGCTTGATCCGCAACGCTGCGGTGAGCGTCTCCTAGGGCTGGCGCGGGATGCGGAAGGCCTGACAATAGTCTCGCCCTTCATCACGGTATCAGGAATTGAGCCCTTACTTGCAGCGCTTCCTAGCGGATCCTCGTTAGAGGTATTTACGCGATGGCGACCAGATGAAGTTGCAGCTGGAGTGAGCGACCCGCGGGTCTTCGATCTCATAAGCCAACGCGGTGGGACTGTTGCACTTCACCCTGTTGTGCATGCAAAGGCATATATTGCAGGGCCTCGTGCCCTCGTCGGTTCTGCGAACATTACTTCCAACGGGCTGGGATGGCACCGGCCGGGCGCGGTCGAGATCTTGGTCGAGACCACAGCAGATGACCCCGCACTCGTGTCACTGCTAGCTGTGTTGCAGGGCACATCGGCGCCAGCCACAGAAGCTGATCGCGATGCCGTTATCGAGGCCGCTGCAATGCTGCCGACCGCGCCGGTCCGACCACCTATCGAGGCAACAGACCGCACAGACTGGCTGCCCATGTATCGCCCTCCAGAAGTCCTCTGGAGGGTGTACACCGGACAGCGTGAAGAAAGCGTGGCAGAAATCGTTCGACCAGAACTAACTGCTTTGGGCATACCTACAGGTCTAGCGACAGAAGAAGCATTCAATAGATATGTAGGGGCTATACTTCGGCAAGGTTTTACCGGACGAATTGCGCGCGAATGTAGCAATCTGACCACTATGAAGGCTGTTCAACGACTTGTTGAGCTCTGCGGAGAGACTGGGCGCACGATTAGCGATCCTGCAGACGCATGGGAAACGCTTGCGGCCTGGATCGCCCATTTTCTTCCCAACTATCAGCGCATCTCTGGAGGCACGCGCCTGATCGGCTAACGCCACATCCCAATCGGTCGCCCGGTCTCGGGATTCAGGATCCTTTCGTGTTCCGGAAACGATGGCGATTCTGCGCTCTCGGCGCCGGACCGAGGGACGCTTCCACACCGATCAAGAGCCGCACGCAACAGGCCAGCGGCTCTTGACATACCGTCGGCCTCAGCCGCGGTCAGAAGACGGTGGGCACTTGTCGTTGCCTCGGTCTCCACAAGACCACCGAATCCGCCTGCCTCGACCAGGCCGCCAGAGTTGGCCGCTGGCTCACTAATGCGTTTGCGCATCCGGGCGATCTCATCTCGCAAGATTGCGTCGAAGCCCGGTGTCGAAGGCTCGTTATCGCCCCGGGGCTCCTGAACGACGGCAAAGAGCCTTGCCACCGAGTCCGGCACGCCGCTACGACGGGCGCGCTCTAGGTTCCTCGCGCGTTGCGCCTCGAACCGGCCGCCGTTCAAACCAGCCATCTGCCCCGCTCTCGCATCAGATCGATCGCGCGCCCTTGGCTGCATCGATGCTGCACGCGAGCGTCAGCGAGTGTTGCTCTGACAAAGTCAACACCAACGCGGCCGAGGCATCCTTAGCGTAGCGGAAAACCAACCTCTATCACGCTTTGGATTTGCGCTATAACCACCTGCTCTGAGCCCCCAAACCACCATGACGGCCCCAAGAGCGCGTTGCCGGAGAGCCCGCCTGAAGGAGAGCCTTGATGAGCATGCGGTCAGAGGCGTCGCAGGGCGACGTGGAGAGCTTGGTGACCGTGCCCGCCAAGGCAAGCAGACCCTGCTGACCCTCCTCGGGATGTGCCAAGTCGCGATTGATCGTGCAGCGCTCCAGCGGCGTGTCAGCTCCTCATCCTGGTGCACAGGCATGGTCCAGCGGGGTGCCCTTGGTCGCGGTGGGGTCTACGATGGGTCAGGTTGTTATGACGCGTATGGTCGATCATCGATCTACCTTCGAGCCGGCCGGCTGAGCCACCGGGTCCGCTATGGCGGGTGAAGTGCCGTGTAGTGACCGGTACGGGCGAAGACGTCGGATTACTCAAGGGACTTACTTCATTCTCCGCGAGACAGCCCATGATGTCGCAGGGGTTAGCTAGGATCTCAGTGCACTCCTGGCGGGATGAGTGACGCCTGCGAACCTCGCCTCCAGGAGCCACAAGAGGAAGGCATGGGGCGATGGGAGCTAGCGTGTCGACCGATACTGGTCGTGCGGAAGTGGTGTACCTCGACTACAATGCGACGGCTCCTCTGCGGCCGGAGGTGCTCGAAGCCATGTTGGAGGCATTGAGAAGCGTCGGCAACGCTTCCAGCGTCCATATGGCAGGCCGTGATGCGGCATCGCGTGTTGATCTAGCCCGTCAACGACTTGCCCACTTGCTCGGCTGTACGCCGGGGGAACTCATCTTCACGTCTGGCGCGACAGAGGCGAACAACCTAGCGCTTCGTGCAGGCTTTTCGATGGGTGAGACTCTAGCCACTACGGCTGTTGAGCATCCCGCGATTCTTGAGGTGGCCCATGCCATCACTGCGGATGGCGCAGGCACGCTGGTGGAGCTGCCAGTGGACCGAGACGGCGCCGTCGAGTTGGCGCCACTGGAAGCGGCATGTCGTCAGGGCAAGGTGGCGATCGTCTCGGCAATGCTGGCCAACAATGAGACAGGGGTCCTAACCGATCTTGGCCCCATCATCAAGCTCGCACATGAGGCAGGAGCGCTCGTGCACAGCGATGCCACCCAGTATGTGGGTCGCCTTCCGCTGGATCTGAACGAACTCGATGTCGACATGCTGTCACTATCCGGTCACAAGTTTGGAGCCCCGCAGGGGGTTGGTGCGCTTTTTGTTCGTCGCGGCGTATCTGTGCCTCACCGCCCCCTTCTGATCGGAGGTGGCCAGGAGCGGGGTTGGCGGGCAGGCACACTGAACGTGCCCGGTATTGCTGGGCTGGGTGCTGCCGCAGAGGCTGCTCGAACTCGACTGCATGATGAAGCCGCTCGTGTCGCGAGACTGCGTCATGCACTTGAGGATGGATTGACCTCTCGCCTGCCCGACTGCTGCATCAACGGTGCTCGTTCGACCCGACTGCCTGGTGTCACGAGTGTCACCTTTCCTAGGGTACCTGCGGACGCGGTTCTGGCCGCGATGCCCGAGATTGCTGCCTCCGATGGCAGCGCCTGTGCTTCGGGGGCACCAAGTCCGAGCCACGTGCTGGTAGCGATGGGGCTAAGCCGCCAGGACGCGGACTCGACGCTGCGTTTCTCCCTGGGCTATGCCACTACCGAAAACGACATCGAGCGGGCTATAGCGGCCACCACCCGCGCCGTCACGGAGGTTCGATCCGCCATGGCAACTACCGCAGGACCCTGACTATCCGCCAGCAAGCGGAACTAGGCCCAACCATCCACCGAAAGGTTCAGCGCATGTCCGACAGCCGGCTGGCAGAAGCGACAGAGCCGAAATTCGCCCGGCACGAAACCTTCGCTCCTCGCTATGGCTGGCTCTACAAAGCCCACACCGAGATTATTCGGGACGGCGAGGGTGGCAGCGATATCTTCCACCGGGAGAACGCGCCTGTGCTGCTGGGCGTCGGTCGGAACATGGTGAACGCTATCCGGTTCTGGTCGCAGGCGTTCAAGCTCACCCGGGAGCACCCACACCGGGATCCCTCCAACCGGGCCTATATTGCCTCTCCGACCTGGAGGGCGGAGTGGCTGCTCGGCAAGAACGGCGCGGACCCTTACCTGGAAGACACTGGAAGTCTGTGGTTGCTGCATTGGTGGCTGCTGTCTAGTGAATACGGGGAGCATGGAGCCAAGTGCATGGTGCCCAGCTGGTACGTGATGTTCCACCTGGCGCCGTTCTCCAAGGTCACAACCGCAGAGATGATCACTCTGATCACGCGGCATGTGCACGAGAGCTATCCCGATAACGCTGTGCCGGCCGCAGAATCGATCAAGCGAGATGTGGACTGCCTCATCAAGATGTATGCCCTTGACCTGGAGCCCAATCCGCAGTCGCAGGGCAGCTTTGAAGATCAGCTGATGAGTCCCTTCCGGGAGCTCGGCCTGTTGGAAGGCCAAGGCAAGGGCAAGAGCCGCGTCTGGCGGTTCACCACCCGGTCCCGCGTCAATCTTCCAGCAGCGGTGCTGCTCTACGCATGCCTTGACTACGCCTCGCACGTCACTGGCGGCAACTCCATCTCCCTGGCCCGGCTCGCCAACGAACCAGGTGCTCCCGGACGAGCCTTCCGCATGCGAGAGCCCGAGCTCATCAAGGTCATAGAACCGCTCGTCGCGGAACAGGACGATCTACAGATCACTGACTCGCTGGGCCAGCGGAGCCTGTCCTTTGCCGCAGATCCTCAGCAGTTGGCCTGGGACATCCTGGATCGGCACTATGGGGACATCCGCCGCCAAGCGGACCTTCCGACCCCTGAGGAGTGGAAACAGCGCTATCCCGGTCTGGAGCGCGCCAGCAAGGGCCGCAAACGCGAACAGCAGTCTGAGCAGCCCGAAGTTCTGGAATTGACCGAGGAGCAGGTGTGACCATGGCCACCAACCCCCTTCATAGCGTTCGTAAGGACCGTGTCGGTGCTCAGCTTCCCGCCGGCGTCACGCTGGTTGGATCGGAACTACGTTCCACCAACCTCGAGCGCGATGTCCGCGACCCGCACTTGAACTCTCCCTATGTGGGAGCTAGGGCGCTGGACGTTCTGGATCGTGTCGCCAACGCGATGGCAGACCTCAAGCGGACACGCGCATGGTCCTTCACCGGCCCCTACGGCTCAGGAAAATCGACACTTTCGAACCTGCTTGACGCCTTCTTGGGCCATGACCCGGACCGGCAGAAGGAAGCTCGGCAAGCCGTGGAGGCTACGAGCCCAGGACTCGCTGCACGCATGGAGCAGGCACGTGACGAACGTGCCGAGAAGGGGTTCCTGGGTGCCGTGGCAACCGCGCGCCGTGAACCCCTGGCCGCCACCGTGTATCGAGCACTGGTCACCGCTGTGGAACGCCGGTGGGGGAAACGGCCGCCGAAGGACGTGGCCCACGCCATTCGTGCCTGTGCGGAGCGTGAAGTTCCGACGACTGAGAGCCTCCTGGATGCGCTCACCGCGCTGTGTGACACCGGCCACCCGGTTCTGCTGATTCTCGATGAGTTCGGCAAGTCACTGGAATACCTTGCCGCCTCGGGCGACTCTGGCAGCGCCGAGAACGATGTGTTCCTGCTGCAGATGCTCGCCGAGAAGGCTGCGGGACGGTCGGGACTTCCGCTGTTCATCTTCACCCTGCAGCACCTGGCCTTCAGCGACTATGCAGCGCGATCCAGCCTGATCCAGACCAAGGAATGGGCGAAGGTTCAAGGCCGCTTCGAAGACATCACCTTCACGCCGAACCTCGGCGATGCCGTTCACCTCCTGCAAAGACGCCTCGATCAGTCCGCCGTCGCCGAAGCCGGCCAGCAGCTCATCCGCAGACAGGCGGAAGCGGCCGCCCAAGCCTGGATCGAGCACGGACTCGATTCTGTGGTTCACATCTCCCCGGAGATGCTCGCCGGCCTCTATCCCTTGCATCCCCTTACCGCCGTGGCAGCACCGCTCCTGGCCTTCCAGATCGGTCAGCACGACCGCAGCCTCGTCGGGTTCCTCACCAACGACGAGCCCTACACGGTCCGCCGTACCATCGATGAAGCCTCGAGCTCCGAACCGGAGCGGGCCTCCACCATCCTGCTGCCCCAGCTGTATGACTATTTCTTCGCCTCCGGTCGCACCACCATCTTGGCCTCGTCCAACGCCAGCCGCTGGCTGGAGGTCGACAACCGGCTCAACGAAGCCCACGGGCTTCCCCCCGAGGACCGAGACATCCTCAAGACGATCGGCATCCTGAACCTCATCGATGTCGACGGCGTTCTGCGGGCAACCCCAGCGATGATCCAGCTCGCCATGAACGATCCGAGCAACGCCGCAGATCCTGAGCGATACGAGCTGCTGCAGCAGCGGCTGCAACATCTCGTCGATACCGGGTTCCTCACCCACCGGACCTACAGCAATGAGTACCGGGTCTGGCAGGGAACCAACATCGACATCGATGCCCGGGTCAAGGAAATCGCCGGCCACGTCGCCCCCAGCCATGTCGTCGACCACCTCGGCGAGCACCTCGGAACGGTTCTGCCCAGGGAGGTGGTCGCTGGATCGCACATGCAGCGCACCGGGATGTTGCGATACTTCCGCACCGCCATCAGTCTCCAAGCTGACAAACTCGACGGTCCTGACGTCGTGAGCGATGCGGCCGACGGAATGATCATTTTCCATCTTGGAGAGCCCGGTACGCGGCCACTGGTCAACTCCCCACTGCCCGTGCTCATCGGAACCACGAAAGACCCTGCCGCCATCCTCGATGCAGGGATCACCCTCAGAGCCCTCGAAGACCTCCGGCACCAGGACGACATCGATCTCGTGGCAGGACGCGAGATCGAAGAACGCATCGCGGAAATTTCACAGGAGCTGGGAACCCAGCTAGACGAGGCATTCAACCCGCAGAGCGACGATTCCTCCTGGCACCTGTGGCAAAGCGGGCAGGACACCCATTCCGAACGGAGCGAGCCTATCGAGGCCCGCAGCTACGGTGCGTTGGTGTCGGCCGCCTGTGACCGGGTGTACCCGCAGACACCGCACATCCGCAACGAGATGGCAGGCCGGCACGAACTCACCAGCAACGGCGCGCGTGCACGACGTGTACTTCTGTCCGACTTGGTGACCAACACGGGCCTGGCGGTGCTGGGATATGACACCACCAAGTACTCGCAGGAACGAGCCATGTACCACGGCGTCGTGGAGTACCTGGGCCTGCACCGTGCTGCCAAGGAGGTAGGCCAGGCGATACAGGCCCAGACCATCGCCACCCACGGTGTCTCCAGGCCGGATCCAAAGAAGCATCCAGAGGTCATTCCGACCTGGGAGCGACTAGAGCAGGCACTCACCGATGCCGCTCAGCCCACCCCAATTGTCGACATCTATGAACAGCTGATGGCGCCGCCCTTCGGCGTCAAGGCCGGCGTTGTCCCGATCCTGATGGTCGCTGCGCTGATTCTCCGCAGCTCCGACGTCGCACTGTTCGAAGAGGGAAACTACTGTCCGCGGCTCAACCCGGAGATCATCGAGCGCCTGCTTGCTGATACAGGGCCCGACCGGTTCACGGTCAAAGCCGTACCCATCGGGGAAGGGCAGCGCAGCCTGGTGGTTGAGCGCCTTGCTGCGGCACTCGACGTGGATGCTCCCCGCTCTCGTACCGCCCGCAACCCGGCGCTGCTGGCAGTGACCCGGGCCATGCTCGAGCGCGTCATGGTGCTTACTCCCTACGCGCTCCACACCAAGCGCCTCACTCCGGAGGCACTGCAGGTACGAAAAGCCCTCTCCGAGGCAACCGACCCCGACCAACTGGTCTTCACCGCCCTGCCACAGGCACTTGCACTCAACGCTATTCCTGCCAACGCGACTAAAGACGAGCAGGTCGCCGACTCGTACGTCACTCGGGTGACCGACGCCCTGGACGCCATCTCCGGAGCCAGCACAGCACTGCGGCGAGACGTCGTGGCCTCCATAGGCCAGGCCTTCGGTATCGCTGGAGACCTCACCCAACTGCGGTCAGGGCTAACCGAGGCACTCAGTGGCTTCGCCGATGCCAGCCTCGAGCTTGATCTGCAAGGGTTCGTCTCCCGCGTCCTCAACGCCAGCCTGCCGAATGAGGACTGGCTCGATCCGATCATCATTCGCCTCACCAACAAAGCACTCGGCGACTGGACCGACCAGGACGTCGACAGCTTCTACCCACGTGTCAAAGAGATGGCCCGCCGCCTTGACCGCGTCGGTCACCTCTATCAGGTGCAGGAGGTTCCAGCACCTCAGACTCGTGCGCCCGAACCTAAGCAGATCGACACTCACCTGCTGACACTCACCACACCTCAAGGGACAGAAGTACGCACGCTCATCCATGTGCCTAAGCAAGTCAGGAACACCGCCGAGACTCTTGTTGTCGGTGTCATAAGGCAAGCTGAGCAAGAGCTAGGGCCTGGCGGTGCGCGCATCTTGCTTGCCGCCCTTGCAGAGCGTCTCACCGCGACGGACTCTGACCATGACCCCCAGGTGGAGGAGAAGCTGTGACCAAGACCAACGACTCTGGCAGAGGGACTCGGCATGTGCTGGGCATCTCTGGGGGGAAGGACTCCTCAGCCCTGGCCATCCACATGCGCGACCGGGTCCCCGAAATGGAGTATTTCTTCTGTGATACCGGCGCCGAGCTTCCCGAGACCTACGAGTACCTCAACCGGCTGGAAGCTGCGCTTGGCAAACCGATCGAACGACTCAACTCCAGCCGCGATTTCGATCATTGGCTCGAGGTCTACCAGGGAACCCTCCCAAGCCCTCAGATGCGCTGGTGCACCAAGAATCTCAAGATCAAGCCGCTAGAGGCTTGGGTCGGCGATGACGAGGTCATCTCCTACGTAGCCATCCGCGCGGATGAGAACCGCCTCGGCTACGTCAGCACCAAGCCCAACATCACCGCCGTCTTCCCCTTCCGCGAAGACGGCATCGACAGGGCCGGGGTCGACCGGATCCTCGACGAGGCCGGCATCGGCCTGCCGGCCTACTACGAATGGCGTACCCGCTCGGGCTGCTACTTCTGCTTCTTCCAGCGTAAGCACGAATGGGTCGGGCTCAAGGACCGCCATCCGGAGCTGTTCGAGAAGGCCGTCGCCTACGAGGAGAAGGTCAACTACCAGCAGACAGCCATGAAGGGACGCAAGTACACCTGGTCGCAGGGCGAGTCGCTCGATGAACTCATCGCCCGGCGCCAAGAGATCGAGGCCAAACACCGCGACGCGATGGAACGTGCTGCTCGACGCCGCAAGCCGAATCGCCCCCTGCTCGAGATTCTCTCCGATGCCCACGATGAGGACGACGACCAGGTCGGATGCGCCGTCTGCCACCTCTGACGCGCTGTGAGCTTCCTTGCCCCTCCCCACGCTGATGCCAGGGGAGGGGCAAGGAATCACACCAGCACCTGTAGCCGTCCTGACCGAACACGGCGCTCCGTGATCAGCGACCGCCCAGAAGTCTCAGCGAGTCACTGGGTGAAGCACGCTAGTGTGACTTTGCGTGGCCTGGGTGAGGTCGTGCAGAGGAGCGGACGGCGTTGGAAAGAACGTGGCCATGAGCACGGAGCGCATCCCTTACCTGCTCGGCTATCAGGAGATCGCGCAGCTCTTTCGGGTAGCCCGCGACACTCCGCTGCTATGGCGCAAGCGATCGCTTCTAGCGGATCCCGATCTAGTAGTTTCGGGCAGCCCTTACTGGTTGCTGCCCACGGTCCTGGCCCTCACCAAATCGGGTCATCGACAGATAGACCCACAAGCGCTTGATCACTACAAATCGGCCGTCACTGGCGGCTATGTCGCAAGTGGTGTCGAGCAACTACCGATCCTGATCGGGATCCAGGAAGTCTCCTGGATCTTCGATAAGACGCCGTCCGCGATCAGCCAGTGGCGCAATCGCGGCACTCTTCCTGAGCCTCGTCTTACTCTGTCCGGATCGCCCCTCTGGACGCTGGAGAACATTCTCTCTGACGCTAACCGCCGAAACCGCCCAATCTCCGAAAAAGCGGTCGCGCGAATCAGATCCGGAGAAAGAGCGCAACTGAGGCGACGGCAGGACACTGACCGCCAAGCAGGTGAACCAGAAACGGATCCTGCACCGCAAAGCTTCACATGCCAGGAGAGCTCGGCAGCGACCCGCTTTCTTGAGAGCGCGCTAATAGCGGGCTTTACCGTTGAGATTCGACCATTTTGGCCTGATATGCATGACGCGGACCAACCGGAGTGAGCACTCGATTTCATATTATGACGTGTCCCGGTAATTAGGGCCGCTCGCTGCGCTAGATCTACACAGAAGCTTCGTATTCGCCTCGTCACGCATAGCACTTGACGGGATGACCATAATTAAATATGGTCGTCGCGGAGGTGTTGAAATGCTTAGCTATGCAGGTGGATCCCGTGTCGAGGAGGCCATCGAGCTCAACCGTTCCGAGAGTCTCAGGGTGGTCTCGTACGGTGGAGGGGTTCAGTCAACGGCGTTGCTAGTGCTTGCCGCACAGCGCAAGATCGAATTTCCGACGTTTCTATTCGCTAACGTCGGGAATGACAGCGAGCACCCGGCCACCATCGCCTATGTGCGGGAGATCGCTGCAGCATACGCCGCACGACACGGCATTGCTATGCATGAGCTGCAGCGTCAACGACGTGACGGAAGTGTAGAAACACTCTGGGAACGTCTCCACCAACCCCAGCTGCGATCCATCCCGATACCTATCCGCATGAACAACGGCGCGCCAGGGAGGCGATCGTGCACATCCGACTTCAAAATCAAAGTAGTCACCAAATGGTTGAAAGAGCATGGCGCGACACCACAGAATCCAGCAGTTGTCGGGATAGGTATTTCCTTGGACGAGATCCATCGAGCAAACAAGCGTCGAAGCGAACCTTATGAGCAGATCGACTACCCTCTCCTCGACCTCGGTCTCCGCCGGGACGCCTGTGTCCAGATCATCACCGCCGCTGGCCTTCCCGTCCCTCCCAAAAGCGCCTGTTTTTTCTGCCCTTTCAAAACAGTTGCTGCCTGGCGGGAGCAGCGACGTTGCGAGCCGGAGCTGTTTGAGAAGTCTGTGCAACTTGAGGTCGCGTTGAACGAAAAGCGAGCGATGCTCGGTCGCGACGCCGCCTACCTGACACGTTACGGCGTTCCTCTGGATCATGCTATTCGAACGATCTCCGAGGGGCCGGAACACCTCGATTCAGGTTGCGACTCCGGTTGGTGTGGCAGTTGAACTCGCGTTTGGTGCGGAACGGTGCGTGTGCAGGGTCGGTCGGGATACGGTCAGCACGTGGATGCGCACGCTGAGCGGATCGCCCTGTTCCTCGCCGTAAGGAACGTGCCGTACGCCACGGACGGTGCCCACGACGCCAGCACGTTGATGACGTTCGGACGTGGTGACTGCTTGGCCAAATCCGCCTACCTGATCGAGGGCTTCCTGGCGCTCGGCTACCAGGCCCGGAGAGTCCGGTGGCTGTATCACCTGCCGGACCAGCCGACCGAGGTATGGCTGCTGCCGTCGCGGGAGGACGTGCATTCGGCTGCGGAGGTATTGATCAATGGCCGGTGGACGCTGGTAGATGCCACCCACGATCCGCCCCTGGCCGCCGCCGGGTTGGCCGTCGCTGAATGGGATGGCATCGCCGACACCGTCCCGGCCTACGTGCCGTGCGGGCCGTTGTGGAGACCGGGGGACGGGCCTGAACCGGTGCCGAACGCCGACACCACCGCGACCGATGTCGACAGTGGCGACCGCTATCAGAAGGCCTACAACCGGTGGCTAAGCGAGGTCCGTGCCGAAGCCGCAACGACCGCACCCCGGTACGGGGACGGCTGATGACTGACGCCTGCCTGCTCTACGGTGATGCCGCTTTTGCCCGTCATACCTACTTGGTCATCGACTTCGAGGGGTTGACCCCGGCCGGGCGTCCTGCCGTTCCGGTGGAGGTGGCGATTCTGGCCCTCAGCGTCGTTGCCGACGGGCTGTCGGAGCTGTGGAGTTTTGATTCGCTGATCGCGCCGCCCGCCGATGTGCCCGTCACCTTCTTCGACGTGCGCATGACGGGCATCACCGCGGAGATGCTCGCTACAGCTGCCGGTCCTGAGCAGGTCATGGCCGAGCTCGACCGCCGGCTCACGGCGCCGCCGTACCGGCTGGTCGCTCACCACGCGCCCACCGAGGCAGGGTTCATCGCCCACCAGCGGTCACACTGCCCCGTCTTGGCTGCTGTCCCGCTGTTGGACACCGTGCGGTTGGCTCGTGCGCTGTACCCGGAGCTGGCGTCGCACCGGCTGGACGATCTGGTCAGGTATCTGCGGATCGAGCCGCCTATGCGTCGTCATCGGGCGATGCCGGACGTGCAGGTCACGGCACGGGTATTCGAGCGCCTGGTGGCCGAGGGCGGACGCACGAAGCGCTGGCACACACTTTTCGACCTTGACCGGGTTGGCGGGCTGGCACCGAAACGTCTGATCGCACCAGCCGGAGTCCAGGCCGGACTGTTCTGAGGCCACAAGGCGAGGCACGGCGATGGCGGCCTCCAGGGTCTGAGAGAGCCTCCGGATCGCCGATATCGATTGCTCTTCGCTAGTCGCATTGCTGTCGACGTTCAGCATGCCCGCTCGTGAGGAGCCGCAGCAGGCGCCTCAGTGACCTGCGAGGGCGCTGGGGACATCGCGTCCATGTTCGTGAACCTGCAGGTCAGGGCCGTGCTCGTACTTACCTCCCCGCTCTTGCAGGGCATACGGACGCGCGAGCACATCCGCTGTGGCAACCGGGCCGGCGGCGGAACCGGTGGAGAAGTCGGAACCACCGGTTCTTAACCGTCCGCGTGAGACAGCCGCACATCACGAAGGAGCAGGAGACATGACGATCACGTTCGGCTTCTACGGCCGGGTATCGACCGAGGACAACCAGGACCCGCAGGCGTCACGAGCCTGGCAACTGCACCGGGCCCGGGCCCTGATCGAACCGCGAGGCGGGGAGATCGTCGCGGAGTTCTTCGACGTCGACAAGTCCCGCTCGATCCCCTGGCAGCTCCGGCCGCACGCGGTGACACTGATCGAGGAGCTGAAGGATCCGCGGCGGGGCTTCGACGCGGTGGTGATCGGAGAGCCGCAGCGGGCCTTCTACGGCAACCAGTACTGCCTCACCTTCCCGCTGTTCGAGCACTTCGGTGTCCCGCTGTGGGTACCGGAGGTGGGCGGGCCGATCGATCCGGCGAACGAAGCCCACGACATGATCATGGGAGTCTTCGGCGGTTTGTCGAAGGGGGAGCGGAACGGCATCAAGATCCGGGTCTGGGCCGCCATGGCGGCCATCACCGCGACAGAGGGCCGGTTCTTGGGCGGGCGTCCGCCGTATGGGTACACGCTCCAAAACGCCGGTCCGCACCCCAACCCGAGCAAGGCGGCCGACGGGCGGAGGTTGCGCAGGCTGGTGGCCGATCCGGTTACCTCGGCCGTGGTGCGATGGATCTACGGGGAGTGCCTCAAGGGGCGGGGCTATCTGGACATCGCCGAGGATCTGACGCGCCAAGGCATTCTCTGCCCGTCGGCCAATGATCCCGAGCGGAACAAGCATCGGGATCAGCGGGCGTGGTCCAAGTCCGCCGTCCGGGTGATCCTCACCAACCCTCGCTACACCGGCCATCAGGTGTGGAACAAGCAGCGCAAGGACGAGATCCTCGTCGACGTGGACAACGTCGCGCTCGGAACGACGACCCGGCAGCGATGGAACAGCAAAGACAAGTGGATCTGGTCCGAGCATCCGGTCCATGACGCGCTCGTGAGCGTCGAGGACTACCGGCGCGTCCAGGACATCCTTGCCAAGCGCTCGAATGGCAGGTTCAGTCACCGTCCGCGCCAGACCCGGCGGCCGTATGCCTTCCGAGGGGTTCTGTTCTGCGGGTACTGCGAGCGCCGGATGCAGGGCAGCTGGAACAATGAGCAGGCCTGCTACCGGTGCCGTCCCGTCGCCCGGCACGCCATCGGCGACGATCTCGGCCATCCCAAGGTCGTCTACCTGCAAGAGGCGAAGATCCTGGATGAGGCCGATGGGTGGCTGGCGACCGCGTTCGGGCCGGATGCGCTGGAACACACGATCGCGGCCATCACCGAGCAGGCGATCGGTCCGGACGAGGTGAACCTGCTCGACCTGCGGAAACGGCTGTTGAAGTGTGACCGCAAGCTCATCCGGTACCGGTCCGCGTTGGACACCAGAGGCAAGCTGCTCGAGGTCTTCTCGTGGCACAACGAGGCCAAGAACGAAAGCGCTGGCCTGGAGGAGGAACAGAAGGCCGTTCAGGTCGTGCGGCCCGTCAGCGATGCCGAGGTCAGGTCGGTGATCGAGGAAATCGGCGACGTGGTGCGTCTCGTCGGAGAGGCTGACCCCCGAGATAAGGCCGAGCTCTTCCTTCGGCTCGGCCTGAAGCACACGTACTACCAGAGCAGGCAGACTGTGGAGGCAAGGGTCGAACCTGGGTCCCCACGCAGGCGATCAGTATGTTTCCGGGCGAAACTGCACGAATCTTGTACGAAGAGGTCTCCATGCAGTGACGCCTAGCGCTTGGCGCGGTACAAGCGGGGGTACGCGGCATGGGGGAAGGGCGTGGCCGGGCGAGGGGGCCCGAAGGGGCGCACTTGGGTAGCGACTGGCGCTTCGTCGGGTGGTGACGGTGCGTGGCACTGGTTCCGCCAAGAGCAACCTGGTCGGCACCGTCGCCTGCCAGGACGGCGAAGGGCTGCGCTCGTCCTACGAGTCGCACCTTCAGCGCGGTCGTGATCCTGCTGGCTAACTCGTTTCAGGCCGCGAGAGAGAGTTCTGCCAGTTCGAGGCGGGCAAGGTGCCCGATGCGGGTGCGATCGAGCGGATGCCCGTTCCACCAGGCATCCAAGCGGATGAGGTTGAGCGCTACGGCGGAGAAGACGTGTTCGAGGTGGACCTTGGCCAGGCCCCGATAGCGTGCCCGGCGGACACCGGCGACCGCGACGGCCTGGCGCATGGTGCCCTCGACTCCGGCCCGGAGCTTGTACTTGTCCTGCCAGTCGTTGCTGGTCTGATCGGCACGGGCCTGGTCAAGAGCCTCTTGGAGAGGGCGGGCGCGGATGGTGAGCTGGCGTCCACCTCTCTTGGCCGAGGTGCACAAGGAGCGAACCGGACACGGCCGGCAGACCTCGCCGCTGAACTTGACCACGATCGCCTCGGTGTCGCGCTGGGTGCACCGGCTCCACGAGGAACTCGCCTGCCCTTGCGGGCACCTGGCCTGTTCGGCGTCCCAGTCGATGGTGAACGCCGCACGGTCATACCCGGCGGCGGCACGGGCCTGCGATGAGTGATCCAGCAGAACCGGGGTGATGAGCGCGATCCCGAACCTCTGGCGGGCACCGACGAGAAGTTCCGCCGACGGATAGCCGGAATCGAGGTAGTGCTCGCCGGGCAGCAGCCCACGCGCTGCGAGCATCTGGTGGATCTTCTCGGTCATCTGGTTGTCGGGGACGGTCGCGTCCGTGGTAGCGACGTTCGTGATCAGGTTGGGTGGCACGATCGTCGTACCGCCGGTGTCGCCGGTGTCGCCGTTCGTGCCGGTGATGGTGTGACAGGTTTCGCTGATGTGCAGCTTGTAGCCGTTCCAGAAGAAGTCATCGCCCTTGGCCGCCCACCGGGCGTCCACATCGTAGGGGGAGGTCAGCCGCACTCTGGCGGGCGGCAGTCCCTCTCCGCCGTCTTCGAGGGGCCGCCGCCGCTTGACCACCTCCCGCCCCTTGCGGTCGATGACGCGCACATAGTTCTGGATCAACATCACCCGCAGCGCCTGCACCGCGGGCAGATTCCGCAGCCATCCCGGGGAGAACGGCGCATACACCGCTTCCACCAGCGCATAGCCGTCCGCGCCATAAGCACGTGCAAGCTCACCCCGCCTCGTCTCCGATGCCGGCAGCCGCCAGGAGTCGACGCGAGCGCGGTAGCGTTCAGCCCATCCAGGCAGCTCCAGGACCCGGCTCGTCCAGCCGGGATCGGCAGCCGAGATCGCCTCCAACGCTGCGCGGACACATTCCCCAGCCAGCTCCAGCCGGTTCAGATCCCGGACCGCACTGATCACGTGGGTGGAGTCGGTACGCATCTTGCCACCCGCCCCGATCAGGCCTTTCTCGACAAGCCTGGCGAGCAGCAGGTCCAGCCTTCTCCTCCAGCCCGTGGGCGACCACCCGAGTCCGGAACTCGCTCAGCACACTGGCGTCGAACCCAGGATCGTCCAACGCCAGCCCGAGCGCGTACTTCCAGCTCAAGTCCGCTCGCACGGTGTCAGCTGCCTGCCGGTCGGTGAGGTTCTCCACCCGCTGCAACACCGTGATCAACGCCAGCCGGCCCGGCGACCAGCCCGGTTTGCCCTCGGCAGCGAACGCAGCCGCGAACTCCGCGTCGGCGAACAACTCGCCAAGCTCATCCCGGACCCGGACAGCAAGTGGCGGCTGCCGCTTGCCGCGATACATCGACCGGATCGCCGCCGCGATCATCGGATCCGTTCCGGCCAGGACCGGGGCTGCATCGACACCGACCACTCCATCCGCGACCGGGAGGAGGGGGAACCCCGGCCGCGCACTGCATGATCCCGGACGTCAAAGACTCAGGTCACCAAGCTACAGCCGCGTGTCGCGAGTTAGCCAGCAGGGTCGGTCGTATGGGCAAACTCCCCCTCAGGTCCTTGCCTGGCCGGTAAGAGCTCAAGGCAGGCGCCTCCACCAGCCTGATCAGCAGAGCACGCCCCTTCCGCCGTCAATGACGCCTCCGCCGACGTGCTGCCGAGGACACGGCGATCCGGTGCGCGGTGCAGCTGAGACACCGCGGATTCTCTGGAGATAGCGGGGGGTATAGGCGGCGAGACGGCGGCACGCCCGCCCGCTCCCAGATAGCATTGCGCAAGTGTCAACGGACAGTGCGTCACCAGTCGAATGTCCTGACCGCCTACGCGCCGACATGGTCGCCGAACTGAGAGCATGCGGCGTGCTCCACTCGCCCGAGGTCGCCGCCGCCTCCGCCGCCTACTCCACCCGTGACACGGTCGTCACCAAGCGAAATGCAGAAGGAAAGGCGACCAGCTCGATCAGCGCGCCGTGGCTGCCGGCGGAGATGCTCGAGACCGCGCAGCTGAGGCCGGGCGCGCGCGTGCTCGAGGTTGGCAGCGGCGGTTACAACGCGGCGCTCATTGCCGAACTCGTCGGGCCCGAGGGGGTGGTGATCAGCGTGGACATCGACCCGTTCGTCACCGAGCGGGCCACCCGCTTCCTCGCCGATACCGGCTACCCGCACGTGAAGGTGGTACTCGGAGACGCCGAGCACGCCGCCGACGAGCTGGGGCCGTTCGACGTCATCCTCGTCACGATTGGTGCCTGGGACTGCCCCTGGGGTCACCTGCTGGCTCCTGGCGGCCGGATGATCGTCCCGCTGCGCTTCGGTGGGCTCACCCGCTCCTTCACCTTCGTCCGCGACGGCGACCACTTCGCCGGCCTGAATCCCACGGTGTGCGGATTCATCCCCATCCAAGGTGCGGGCGCGCACCAGGAGAACCTCGCCGTGCTGGCCGACCGGACGGTGAATCTGCTGGTGGACGCCGGCCCTGCGCTCGACGTGGCAGCGCTCGGCCGGGCCTTGGATGGCGACCGGACCGGACACTGGACCGGCATCACCGTGGGCTACGACGACCCGTTCGACACCCTCCACCTGTGGGTCGCGGCCCAGACCGAGACCTTCGGCGTGGTCTGGGCCGACCCCGATCGCGGCAGTGACCGTATCGAGCCCGCCATGCGCTGGTTCACCCCCGCCCTCATCACGCCCGACAGCTTCGCCCACCTCACCATGGGACCGGAGCACAAGGACAGCACGAGTGGAGAACGCCGGTACGAACTCGGTGTCTACGGCCACGGCCGCCACGGCGACAACCTGGCCCGGCAACTCGCCGCCGAGGTCGTGACCTGGGATCGGGAGTGGCGGGCTCATCCCGGCCCGGACTTCACCCTGTACCCGATCGAGGCGCCCGTGGTGGCCCCGGCGATCGGCCGGGTCTTCCGCAAGCGCCACACGCAACTGGTCATGACCTGGACCTGAGGACCATCGTTATCATCGGTACGCGCTCGCCCGGGTCTCCTCCACCATCGGCAGTACCGTCGCGCCGCTGGAGCTCGCATTCGCCGTCGTTGATCTCGGTGGCGGAGCTACGGCGCTCGGGTTCGTGCTGATGAGCGGGCTGGTCATCTTTCTCGCGGTCACTCCCGCCGCTGGCATGCTGGCCGACCGGCTGCTCCGGCTGGCCATCATCGTGATCTGCCAGCTCGTGTGCGGCATAACGCAGCTCGGCCCGGCCCTGGTGCTGTCTGGGACGGCGACGGTGGGGCGCCGACCGGACTGACGGTGGTCGCCGGTGCGGCGGGCACGTTCTTCCAACCGGCCGCCAAGGGGCTGGTCGTTCAGCTCGTCCCTGCGGGACCGATGCTGGAGCAGGCCAACGCGCTGCTGCAGACCGGCTTCAACGCGGTTGCGATCGCCGGGCCGGGACTGGCCGATCTGGTGATCGCCACGATCAGCCCCAGCGTCATCCTCGCCTGGGACGCGGTCACCTTCCTGGTCTCGGTCGTGGTGTTCGCCACGCTGCCGCCTGCCGCCTGCCGCCCGGCAGGGGCGACGCCGGTTCCTAACCCACCTGGCCGAAGGGTGGACGGCCTTCGCCGGGCACCGCTGGCTGTGGGCGCTGATCGGCTTTAACATGCTGACCTCCGACAGCGTGCCGCCGTCGACAGCCGGTCCCTGCCCTGGTCGCAAGACGGTCTCCTGAAGATGTTCCTTTACGAGGTGCGTGACCGTTGATCCTCGCGATCCGAGCGGCCGCTCTCTCGGCGTCTGCCGCTCATGCCTGGTGGTGACCCTGTACCGTCGTACGGTGCTCACTGGCTCACCGAATACGGCCTTGATCGTCATTCGCGGCAACTCGGGATCGGGTAAGTCCACCGTGGCCCGGACCGTGCGGGAAACATACGGCCAGCGCGGCATGGCACTCATTGGTCAGGATGTGGTGCGCCGTGAGATCCTGCGCGAGCGCGACAGACCGGGTGGTGTGAACATCGGACTGCTCGATGTCATGTGCCGTCATGCCCTCGACTCCGGCTACCACGTCACCCTTGAGGGCATCCTCGCCCGGAGCCGCTACGGCGAGATGCTCCAAGCGCTGTTTCGCGATCATCGAGGCACAAGCCGCGGCTATTACTTGGACGTCTCCTGGGAAGAGACACTCCGCAGACACGAGACGCGGCCCCAGCGTGCCCGCTTCAGCCCTGACGACATGCGGCAGTGGTACCTCGGGCAGGACATCCTGCCCGACGCGATGGAGACGATCATCGGCGAGGGCAGCACGTTGACCGAGACCGTCGGGCACATTCTTCAGGACGCCGGTCTTCTGGCAGGCGAGGCGACCCGCCGGTGAGCAAACAAGCTGCCGGCCTCGATCGCATCTGTCGGACGGCTGCACCGCGCGGACCACACCGTGATGCTCCGCCGGTGGGCGCCTTGGTTTCAGCTCGGCGTCCTTCAGCGCCTGGACCGGAGATGGATGATGGCCATCGCGGGGACATGACGCTGGGAGCCGGGTTCCCCGCGAGGAAGGAAGGGCAGCCCTGTGGCGATCAGTGACCTGGACATCTCGCGCGCACTTTCCGTCTACCTCGACGGTTACCCGGACGAGGTCGCGCTGCTGGCTGAGCCGGTGCAATTGCTGTCTCAGGGGCGGGATTTCGCCTCGTTCCCCGGAACGTTGGCATGTTGAGGCTGCTGGGGTCGCTTGGAAGGGTGCCGGGCCCGTGCCCCATGGTGGTGACGGTTAGTGACCTTTGCCGGGGTGGGAGACGGCGTCGCTCCAGCCATCGAGGCTGAAGTACTGCTGCCGCCGGTGGGCGTTGATGTCGGCTTGGCCAACGAGATGCTGGGCGCCTGACCACTCGGTGCTGACGTGCAGGTCACGGGTCAGGTCGTCGAGGAGCGGGAAGACGGTGAGTAGCTGGAGGCGGCTGTCATGGGATAGGTCGGCCCGGTCCTTGACCTGCTGTCTGGTCAACCAGTCCACCGCCGTCTCCGGAGCCTGAACCTCCCGTTCGAAAATCGAAACGAAGGTGTGGTCCAGGTGTCGGTGGGGCCCGGGAGTGTGGCTGTCGGCGGAGGCCCTGCAGTCGATGACCCACCAGGGGGCAGGGCATACGGGGTGCGGGTAGCCGGCCGGGGCGGGCATCGACGACAGCCCAGGGATGATCAACGTGCGGCAGCCGAGTTCTTCCACGGTTTCCCGCAGCGCCGTCTCAGCCAGCGTTTCCCCGTCCTCCCAGTGCCCACCCGCCGGGAGGAACCCGCCGAGGCGGACGTGATATGCCACACCGGTGACCCAATGACCGGTGTCCTCGCTGCGGCGGAACACCAGGTTCGTCGCCGTCATGTCGTACTTCGCAGGCGCATCCACCAGCGGATTCTCCTCATCCATACCACCCGGGCGAAGGACGGCCTTCCTCCCGGTTCCGCGGCGACGAGTCCGGCCACAACCCGGAGACCTGGCCCGTCATCATCATGGCTGCACCGTAGTCAGCTGGCACGACAGTTCGCAGCTGCTTCGCCGACGGCGGCGGCGAGCGCCGCCGGTGTCCGTGTTCTCGGAAGTCGTTTCCGGGGGTTGTGATCCGCCGTGGACCGGATTCTCGGAAGTCACTGCTGGAGTTACTTCAGGGAATACGGTGTTCTCGGAAGTTTCGGTAATGCCGGCGACGGTGCCGAGGCGTACGACGCTGGGCCGCGATCGTCAGGCATCGCTCGAGTTGGTACGGTACAGGCGGCTATGCCTGGTTGGGAGTAGATGGGGCTGATGGTGGAGATCGAGCAGACGGCGTTGCCCGGCATTGGGTTGCGGCATGAGTTCACCACGCGATCTGGGCGGCGCATCGGGCTGATCTCTCACCGCACCGGCCGCCGCGATCTGGTGATCTACGATCGGGACGACCCCGATCGCGCGTGTGAGACGGTAAAGCTCAACGATGAGGAGGCCGACGCGCTGGCCGAACTGCTCGGCGCGCCGCGGGTGGTGCAGCGCCTGAATGATCTGCACCGTGAGGTGGCGGGGCTGGTGAGCGAGAAGCTGCCGATCGGCGATGACTCGCCGTACGCGGGCCGGCCGATGGGGGATGCGCGGGTGCGCACCCGGACCGGCGCCTCGATCGTGGCCGTCGTCCGCGGCGGGCAGGTGCACACCAGCCCGGCCCCGGACTTCGCGCTGGCCGCCGGCGACCTGGTGGTCGTGGTGGGCAGCGCGGAGAGTGTCAACGCCGTCGCCGACATCCTGGCCCAGGGGTAGGTCGCGGGTGCACCACACGGCTCTGCTGTTCATGGAATTTGGCGCGATCATCCTTGGTCTGGGCCTGCTCGGCGCTTTGGCGCTGCGGGTGGGGATTTCGCCGATTCCGCTGTATCTGATCGCCGGGCTGGCGTTCGGCACGGGCGGCATCGTGCCGTTGGCCACCAGTGAGGAGTTCGTCGCGGTCGGCGCCGAGATCGGCGTGGTCTTATTGCTGCTCACTCTGGGCCTGGAGTACAACGCCGATGAGTTGGCGGCGAGCCTGCGCGGCAACGCCCGGGCGGGGCTCGTCGATCTGGTGCTGAACGCGGCGCCCGGCGCGATCTGCGCGCTGCTTTTGGGGTGGGGTCCGGTGGCTGCGGTGGCGATGGCCGGGGTCACCTACGCCACCTCCTCCGGCATTACCGCCAAGGTGCTCTCGGATCTGGGGTGGATCGGTAACCGGGAGACGCCGGTGGTGCTGTCGCTGCTGGTGTTCGAGGATCTGACGATGGCGATTTACCTGCCGCTGCTGACCGCCCTGCTGGCCGGGTTGAGCTTCGTGGGCGGCGCGATCACGGTGGGCATCGCGCTGGCCACCGTGAGTGTGGTGCTGTTGGTGGCGCTGCGCTTTGGCCGCTTCATTGAGGCGTTCGTGCGTAGCCCCAACAATGAAGTGCTGTTGTTGAAGGTGGTCGGGCTGGCGTTGGTGGTGGCCGGGGTGGCGCAGCAGTTGCAGGTCTCGGCGGCGGTGGGGGCGTTCCTGGTCGGCATTGCTCTGTCGGGTGAACTCGCCCACGAGGCTCAGGCCCTGCTGGCCCCGCTGCGTGACCTCTTCGCGGCGGTGTTCTTCGTCTTCTTCGGTCTGCAGACCGATCCGACGAAAATCGGCCCGGTGGCCGGGCTGGCGGCGCTGCTGGCGCTGGTCAGCATGGTCACCAAGCTGCTGACCGGATACTATGCCGCGCGCCGCGCGGGGATCGCGCAAGCGGGCCGGGCGCGGGCGGGCATCGCGTTGATCCCGCGCGGTGAGTTCAACATCGTGATCGCTGGGCTGGCGGTGGCCGCCGGCGCCCATCCCGACCTCGGCCCGCTGGCGGCCGCCTACGTGCTGATTCTGGCCGCGTTCGGACCTTTGGCCGCCCGGCTGGTCCAGCCGTGGATCACCGCGATCGCCAAACGCACCTGACCACTGTCATTGCCGCCGCGGAAGGCGGGGGCTGGAGTGGTGGGCGCTCGACCGCGATGTCCTTGCCGGGGCCTGTGGTCACCAGATCCGCCACCAGGGTCGACGACGTTGGGCCAACGTGGCGATTCTTTGTTCGAGTTCGTCGAGCCGCGCCTCCAGCGAGGTTCGGGAGAGATTCGCGGGGTCGCCGATCGTCAAGGCCAGGCGGTTGTACCAGGCGGCCGTCAAGGCCGCCTGGCCCTGCCGCTCGGCGGGGACGAAGTGGTGACGTAGCTCCCGCAATTTGGCTGCGGTCGTCATGCCCTCGTGGCGGCGATGGATCTCGCCCGAGGCGGTGGCGACATCGATGATGCGCTCGAGCGCTTCCAAAAGCGCATGCAGCTCGGTCAAGGCGTCGGCGTTGACCGCCTTGTCTTCGCCGGGGTCGTGCCGGGGGCTATCCGATGTCATCGCGTTCCTAACCCAGCCGCTCATACGAGCTTTCTGTTGTCGGGGCCTGCCCGCACGTCGGCTTCGCTCCATCTGCTAGGCCGCGGGTTCCGTCTGGCCGCTGCGCCTATGCAGAAGCCGGGAGGGTCAGGCCGGGAGGGTCAGCAGAAACGCTTCGATCGCCGCGTTCACCGCGTGCGGGGCGTCTTGGTTGGCGATGTGGCCGGCGTCGGGGATGACGACCTCCTCGACGCCTTCGGCCTCGGCCCACCGGGGCATGGCCGAGGCGATGTTGCCGGTGCGGTCTTGCTCTCCCCGGATCAGGCACAGCGGCACCGGCGTGTGATAGCGCGGGGTGGGGTCCAACAGGTCGGCGGTGGCCTGCCACACGTGCACGAACTCCTTCTTCGATAGCTGGGAGAAGGCGCGTCGCGCGTCCGCCCGCGCGTTCGGCGTTTGCGCGCTGGCCTCTGCTAAGGCGCTCGGCAGGCTCTTGGCGGGGATCATCGACAGGCTGGGCGTGGCCGCCTTGACCAGTAGGCGTTCCTTCCACGACAGCGGTGCGGTGTTCCACGTCGAGCCGATGACGATCAGCGCTCGGGCGAGATCGGGATGTCGCCGGATGATCGCCTGGCTGAGGTTGCCGCCGAGGGATTGCCCCACCAGGACCGGCCGATCGAGCGCCAGGTGGTTGATGAGCGCGTGCAGGTCCGCGATCGCCTGCTCGGCGGTGAACCGGACACCTGCCGGGCGAGACAAGCCGTGGCCGCGCATGTCCCAAGTGACGACCCGATACCCTCGCGCGCTCAGGTAGTCACTCTGGGCGTCGAACATCACATGATCAGCGCCGGCGCCGTGCGAGAACACCACCGGCATGCCGTCACCGCCGCTGACCATGTAGTGCAGGTCACAGCCATGCAGCGGGAACACCGACCACAGATTCACCATTCCTCCTCTATCACTGATATTCCTGAAGGCTCGACCGAGCTGACACTAGCAAGATCGATTCATCCCGATCGGGCCGGCGCGGACCCTGCCCGCTGCGCTTTAGCCGGTCGCGCAGGCTGGGGCTTGGCCCCGATGGTGGCACGGTTGATCAGCGCGGTGCCGCTCGACGGTCTTGGCTCTGACCACGAGCGCCTCACATCAGATAGCGCAGCCACACGTAGGGCGTGGCCACGGCGATGGTGACGGCGGTGACGATCAGCCCGTACCGGGTGAAGGTCCAAAAGCTGATTGGGGTGCCGTTGCGCGCGGCGATGCCGACGACGACCACGTTGGCCGCGGCGCCGACGGCGGTGGCGTTGCCGCCGAGGTCGGCGCCGAGGGCCAGCGCCCACCACAGCACCTGCGCCTGCTCGCCGCCGCCGGCCTGGACGAGGTCGGCGACGATGGGACTCATCGTGGCCACATACGGGATGTTGTCCACGATGGCCGAGATCGCGGCCGAGCCCCACAGCAGCACCATGCCGGTCAGGGCGAGCCTGCCCTGGGTGGCGTCGGCGGCGGCGCGGGAGATCTGCCCGATGACGCCGGTCTCGACCAGCGCGCCGACCATGACGAACAGCCCGGCGAAGAACACCAGAGTCGGCCATTCGACCTCGCCGATGGCGTCCTGGGTGCGCACCCTGGTGGCGGCGACCAGCACCCCGGCGCCCAGCAGCGCGACCACCGACGGCTCATAGTGCAGCACCGGGTGCAGCACGAACGCCGTCATCACCAGGGCGAGCACGGCAAGGCTCTGCCACAGCAGCCGCCGGTCGGCGATCGCCTCCCGCTCGTCCAACTCCATGATTTCCGCCGCCCGCTCGGGGTCGTAGCGGAACGCGTTACGGAACAGAATCCGGCACAACCCGACGAAGACGGCCATCAGCACCACCACGAGCGGGGCCAGGTGAAGGAGGAAGTCGTTGAACGTCAACCCGCCGCGGCTGGCGATGATGATGTTGGGCGGGTCGCCCACCAGGGTGGCGGTGCCGCCGATGTTGGAGGCCATCGCCTCGGCGATCAGGAAGGGCACGACCGGCAGCGCCAGCCGTTCGCACACCAGGAACGTCACCGGCGCGATCAGCAGCACGGTGGTGACGTTGTCCAGCAGCGCGGAGGCAACCGCGGTGATCACCACCAGCAGCACCATGAGCCGGTACGGGCGGCCGCGGGCGCGTTTGGCCGCCCAGATGGCCAGGTATTCGAAGACGCCGGTCTGCTTGAGCACCCCGACGATGATCATCATGCCGAGCAGGAGGAAAATGACGTTCCAGTCGATGCCGGCATGCTCGGAGAAGAACGCCGCCTCGGCGTCGGTGGCGTGGATCGCCAGCATGATGGCGGCTCCGCCGAGCGCGGCGGCCGTCCGGTGGATCTTCTCGGTGGCGATCAGCGTGTAGGCGCCGAGGAACACCGCCACCGCCAAGACCGCAGTGACCGTCATAACCGGCCTACCCCGTCGACCGGGGCCGCGGCCGCGACCGGCCGTGCCGGCCTGGGCGCGGGTGCTGGGTCGCCGCCGGGTGGGGTCATGGTTCGATCAGGCCCGCTCGGATGGCGTGCCGGGTCAGCTCCAGCCGGTCGCGCAGGCCGAGCTTGGCCAAGATGTTGGCCCGGTGCCGTTCCACGGTCTTGACGCTGATGATGAGCATGTCGGCGATGTCTTTGGAGGAGTGGCCCTCGGCGATGAGTTTGACGATCTCCTCCTCGCGCGGGGTGAGCAGGGTGTCGGGCACCGGCTCGCCCTGCTGGTGGCGTTGCAGGTGGTCGCGGATGAGAGCGGTGATCGCCCCTGGGTAGAGGAACGGCTCGCCGCGCATGGCCGCGCGGCAGGCCTCCAGCAGGTCGCGGTCGGCCACCGACTTCAGCACGTACCCGCAGGCGCCGGCCTTGAGCGATTCGAACAGGTACTGCTCGTTGTCGTACATCGACAGCATCAGCAGGCGGATGCCGGGCGCGCGGCGGGAGATCTCGCGGGCGGCCTGGATGCCGGTCATCCGCGGCATGGCGATGTCCAAGATGGCCAGATCAATGGCGGCGTCGGGGCGGGTGGCCAGGTCGACGGCCTCGGCGCCGTCGCCTGCCTCGGCAACGACGGCCAGATCGGGTTCGGCGTCCAGGATGAGCCGCAGCCCATGTCGGACCAGCGCGTGGTCGTCGGCGAGCAGGATCCGGGTCGGCTGCGCTTCCATGCTGATTACTTTCGTCCGTTGGCGATGGGTACGACTGGCGCGAGAGGTGCCAGGGGTACGGTCAGGCGCACCTCGGTGCCGGTGGAGAGTGCGCCGTCGATGGTGAGGTCAGCGCTGATGAGCATGGCGCGCTCGCGCATGCCGCGGATGCCGGCGCCGTCGTGGATCGGTCCGCCGCGTCCGTCGTCGGTGATGCGCAGCACCACCGCTTCCGGCTCGGCGTCGGGCTCGGCGCGCAGCGACAGTTCCACGTGTGAGGCGTGGGCGTGCCGGGCGATGTTGGTCAGGCTTTCCTGCGCGATGCGGTAGATCACCAGTTCGGTGTCGCTGCTCAGCTGCGGCAGTCGCGCATCCAGGAGCCGGGTCACCGGCACGCCGCTGACGGTTGAGAAGTCGCTGGCCAGGGCGTTCATGGCGCTGATGAGGCCCAGGTCCTCCAGCACGCCGGGCCGCAGCCGGCGGGCGACCTGCCGGACCTCGTCCAGGCTGGCGCGGACGGTCTCGGCAACGGTGTGCAGTTCGTCGCGCAGGTCCTGCGGCGCGCGGTCCACGGCGCGTTTGAGCGCGAGCAGGACCACGGTGAGGCTTTGGCCGATCTCGTCGTGCAGCTCGCGGGCGATGCGCTGCCGTTCGGCTTCCTGAGCGGCCAGGGCATGAGCGGTGCTGGCGCTGCGCTCGGCCTCCAGCCGGTCCAGCATGGCGTTGAACGTCGCGATCAGCGTCCCCAGGTCGCCGTTGCCGCTGTGCGCGATGCGATCGCGGGAACGCAGCAGGTCGACCCGCTCCATGAGCGCGGTCAGCGCACCGAGCGGGGCCAGGCTGGTACGCAGCAGCACCGCGTTCGCGCCGAGCATCATCGCGAGCCCCACCGCCAGGATCGGCAGCTCGGTCAGCAGGACCGGCGAGGACACCGTGGCCGGCGAGAGCGCCAGCACGGTCAGCCCGGCGGCGAAGACCAGCCCGTTGATCAGGAAAAGCCGCCAGAACAGCGCCGAGGCCGGGGAGCGAGCCCTGCGGCGCGCGCGTGGTGATCCCTGGGGATGCTTGCCGGCTAGCACGGTCATGTCTCCAGCCTCCCCACCGCGACGGGTGTCTGTCCATCGGTGGCGCACCCCATCACATCACCACGGTGGTGGTCTGACCTGCGGCAATCTACATGGTGCCCACCCGCAGGAATGGGTGTCAGCCCCGATGGCGCCACGCCCGGCCGGCCGACCAGACTGGCCCCACGGGGAGCCGGACGCCCATCCCGGGGCGATGAGGAGGCTTGCACGGGGACGGGCAAAGGCGACAGGGGAGAGAGGCAGGACCATGCTCGTAATGGGCGCTCACACCATCTCTGCCCTCCAGGCGCCCGCCGTGGCGGAACCGGCGGTGTGGGTACTGCTGGGCACCCTGCCCCTTCTCGTGATCATCTCGCGGGCAGTGCGGGTCGTCGGCGAGGATGAGCGGCTGGTCGTGTGCAGGCTGGGCCGCGTAGCCAGGGTGCGCGGTCCCGGACTTGTCCTCCTGTGGCCCGGTCTGGAGCGCGAGGTGCGGGTGTCGCTGCGGTTGGTCTGCCTGGACCTGTTCTGCCCTGAGGCGGTCACCCGCGATGGCGTGAGCGTGCGCATCAAGGCCACCGCGGTGGCCGCCGCAACCGATCCCGTCCGCTTCGCGATGACGACGGACGAGCCGCTGACGGCCACCGCGCTCGTGGCCGAAGGCGTGCTGCGCCGCCAGATCGCCGAGCGAGATCTGGCCGACCTCCCCTCCATGATCACTCACAGCAGCGCCGAGATGGCGGATCGGATCAGCGATATGACCGGCCGGTGGGGAGTCCAGGTCACCCTGCTGGACATCATCGACATCCAGGTCCCGCTCCGGGGCGAGCTGCTCGCCTGGGCCCAAGCCCAGGCAGGCCTGCGGCGGGAGAAGCATCCGCGTGGATAGGAGACGTGCCCACCACATCATCGGGGTCATCATCGAGGTCATCGAGGTGTCGCGATGAGCCTGCAGCAGCTGTATGCGGTACTGCTCGCCGGTGGGATAGTCCTGCTGGCCTGCATCGCCGCCGCGCGCACCGCCAGCCGGCTCGGCCTGCCCAGCCTGCTGCTGTTCCTCGCCCTCGGCGTGCTGCTCGGCGAAGACGTCCTCGGCATCGACTTCGACGACGCCCAGCTGGCCCAGACCCTGGGCACCACCGCGCTGGCCATCATCCTCATCGAGGGCGGCCTGAGCACCCGATGGACCGACATCCGCCGGCTCCTGCTGCCCTCCTCCTTGCTGGCCACCGTCGGCGTCGCGGTCAGCGTCGCTCTCACCGCGGCAGGGGCGCACCTGCTGCTGGGCATGAACTGGCAGCTGGCTCTGCTGCTGGGCGCGATCGTCTCCTCCACCGACGCCGCCGCGGTCTTCTCCGTCCTGCGGGCGCTGCCGCTGCCCCGGCGCATGGCCGGCATGGTCGAGGCCGAGTCCGGCTTCAACGACGCCCCCACCGTCATCTTGGTGCTGGTGTTCAGCACCGCCGATCTGCCCGACCCCGCCGCCGTCGCCGGACAGGTCACCTACCAGCTCGTGGCTGGGGCCGTGATCGGGCTGCTGATCGGCTGGGCCGGCACCCTCGCGCTGCGCTACGTCGCTCTGCCCGCCACCGGCCTGTATCCGCTGGCCACCGTCGGCCTGGGCGTCATCGCCTTCGCCGCCGCCGGCGCCGCGAACGCCTCCGGCTTCCTGGCCGCCTACCTGGCCGGCATCGTGCTCGGCAACGCCGTCCTGCCACACCGCGCCGCCACCCGCTCCTTCGCCGACGGCATCGGCTGGCTGGCCCAGATCGGCCTGTTCGTCATGCTCGGCCTGCTCGTCAGCCCCAGCCAACTGCCCGCCGCGCTGATCCCCGCCACCATCGTCGGCCTGGTCCTGCTGCTGCTGGCCCGGCCCGCCTCCGTGATCGCCTGCCTGATCGGCTTCCGCACCAGCTGGCGAGAGCAGGCGTTCATCTCCTGGGCCGGGCTGCGCGGCGCCGTACCGATTGTGCTGGCCACCTTCCCCATCGTGGCAGCGGTCCCGGGCAGTCGGCAGCTGCTGAACATCGTCTTCGTCCTGGTCGTCCTGTTCACCCTGATCCAGGGACCGACCCTGCCGGCGCTCGCCCGGCTGCTCGGGGTCACCCAGCCGGGCCAGACCAGGGACGTGGACATCGAGGCCGCACCCCTCGACATCCTGGACGCCGACCTGCTGACCCTCACCATCCCGCCCGGCTCCCGCCTGCACGGAGTGGAAATCTTCGAACTGCGGCTCCCGGCACCCTCGATGGTCACCCTCATCGTCCGTGACGGCGACACCCTCGTCCCGGAACCCGGCACCCGGCTTCAGGAAGGTGACGACGTGCTCATCGTCACCACCTCCGCCACCCGCGCACGCGTCGAACGACGCCTGCGCGCCGTCGGCCGGCGCGGCCGCCTGGCCCACTGGTACGGCGAACACGGCGACCCCGACCCGCACACCAGCCACACCAACAGCGCGGAAGGAGACACCGAGTCGTGGACATCACGCACACCACCATCCCCGGCACCGGAACCGTCCACCACGGCGACACCCGGCAAGGAGACCACCTCGGCGTTATCGTCACCGACACCGGCCGGCGCACCCTGCTGTTCTACGACCGAGCCGAGCCCGACACTCCGGCGCACACCGTAGAGCTCGACGAAGAAGAAGCCGACCACCTGGCCGAACTGCTGCACAGCCGGCCCTTGGCCGACCGGCTCGCCGCCGTGGAACGCCGCCTGGCCGAACTCACCGATCAGGTGCCGCGCGCCGAACGAGCGCGGCCGCCGCTATGACTGAGCTATGACGTACCTGAGGAGCGTGTCATCGTTGGTAGACAAGAACAGCGGTGCGGTCGCGGTGATCGGGCTGGGCCGGTTCGGCAGCTCGCTCGCGCTGGAGCTCACCCGGCGCGGCACCGAGGTCCTGGCCATCGACCATCGGCCCGCAGTGGTGCAGAGCCTGACCGGGCGCATCACCCAGATCGCCGCCGCCGACTCCACCGACCTCGACACGCTGCGCCGGCTCGGCGTACCCGACTTCCACCGCGTGGTGTGCGCCATCGGCAGCGACCTGGAGGCCAGCATCCTCACCGCCTCGCTCCTGGTCGAGCTGGAGATCGGCGACATCTGGGCGAAAGCGATCAGCCGGCAGCACGGGCAGATCCTCCAACGCATCGGCGTCCAGCACGTCGTCTTTCCCGAACACGACATGGGCGAGCGCGTCGCCCACCTGGTCAGCGGCCGGCTGCTCGACTACATGGAAGTCGACGAACACTTCGCGATGGCCAAGATCCGCCCGCCCAAGGACTACGTCGGTATCGCGCTCGGCCGCTCCGGCCTGCGCCGCAAGCACGGCGTCACCGTCGTGGCGGTCAAACCCTCGGGCGAGGAGTTCACCTACGCCACCGCCGACACCGAACTCGCCTACGGCGACATCATCATCGTCTCCGGCCGGCCCGATCAGGTTGAACGGTTCGCCGAACTGCCCTGACCCGCGATCCCGCCGGGCCCCGCGGCGGTCTGGCGGCGGCCTGGGCTCCCTGAGGCACGGCAACTCTTATCAAGATCATTGCCGGTGAGTGTTGGAGATAGCGCCTCGGTCCAAACGTCCCATCCGCCCGTTCCGACCACGTAGGTAGGGGCCGATCCCAAGATCGCGTCATCAAGCGATCTAGGTCGCACCAACGGGTCCCCGTACGGGCCCGACCGCAGGGTTCCACCCGGCGGTGTACTACGTTCACACGCACGACCGACATCACCATGGAGGCCCTTGTTGAGCACCCCGCCAGCCGCCCCGGCGAAGGGTTCCCCGCTGGTCCTGGCGGCCAGGATCGTCCCCATCGCGGCCGTGCTGGTCCTCATCGGGGTGTGGGGACGCGACCTGCCGGCCATCATCGAGATCGTGGTCGTGGCGCTGCTGGCCGCCTGTGTGCTGGCCGCGGTGCATCACGCCGAAGTCGTCGCCCACCGCGTCGGCGAACCCTTCGGCTCGCTGATCCTCGCCGTCGCCGTCACCGTCATCGAGGTCGCTCTCATCATCACCTTGATGATCTCCGGCGGCCCCAGCACCGCCTCCCTGGCCCGCGACACCGTCTTCGCCGCCGTGATGATCACCTGTAACGGCATCGTCGGCCTGTCACTCCTGCTCACCGCCCTGCGCACCCGCACCGCCCGGTTCAACCCCGAAGGCACCGGCGCCGCCCTGGCCACCGTGATCACCCTGGCCACCCTCAGCCTGGTCCTGCCCGCCTTCACCACCAGTGCCCCCGGCCCGGAATTCTCCGGCCCGCAACTGGCCTTCGCCGCCGTGGCTTCCCTGACCCTGTACGTGCTGTTCGTCTTCGTCCAGAACATCCGCCACCGCGACTACTTCCTCACCGCCCCAGCCCCAGCCCCAGTTCCAGCGCCGGCCCGCCCGCCCGCTCACCTCATCGGCAACCACGTCAGCGACAGCCCTCGCTCCGACGATGGCCCTGGTGACGCCGCGGACACCGAAACCCACGCGGCCACCCCGCCCACCCGCACCGCCCTGACCAGCCTCGTCCTGCTCATGGCCGCCCTGGTCGCCGTCGTCGGCCTGGCCAAAGTCGAGTCCACCACCATCGAGCAGACCATCACCGCCGCCGGACTCCCGCACTCCCTCGTCGGCGTCGTCATCGCCCTGCTCGTCCTGCTCCCCGAAACGCTTGCAGCAGCCCGCCACGCCCGCCGCAACCGCACCCAGATCAGCCTCAACCTCGCCCTCGGATCCGCCATGGCCAGCATCGGCCTGACCATCCCCGCCATCGCCGTCGCCTCGATCTGGCTCGACGGACCGCTGCTCCTCGGCCTCGGCCCCGCCCACATCATGTTCCTGGCCCTCACCGCCGGCGTCGGCATCCTCACCGTCATGCCCGGCCGCGCCACCCTCCTGCAAGCCGGCGTACACCTCGCCCTGTGCGCCGGCTACCTCTTCCTCGCCGCCAACCCCTAGATCCTTTGATTGTGCGGTGACCACAAGCGTTCACCGGAGGGAATATGCCCCGCAGCCGTCGCCACTGGCGAGGATCAGCGCGCCCCCGGGAGTTGTCGCCATACCGCCAGTCCTCACCCAGTGGGCGGGTCCGGCTCCTGGTCGGGTACGGCCTTGGCGGCACAGACAACCCATCACACCGCCAAGGATCGTCAGCGTCAGCATGCCGATCGCGGCAACGATGACCACCGTGAGCACGCCCTCGTCGGTCGGAAGGAGCCACGCCGCCACCGCTCCGGCCAACGCGACACCGCCGCCGGTCAGCGTGGGCACGCCCGCCGCCTTGTTGGCGACTCGAAACGCCGTCTCGCTGCGCATCGTGGAGGGAGTGCGCACCCCGGCGACGTTGTTGCGTGGCAGCCGCCCGGCCAAGCCAAGGCACCCGACGATCCCCGCGGCGAGCCCTTCGAACACGAGTAAGGGCGGCAGGACGTCCATGTGGTGATCGTAGGCCGTGAGGTACGGGCATGAAGGGCGAGCGGAATGAGCTCTCCGTCCGCAAGGAGCCCGGCCCGGCACCACCCGGCCGCTGGACTGGTGCATCCGAACCGATACCGAAACGCGCCCCCGCCTGCGACATGCCCCAGCCGACCATGGGTCATGGCGGCTTCGGCGCAACCGTTCGAGCGATGGGCGGCCACCTACGACCAGAGCCTGATCGCCACCCTGGCCGATCCGGTGCATGCCACAGTCCTGACCGCCGCCCATCATCACCTGCCCCACCCCCGCCACCTGCTCGACCTCGGCTGCGGCACGGGCCGCCTGCTCCACAAGGCGGCCGGCCGCTTCCCCGCGGCGCACCTGATCGGGATGGACGCCGCCCACGCCATGCTCACCGTCGCCCGCCGCACCACCCCAGCCGAAGCGGAAGGGAGTCCGGCAATGGTGCGGGCCCGTGCCGAGCAGTTGCCGTTTCCCGACGCCAGCCTCGATCTCATCACCGCGACCCTGACCCGCCGGCACTGGCACGACGTCCGCGCCGGCCTGGCAGAGATCGCCCGTGTCCTGGCCGCGGGAGGGGTGTTCATCTACGCCGACGTACACCCACCGGCGCCTCGGCGTCGCTGGTGGCGGCGCTGTGAGCCTGGCGGCCGGCATCTTCTGGACCAGACGACGGGCCTGCGCGTGATCGAAGACCGGCCTGTTCCCGGCTGCGGCCCCCTGTTGCCGTGCCGCCTGCTGGTGGCGGGCCGTTCCTGACATGGGTGTCAGACAGGCTGTCGGCCAAGGACACAAGCAATTACTGGAAGTTGAGCGGGGCGCGATATGAAGCAGATCATCGACCTGCGCCCGGTCTATCACCGGCTGTAGGAACGCATCCGCGCGCACGTCATCTTTTGCTGGCCGGCGTTGCTGCTGATCCGCATCATTGAGACCATCACCGGCTCAACCTGGAGGCGCATCCGCGACGAGTTCGACCTGCTCACCATGGTCGCCTTCACCGCCCCGACCGGCACCTTCCGCCAGCGCGCCGAGCTGACCAAGCCCCAGCGCGACATCCTGGCCAAATTGGACATCCCGGCCCCGAAGAAGATCGTCGAGGCCACGCCCGTCGCAGACGCCTGACCAGGCATAACACCCACGCCTAGGGACACGCCGCATCAGCGTGCCCGCAGGCTCTTCCCCAGCTCACAACCCGGATTCATGCGCCTTTCTCTCTCTACACATCTGCGGAACGCAGGCATCAACTCAAGGGCCGTACACCTGCAGATTTACGGGTAGGAGAGGAATCTGTTGCATATCCGGGCCCGTTATACCTATGGAGGGCCGGAGCATGGATGAATGGGTCATCTGGATAATCCTCGCTGTCGTGCTGGGCGTGGCCGAGATCTTCACCCTCACCGCTGCGCTCGGGCTGCTCGGCGCCGCTGCCCTGTTGACGGCCGCCACCGCAGCGCTCGGCCTGCCCATCCCGCTACAATTGCTGGTCTTCTCGCTGGCGTCGGTGGCTGGGCTGATCGTGGTCCGCCCGATCGCGATGCGTCATATCCGCCAGCCACAGTTGCGCCGGTTCGGCATCGAGGCGCTGGTCGGCAAGCCCGCCTATGTCGTCTCCGAGATCACCGGACGCGAGGGCAGGGTGCGCATCGAAGGCGAGGAATGGTCCGCACGCGCCTATGACGAGACGCTGGTCATCCCCACCGGCGCGACTGTCGACGTCATCGAGATCGAGGGCGCCACCGCCCTCGTATACCCTCGGGAGTGATCACATGGAGTTGCTGATCGTCGGCCTGGTCATCGCCCTCTTCATGGTGATCACTGTGCTCAAGGCGGTACGCATCATCCCGCAGGCCAGGGCTCGCAACGTCGAGCGGCTCGGCCGCTACCACCGCACGCTGAAGCCCGGCCTCAACTTCGTCATCCCGTACATCGACCGCGTCTACCCCGAGATCGACCTGCGCGAGCAGGTCGTCTCCTTCCGCCCGCAGCCCGTCATCACCGAGGACAACCTGGTCGTCGAGATCGACACCGTCCTGTACTTCCAGGTCACCGACCCGCGCGCGGCCGCCTACGAGATCGCCAACTACATCCAGGCGGTCGAGCAGCTCACCGTCACCACGCTGCGCAACGTCGTCGGCTCCATGGACCTGGAGAAGACCCTGACCTCGCGCGACACCATCAACAGCCAGCTGCGCGGCGTTCTCGACGAGGCGACCGGCAGATGGGGGCTGCGGGTCAACCGCGTCGAGATCAAGGCCATCGACCCGCCCAAGACCATCAAGGACGCGATGGAGAAGCAGATGCGGGCCGAGCGCGACAAGCGGGCCGCCATCCTCAACGCCGAGGGCCAGCGCCAGTCGCAGATCCTCACCGCCGAAGGCGACAAGCAGGGCCGCATCCTGCGGGCCGAGGGCCAGCGAGCCGCCGCCATCTTGGAGGCCGAGGGCCAGTCCCGCGCGATCGACCAGGTCTTCCAGGCCGTCCACCGCAACGACCCCGACCCCAAGCTGCTGGCCTACCAGTACCTCCAGGTGCTGCCGCAGCTCGCCCAGGGCGAGGGCAACACGTTCTGGGTGATCCCGAGCGAGGTCACCTCGGCGCTGCAGGGCGTCTCCAATGCCTTCACCGAGGTCCTGCCCCGCTCGGCCGCCACCCGCGAGGAGGTCACCGACGCTTCGGCCGCCGACGAGGAGGTGGCCAAGGCATCGAAGGCGGCCGCCGAAGCCGTCGCCGACGCTCAAGAGGCCGAGAAGGCGGGGGCGCCCCGCCAGCTCGGCGCCGCCGTACCGGAGCCTTCGCCCTTCCCCGACCCGGAGAAGGACCCGCACAAGGCCGAGCCCTGATACCAGGCGCTTCTGGCCATCGACAGGAGAGCAACTGCTACCGCACTGTGAGTGCCGAATAGGTGCGACCAGCACAGCAACCTGGTCTTGTCGAACATTCCGCCCGTGCTGGAACGCATCCTGATGATCATCGGCCCGCGCACCGCGTTCCAGGTGGAGCCATCGGTGGAAGAGGCCATCGAGACGGTGCAGCCACCACCCGGGTCTAAGGCACCTGAGCAACAGCCCGACCCGTCATAGACCCGGCGTGGCCGAGAAGATCACCTGAAGATGTTTTCCTCATATAAAGTTCAGGTGTATCGATTCCGGCTCTTCCTCATCCTGCCGAGGGGACGGTCACGGATATGGGCGACGCTGCTGATCGACGCTTTACTTGGACCTTCCTGACCAACCATGCCCGCGTGCTGCTGGTCATCGCGGCTGATCCGCAGGTGCGGATCCGGGACATCGCCGCCACCGTCGGCATCACCGAACGGGCCGCTCAGAGCATCGTGACCGACCTGCTGGCGGCCGGCTATGTGGAGCGGATCCGGCAGGGCCGCCGCAACCGGTATGCGATCGTTGCGGGCCGGCACCTGCGTCACCCCAGCCAGCGCACCGTTCCCGTCCAGGCGCTCATCGACCTGTTCACCGGCTCTGACTTGCTCGCCAGTGTTCCGGTCCCCAGTGAGCAGCCCCGCTCGGAGGCCGAGCTGCTGGAGAGCGGCCCCGCTCAGGAATGAGGCGGTTGAGCCCGCAGGTCGTCGCCGTGGTGGTGGCAGAGGATGGGCGGTGTGGTGGGCAAGGCCCGAAGGTGCGCGGGGTGCCTGGCCCCGCTGCGCTCCTAGATTCCGGTCCGGACAGGCAGGACTGAGTCTGGCGCATGACACCGTGATCACGGCGGCGACCGCGTTTTCGCAGGTCGCGTGCGCGCGCCGGTCACCTGCGGAACGCTCCTTCGCCCCTGGCGACGGCGAGCCGAGCGCCGAGCCCTGACGCCGGCAGCGCCATCGGCCCGTGGAGCGCGGTTCCTGGTCTGCGCGGCGGCCGGGGCGGTGACGGGTGCCGGGTGGGGTAGCGGGGTGGTGTGCCGTCCGCGTCCGTCACCGTCACGGCCGAGCGCGCCGGCCTGGCGCGCCGCCGGGCGCCGCGCCTGCTGGCCGCCGTGACCGGCGCGTGCCTGGCTCTCGCCTTTCCCGCCGTGAACGCCTGGTGGTGGGCGTGGTTCGGTCTCGTGCCGTTCGTGCTCCTGGTAGCCGGAGCGGGGACGTTGCGTGAGGCGGGGTGGCGGAGCTGGTGGGCGTCGGCGGGCTTCTTCGGGACGCTGCACCACTGGGTGCTGCCGTTCCTGGGCGTGTTCTGGCCGCTGGTGGTGCTGGTCCTGGGGCTGGTGTGGGTGCCGTTCGGGCTGGTCGCCCACGGGCTGCTGCGGCGCGTCTCCCCGGCCAGGGCGGGGGTAGCGCTGCTGGTGCTGCCCTCGGTGTGGGTGGCCGTCGAGGCGCTGCGGTCGTGGCAGCACCTCGGCGGGACGTGGGGGCTGCTCGGGTCGAGCCAGTGGCAGGTGCGGCCGGTGCTGGCCCTGGCCGCGCTCGGCGGGGTGTGGCTGCTCAGTTTCACCCTGGTCGCGGTCAACGCCGGGCTCGCGATCGCCGTGCTGCCGGACGCGGGCCGGCGGGCCCGGCTGACCGGCGCGGGAGCCGCCGTCGCGCTCGCCGCGTGCTCCGGGCTGGTACGGCCCGAACCCGTCGTGACGGGCGTCATACGCGTGGCAGGCGTGCAGCCGGGCCCCGTGCCCGGCCCGGAACGGCGCGTGGCCGCACACCTCCGGCTGACCGGCCAGATCGCCGGCCATGATCCCGACGTGGTGGTCTGGGGGCCGAGCAGCGTCGCCCTCAACCCCGCCCGGCGCCCGGAGGTGGAGCGCCTGCTGCGCCGGGCAGCCGCCGAGGCGGGCGCCGATGTGCTGGTGAACGTGGACGCGGCGGATTCCTCCGGCCAGATCGCCAAGTCGGCCTACCAGTACACGCCGCACGGGGTCGCAGACATCTACGTCAAGCAGCGACTGGTCCCGTTCGGTGAGTACATCCCGCTGCGGCCGGTGCTCGGCTGGATCGCGGGGCAGACCGAGGCGGCCGAGAAGGACCGGACCACCGGCGCCGGGCCGGTCGTGTTCGAGGTGGCCGGCCGCCGGGTGGGGCCGCTGATCTCCTACGAGTCGACCTTTCCGGACCTGCGGCGCGGCCTGGCCCGCAGGGGCGTGGACGTGACGATCACGCAGGGGTCGCTCACGACGTTCCACGGAAGCTGGGCACACGCGCAGCAGGCGAGCTTGGAGGCGCTGCGGGCGGTCGAGTCCGGCCGGCCGGCGGTGCTGGTCGAGGTGGACGGCACCTCGGCCGCGTTCGACGCGCGCGGCGCCCGGCTGGCCTGGTTCCCGCCCGAGTACCGTGGCGCGTTCGTGGTGGCCGTGCCGCTGTCTGTTGAGGAGACGCCGTACGTGCGGCTGGGTGACTGGGTGCCCGCCCTGGCGGGCGGGATCGCGCTCGGCGCCGCGGTTGGGGCAGCCGCCCGGCGGATCACCGGCATCGACTGATCGAAGGCTGTGATGCCACCACGGACTCACGCGACGGAACCTTGGGCGCGGAGTGGTACAGATTCCTGCCCCCGCTGCTGGTGGTGGTGCCGGTGGGCACTGCGGCGGAGTGGCAGGGCTGGGCGTTCTGTAAGCGGCGCTTTCCCGGCCAGTCCGGGCGGTCTTCGACAGGCGTGCGAGAGGTGGCGCGGCGGCGGACGGCGGCGTGGGACCGCGGCGGTGGAACCCACAGCGCAGCGGCGCTGATGAGGGCGGAGAAGATCAGCAGGATGCCCGCCAGGATCTCGAGAAGCACGGTGATGGACATGAGGACTCCCCCTCGGCCTCGCCTGGGCCTGCGGCCATGAGGACGAAGGTCTTCCCGCGCCCTCCGCCTCTGCGGCCGTATCGGCAGCTGCGTCGACGCGCGGCCGGAGGGCCATCCCGCCGGGTCTCCCCCAGGTGTGGAGACCGTGATGACGGCCGGGATGTCTGATGGCGGGTACTCCCCTTGCGTGCTCCTTCCACTATCAGCCCAGCTGGCGGCGCCGGTCAAACGCCTGCGATCACCCCCGAATCGGGCCGTCGAAGTGGAGCTGACCAGGAGGTTCGCCTAGCCTGGAAGGGCGAGGGGAGTACTTCCCAAGAGCCGGCCCGGTCAGTACGGGCGTGACCTCGCCCCCGGGCGGCCGCCCGCACAGTGGTGGGTGAAGGAGACCTCGAACGGCCCGCCGGGTCCGAGGAGGTTCCATGCCCGCCCCAACAAGCCTGATGATGGCCGCCCCATTGGAGACGGTCGCCTCGCCGCAGCTGTGGGCGATCACCGTTGGCGTCCTGGCGCTGCTGCTGGGCGCCGACTTCATCCTGACGCGCCGCCCGCACGAGGTGCGGATGCGCGAGGCGGTGGGGTGGTCGGTCTTCTACCTGGCGCTTCCCCTGCTGTTCGGCCTCTACGTGTGGCGTGCCTTCGGGTCGCAGGCGTCGGTGGAGTTCTACACCGGCTACGTGGTGGAGAAGTCGCTGTCGGTGGACAACCTCTTCGTGTTCATGCTGCTGCTCTCGGCGTTCGCGGTGCCGCGCGAGCGGGCCCAGCGGGTGCTGCTGTACGGCATCATCGGGGCACTGGTGTTGCGCGCGATCTTCATCGCCCTGGGCGCGGCCGCGCTACAGAGCGGCACCTGGGCGTTCCTGCTGTTCGGCGCGATCCTGATCGTCACCGCGTGGAAGATCCTCGCCGATGCGCTGAGCGGCAAGGAGCAGGAGGTGGACATCTCCTCCATGCGCTCGGTCCGCCTGGTGCGGCGCTTCATGCCGGTCACCGGCGACTACCGCGGCTCCCGCCTGGTGGTGCGCGAGCAGGGCCGGCGCGCCCTGACCCCGCTGGCGCTGGCCATCGTGGCCGTGTTCGCCACCGACATCGTCTTCGCGGTCGATTCGGTGCCCGCGGTGTACGGCGTGACCGACGACCCCTTCCTCGTCTTCGCCACCAACGCCTTCGCCCTGCTGGGCCTGCGGGCGCTGTACTTCGTGCTACTGGGCGTGCTGGAAAAGCTGCGCCACCTCAACCACGGCCTCGGCGTCATCTTGGGCTTCATCGGGCTCAAACTCCTCCTGCACTGGGCACACGGCATCTGGCCCGCAATCCCGCAGATCCCCACCCTGGTCTCGCTCGCGGTCATCATCGTGGCCCTGACGACCGTCACGATCACCAGCGTGCACGCCAACCGCCGCGATGCCCGCCGCGATGTCCAACGTGCCACCGTCCCACCCTCGGACGGCTAACTCGCGGGGCGCTCCCTTGCGTAGCTTGAGGAGCGTGTCCCGGCTACGCGCCGACCTCGAACGCCGATCAGATCATGTTCTTACCGAAGCCCAAACCAGCATCCTGCGCCGCCTGGCGAGATCCGCCTCCAGCTCGCGCAGCAGACCACCGATCCGGGCCGCGCCCGCGACAGCGGCCTGCACATCAACGGACGCCGACATCCCCGTCATCACGGTGACCGCGTCGCCGTACGCGCGAACCAGCACCGCCAGCGCGGCCTCCAGCTCTCCCCCCGCCGGCGTGCCCGGCACAGCAGCCATGCCCATCAGACCTCATCCCTGTTCCCTGTTCAGCGGGGGGCGACGCCCTAGTCTTTTACCCACTACCTGCTCTGCCATCCTGAAGAGGATCCCTGCAGGCAGCCGCATGGCAGGTGTGCCGTCCAAGCCCTAGCAGGTGCGCGGCGGAGAAACTCGCCGCCGGGGCCGTCGGCTCCAGGTCCGCCGCGCTCTCGTCCTTGGGCGCGCAGCGTCGAAGAGCAGGGCGGCCGTCGCTCGGGCGGTGGCAGCGGTGGAGGGTCCTTGTCCATGCGGGCCCCTCCACCCCAGTGGCTCCAGCCGTCAGGACCGACAACGTCTGGTAGCGATCCCAAAATCACGTCATCAAGTGGTCCAAGTCACAGCGTAGGGCCAGGCAGTGCGGATCCGCCGTTGGTCATCGAGGAATTGGGAGGGTGGCGACCTTGCTGGAACGCTGCTTGGTGAGCTCCTTGCGAAGGTTGTCGTTCTCGGCGGTCAGGACGTTGATGGCCCGGGCGAATATCTCGCTGGCGGTCCGGTAGTTGTCCCGCGCTTCCCGCAGGTCAGTCACTCGCTCCTTGAGCGTGGCGATCTCCTCCTGGAGTCTGAGCTCGCGGTCGGAGACGCCCTGCCTTGCCTTGACTTCGGCGTAGAACTGGTCCTTGAGGTCCTTGTGCTTGTGGGTGAGCTTGTTGCGCTTCAGCCCGGATTCCGCGGCCAGCGCGACGACGGTGAGATCTTCGACCGAGCGTTGCGGGTCAGCCAGCATCCGCTGTATCGCTGCGATGATGGCGTTGCGTTCTGCCTGGTGATTGAGCTGCTGGTCAGTCATGTCTCTTCTTGATCTCGAGGTTCGGTGAGATGAGGACGATCCGGGTGCTCTCGTGCCGGTCCACGATCGCTTCCAGGGCGGTGACTTGTTGCTTGAGCCTTTCCCGCATCGGGGTCGAGGTGAGGGGACTGGCGATCTCCTCGCCGAGTTCGGTGATCTCGCGCCGGAGTTGGGCGATGTGGCGGTCGGTGCGGGCGATGTTGGCGCAGGCCGGATCACACCGGTCGAGCGACGGGGGTATGTTCCGGGGTTTCCGTCGGATCTTCGTGATCTGGCACAGCGCTTTCGCAGGGTCGTTGTTGCAGGTCAGGAATGCTTCCGGGTTGTCGTAGACGTTGAATTGCGGCTCGTCCAGGAGCGCCTCGGCCATCTTGTCGGACAGGAACATCCCCTCGAACCGGACGTGGGCGTCCTGGGCGGCTTTGATCATTCGGCGGGCGGCGGGGCCGGAGACGCCCTCCCCGTTGTTGATGCGTTCGGAGAGGTCGTCGAGGTAGTCGGCGATGGCGCGGGCGGTCTCGACGTCCAGAACGCGCCGGAGTCCGTGGCGGGCCCGGCTGGTGTAGCTGTGGTCGGTGACGCTGGAGGCGCGTAGGTGGCCGTATTGGGTGGCCAGGGCGATCCGGCCGCCGGGCAGGCGAGCGATGTGCCAGGCGATCGTCTTGCGGAACCGCTTCATGGTGATGCGGCCGTCGGGGTCATCTGGGATGCGCTCGGATGCCAGGTTGTGTCTTTCGGCCGCCTGGTTGGCGAAGCAGATGAGCTTTTGGATGCGCCCGGCCGCGGCTGTGGTGGATAGCAGGTCCGACTCCCGTGCTGGCCGTGTGTGGCGTGGTTGGGTCAGATACCAGGCCGGGTTGGCCGGGAACAGGTGTTCGCCTTCGGCGATCGTCTCAAGGACACGGATGGCGCGGACGACCGGCATGATCACCGTCCAGGGTAGATCCCGAGGGAGTCCGTCAGGGACAGGACGGCCCAGTTCATCCCGGACGCCTTTCAGAACGTTGCCGTAGATCTGGTAACGGACGGCCCGCTGGTCGTCGTTGTGGTCGGGTTCTGGGCAGCATCCGGCTTTCAGCCCGAGCACCTCGGCGGGTCTCATCCCCGACAAGTAGCCGATCACGATCATTGAGGCCGTGGCCAGGTGCTGCATCAAGGCCGGCGATTCGTAAAAGTCGATCTGGTCGGTCCACGGCTGGCCGTGCAGTAGCCCGCGCACCGGAGTGCGAAGCGGAGCCCGGTCGCTGACGACAAGCGCAGGGCGGCGGTTGACCATTCGGCTGACCTGCAGAGCGTTGGTTCCCAAGACCCCGGCCAGGTAGAGGCAGGCCGCGCTCTTCTGGCCCTTCATGGTCGTTCCGGGTAGGGGGCGGCCTTGAGCGATGCACTCTTGGAGGAACGCCCTCATCTTCGGTGTCGTCGCCGGCGTGTAGGTATCCAGGGCCTGCGCCGTCAGCCCCTGGCGTTCACGCCAGCCAGCGATGATGTCGTCAGCGAAGTCCTCCACGAACCGGAGCGCCCAGATCAGCAGCGGAGACATCACCGCCGGATGAATAGGTGCGGTGGTGCCCATGGCGTCAGCTTCGGGCAGGTAATCGCTGAGATCTCCCGCTTCCCAGGGAGGCATGGGGATGCGGTCCTGCGCCGGCAGATGCGGCCCATAACCCCAGAGCAGACTGATGGAGTAGAGGATCTTTGTGGCTTCTCGGCTGCCTTTGATGCCGACACGGGCGGCGTAGGTTTCGAGGTCGTCGGTAGTGACCTGCGCGAGCGTGGTGATCCCGTGCTCCGCCGACCAGTTCACGAAGTCACGCAAGTACCCCAGGTGAGTGCGGATCGTTTCGGCGGAACGCCAGAGGGCCCGGCTGGTCGCCTTGCGGTCCAGGAGCTCTTCAGGGGTGGGCATGTTGATCATGCACCAGCCCGTCCGGCGAATCGAGGAACACATCGCCAGGTCGGTGTAGTCGTCCCATTTGACCGTCACCACGCTGCCGTGGCGGCTGGCGTTCAGGACCGACAGGTTCCATCGGTCGGCGCCGTAACGGGACACGGCGTCGATGTCCACCGGCCGGGTCAACCGGTTAGGGCTGACGAACGGGTCGCTGTCGCCGACGAGCCAGCCGTCGGCGCCCGCTGTGGCGTGGCGGCTGCTCATGTGGCCTCCAGCTTGCGGGTCAGCATGCGGTCGATCAAGCCTCGGTCGGCATCGGTGATCTGTGCTCGCGCCTGATCCCACTGGGCTCGAGGGACTCGCCCCTTCTGCGTGACTTCGTCGATGGGCAGGCTGTCCAGCCGCTGGAAGTGCTCGCGCCAGTCCCGTTCCCAGACCTCGGTGTCCAGCACGGTGCGCAGGTCGTTCAAGGTGTGGTGCAGATAGGCCAGCCGAGGCAGGTGCCGCTTGGTCGCGACCGCGTTCGGGCAGGCCAGACACATCAGGAACGACGCGGTGCAGGGCAGGCCGGGTTCGGTGAACGGGCTGCTGGTCAGGCCGGTGCAGGCCGCGGTCGGGGTGTCGTGCAGTCCGTCGGCGATCTCCCGGGCCAGCTCCGGGTCATCCGACAACTCGATCAACTCGTCGGCGTCCTCGCCCAGCACCACCCGCATCTGCATAATGATGCGGGCGTGCTCGACCGCGTCGGTCAGGCCCTGGGCGACAGTGTCGCGGACTTCGCCCAGGAGTTGCGGATCACCCATGACGTAGACGTCATCGTGGACGGTCTGGGTGTTCTGCGCGGGCTCCTTACGGATCAGGACCTGGACAGTGCGGCGCAGTCGCCGCAGGCTGACGTTGTGGGGGTGGTAGTCATCCAGGTCAGGATCCCGCTCCTTTTGGTTGGGGATGCCGAGGGCGAAGTACTTGCCGACGCCTCCCGAATACAGCCGCCGCCAGACCAGCAACCGGTTGGTTGGCCGACCCTGTAGCCGCAGATGCTCCCGGGCCAGATCGGTCGCCTCGATCACCTGTCCCATCAGCCGCCCTGGCGTTCCGGGCCCGGCATCCAGCAGGTTGTTGGTGGTGTGCCGGAGGTGGACGGGCCGGCGCCTCTTGTCGATCTCCACCATGTGGATGTCGAACTCTTCTTCCCCGGCGGCAGGGTCATGGTCGGGGACCAGCATCTGGTTCAACGGAGCCCGATTCCACGCCTCGCTGGCCACCAGAAGTGTCCCTGCGGCCAGCGCCTCGACACGGGTCGGGAACAGCCGTGCCCAGGTGACTCCGGGACCGCGACCACCCAGCGCCTTGTCATACTTGCGGACCACATAGCGATGAGACGGGTGAGAGTTCGGATAGAGGGGGACGTCGCCGGTCGTGAGCACCCAATGCAGGGCCTCACCGACGAGCCAGTCGGGGCCGTCATGGGGGATCTCCCCTGCATACCACCGCCGCAACAGGTCTCGGTTGGTGCGGATCCGTACCAACGCCGTGTTGAAGATCGCTGCGGCCGACGACCTGATCTGCTCATACTCCTCGTAGGAATAGGAGGGCGGCGTCCGCCGGGGCGCCACTCCAAGGCGCCGATTCACCACCTTGAGCGTCTCCGCCGCAACCCCCGGAATCAGGTTCAGCAGCGCCTGCACCCGGTGGGCTGTCATCCTCCCGAGCTGGCCGGCCGGAAGTTGCAGGACCCAGGCGTCCCAGCACGCCGCAGTGATCCCTTCCGGGGCCTGGAGCGGCTCCTGCCTTTGGGAAGCGAACTCCAAGAACGCATAGATCGCCCGGTAGGAGAAGAGGCAGGTGCTGAAGGACCGCCAGGTCCCCCCAGGCCCACTCTTGCGGTCGAATGCGGCTGCGAACGCCCGGCGCAGCTCAAGGCTCCCGGGAATGACCCGTCCATTGGGCGTCTGGGTGAAGTCGCAGACGCCGCCGACGGTGCCGTCCTCCTCGAAGACGGTCACGCGCAGGCCGTCGGACGACAGTGACGGAGGCCGGGTGAACCCGCTCGGCGGCAGGGCCGCCTTCCTGCCGTGCCGTCCGACCACTACGCTTCCTCTTCTTCGCCGGGCGGCACGTCGATGACCAACCGGCTGGAGACGGCGACCTTGGTGAAGATCTCGCTCAGGTCCTCCGTGCCGTCCAAAATCATCGCCAGCCGGATCCCGTTCAGCGGCTCTAGATAGATCTCACGAGTCATGGCCTCACTCTTGTGCCCGAGTAGGTCCTTCACCAGCGGGAACACCTCGCCGTAGACCTTCCGCAGATGCTCACGGTCCCCGCGGTCCAGGCCGTAGCGCAGATCAAGGCCGCGCTTCAAGGTGATCAGCATCTTCAACGCGAACGAGTGACGGCAGACATGCGGCGAGACCACGATGCCCAGACCGTAGCGGGCGCACCGGTCGTTGGCGGCGTCGAACACCTTCTCCCACGACTCGTAAGCCATCGGCATGCCGCCCTCGGTCAACCACAACTGCAACGGCTCCAGACCGGACTCGCCCTCGATGAACAGCCTCTTACGGTCGTGGCAATCCAGCTCGCTCATCGCGGCCTTACCCTGGTTGCCGAGGCTGTCCTGCCAGGAGATGGTGCGGGCCCGGTCTCGGCCGATGGCGATGACGATCAGCTTGCCGCGCAGCCGGTCATAGGCGCCGCGGCGCTGGGCGCGGCGGATCGCCGCCCGCCGGGTCGTGGCCATGTAGGCCTCGATACTGCCCACCGCGTCGGCGTGCAGGTAGAACATCCGCTGACGCCGCTTGGCGATCGCCGCCGCCACCGTCCCCTCGTAATAGGTGTGGCCCAGCACCGCATCCGGCACCTCCAGCGTCAGCAGGCACCCACCCTCCCGAAGCCGCAGCCCCGACTCATTCAGCAGGTCCGCGAACGCGGCATTCCGGCCGTCGTTGCGCCCCCGCCACCCCTTCTCCGGCAGGCCCTCCGGTGTGAACCCGCGCAGCCCGATATCCCTCCAGAGCCGCAACGTCCTGGGGGTGTACCACTTCACATGCGAGGACTTCACATCCGTCGACCGGTTCGCCGGCACCTCAGACGTCGACCCGTCCCGGGCCCGGACCGTGTGCATGGTGATCGGACTGACGGCCATGTGCCCGTTGGAGACCGCCCAGTTGTAGAGCAGCAGAAACGCCGCCAACTCCCGATCCCACTTCGACCCGCCGATCCGCACCGGGTTGTCCTTCGACCGGCGCCGCCACGCCTCCCAGTCATCGATGTCGTCGGAGTCCGCCTCCAGCCAGGCCTTCCCGCGCCCCCACAAGAACGTCAAGAACAGCCGGTAATCCTTCACGTACGCCTTCTTGGTCCCCTCGGCCAGGCGGGCGAACCGAGACCGACGGAAGAACCGGGCCAGCAGCGGATCCACCCGCCCCGTCGGATCGACCAGGATCGGCGTACCCGCCTCGATCGACAACGCCCGCTCACGCTCGTCGATGTCGGCCCACTCATCCAGGAGCTCCAGCCACCCCCGAGGAACCCCCACACCACGAGTGGTCCAGTACAACTGCCACTCCCCGAACACATCACTGTCCGTAACCGAAACACACGTCACAGAAGGCATGCGGGACAAGATAGAAGCAACTAACACAACACGCTCAGACCTTCCGGGGAAGCCTCGCGGCGGAGTTTTCCGATGCACGTGACCGTCGGTGCGCTGGTGGTTCGCAGTGGCGCCGAGATTCTGCTTGTCGAGCATCTGGCGTACGGGATCATTCTGCAGCCTGGTGGTCACCTCGAGCCGGCCGATACCGCGCTGATGGACGCGGCTGTGCGGGAGCTGGCGGAGGAGACGGGTATCGACTCCGGCGAGGTCTTCCCAGCGTCACCGATTCCCGTCTACGTCGAGTACGGCAGGGTGCCGGCACGACCGGAGAAGGACGAACCGGAGCACTATCACCTCGACATCGGGTACTCCTTCGTGACGGCAGCGGAGGTGGGGCGCATCCAGGAATCCGAGGTGAGGGGTGTTGCCTGGTATCCGCTTGTAGAGGCCGAGCGCCTTGTCGGGCACCGCATTGCGCGTGCGGTCTGACCGGACCAGCCGGAGGCTGCCGGTCGGCGCGTGCATTCAGGAAGGAGAAATCAGACCCGCCAAGGCCGAAGACACCGGTCCGCGACCCGGCAGTACGCAGCCTAAATGAGGCCGCCAGGCGCGGTCCGGAATCTTCGAGACCCCAGTCCGGCGGTGACCTCACTCGCCGAAGGTCAGCAGGGGCACGTTGTAGAGGTCGGAGTTGCGGGGGCGACGCATGGCTGGGGCGCTGACTTCGACGATGAGGAGTTCGGTGAGGAACTGGACGTTGGCTGCGAGTAGGTGGCTGGTGTAGCCGTTGGCGGAGTGCTCCTTGAGCCCGACAGTGACGTGGATGTGCGGAAGGATCTGGTTGGCCTCAGCATCCCAGGCGATGGTGCCGCAGCCGAGGGCCTCGACGTTGGCCAGATGGACCTTGACCAGACCGGTGCCTGAGGATCGGGAAGTTTCTCGCAGGTGCTGACGATGTCCGCCTCGGCGAGGTCGGCCAGGAACATGGGCATGTATCCCTGCCGTACGCCGGCATGCGGCAGAAGTTGCTCAGCGCGGTGAAGAAGTCCTCGCCGTGATCGAAGGTGCGGCCGGTGGTGCGTTCGTGGCTAAGCATTGACGCCTCCGGTCTCGTGGAAGATCTGGGTGATTTCTCCTAGGTGAGCACCTGCTGTCAGCAGGGTGGTGAGGAGGACGGGGCTGCCCGAAGGCGTTCTTCATGGCCATCCGCGTCAGAGCTAATGAACCAGTCCCGGTCCGAAACACCTATCAGCCGCGGGTAGTTTGATCACCCGTTGGAAGAGGTTGGAGCAGGTGGCAGGACCACAGCAGGACCCCAAGCAGTCCCCG